>DATJWL010000020.1:0-28656 GCA_035501215.1 Casimicrobiaceae bacterium
CCTCGAATACCCCGACCCGCGCCTCCGAAAGACTGCGGCTCCCGTACCGGCGGTGACGTCCGAAATCAGGAAGCTAGTGACGGACCTGACCGAAACGCTGTACGCGGCGCCCGGCGTCGGCCTTGCCGCCACCCAGCTCGACGTCCACAAGCGCGTCATCGTCGTCGACGTCAGCCCGACGCGGGACGACCTGCACGTGTTCATCAATCCAGAGATCGTCGCAGCCGAAGGCGAGGCGGAGGGCGAGGAGGGCTGCCTATCGGTCCCGGGATACTACGACAGCGTGCGGCGGGCCGCGAAAGTGATCGTTCGCGCACTAGACGCGCGCGGCGAACCCTTCGAGCTTCAGGCCGAGGGCATGCTCGCGGTGTGCATCCAGCACGAGATGGATCACCTGGTGGGCAAGATTTTCGTCGACTATCTGTCGCCGCTCAAGCGGGCGCGTCTCAGGACCAAGTTCAAGAAGAAGCAGCGGGCAGCGTGAGGGACCCGCAGGGGCTTCCCTGATGCGCATCGGCTTTGCCGGGACGCCGGAATTCGCCGTCACCGCCCTGAGCGCGATCCTCGGCGCGGGCATGCCGGTCGTCGCGGTGCTTGCGCAGCCCGACCGGCCGCGGGGCCGCGACATGAAGATCGAGCCCGGGCCCGTGAGCGCGCTCGCCCGCGCAGAGCGCATCGCGTTATTCCAGCCGCCGTCGCTCAAGTCGCCGGAAGCGCGCGCGCCGGTCATGGCGGTCGCCGTCGATGTGCTGGTTGTCGCGGCCTACGGTCTGATTCTGCCACCCGCAATGCTCGCCTGGCCGAAACACGGCTGCGTCAACATCCACGCTTCGCTCCTGCCGCGCTGGCGCGGGGCGGCGCCGGTCGAGCGGGCGATCCTGGCCGGCGATGAGGAGACCGGGATTTCCATCATGCAGATGGACGCGGGAGTCGACACGGGGCCGGTGATCGCGCGCTACCCGGTACCGATCGGTCCGCGCGACACCGCGGGCGCGCTTCGCGACAAGCTTGCACAGGCCGGCGCGAAGGCCATCGTCGAGGCGCTGGCCAAGCTCGAACGCGGCGAGCGGCTCGACACGACGCCACAGTCGGACGCCGAGGTCACCTACGCGACAAAGATCGATCGTCGCGAGGCCGCGATCGACTGGACCTCGGAGGCGCGCGCGATCGATCGGGCGATTCGCGCCTTCAACCCCGCGCCGGGGGCGCACACGCTGCTCGACGGGGAGACCATCAAGCTCTGGGATTCCGAGCCCGCACCCGGCCGCTTCGGAGCAGCCGGGACGGTGGTTCGGGCCGACGCCAGGGGAATCGTGGTGGCCTGCGGCGAAGGGGCACTCGCGGTGCGCGAGCTGCAGCGCGCCGGCGGCAAGCGGATGTCCGCCGCCGCGTTTCTTGCCGGGCACCGACTGGCGCCGAACGCGCGATTCGGCCAACCCACGGGTTGAATCGGAGAGGCGCGAACGTCATCTATCGCGTAGGCCTCGGCTTTCGATCGAGGGCGGAGATCAAGCGAAATGCTCGGCAACTGGTTCAAGACGGGACTGTTGATGGCAGCCATCACGGCGCTCTTCGGCGCGCTGGGGGCCTTGCTCGGAGGCGGCCAAGGGATGCTCGTCGCGCTCGTGCTGGCCGCCGCGATGAACTTCTGGGCGTACTGGTTCTCGGACAGGATGGTGCTCAAGCTCTACCGTGCGCAGGAAGTCGATCAGGCCTCGGCGCCGCAACTCTACGGCACGGTGAGAGAGCTTGCCGGACGGGCAGGGCTGCCGATGCCGAAGGTCTATCTCATCGACGAGCCGCAGCCCAACGCCTTCGCGACGGGCCGCGATCCGGAGCACGCCGCGGTGGCCGCGACGACCGGCATCCTTCAACTTCTGACCACGCGGGAGCTCCGCGGCGTGCTCGCTCACGAGCTTGCGCACGTCAGGCACCGAGACATTCTGACCTCGACGATCACGGCCTCGATCGCAGGCGCAATCTCCACGCTGGCCCAGTTCGGGATGTTCTTCGGCGGGCGCGACGACGACGATCGCAATCCGGTCGTTGCGATTCTGGTTCTGATCCTGGCCCCGATCGCCGCCATGCTGATCCAGCTCGCCATCTCGCGCGGGCGCGAATACGAAGCCGATCGCGGCGGCGCCGAGATTTCAGGCGATCCGCGAGCGCTTGCTGATGCCCTGGCGAAGATCGAACGCTACGCCCGCGGCGTGCCGCTCGAGACCGCCGAGACGCACCCGGCGACCGCACAGATGATGATCATCAACCCGCTTTCGGGCGGCGGACTCTCGGGGCTCTTCAGAACGCACCCCCCGACCGAGGAACGCATCGCTCGGCTCCTCGCGATGGTCGTGTGACCGGCGCTGCGCCGCGATGGAGCACGCCCAGCGCAGCGCGGCGAAGATAGTACGGCGGGTTCTTGCCGGCGCAGCGCTTCCAGACGCGCTCGCAGAGGCGAACGAAGACCGCGGCACGCGAGCGCTTGTCCGCGAGCTTTCCTCCGGGACGCTGCGCTTCCTCGGCGAATTGCGCGGGCTCGTGCAGCTCCTCGCCGATCGGCCCTTGATCGACGCGAGCGTGGAAGCGCTGTTGTGGGTCGCGCTGTATCAGCTCGCGCACACCACGGCACCCGCACACGCGGTCGTCGACGGCGCGGTGCGCGCGACGGTGTGGATCAGGCGCAGTTCGGCGCGCGGATTCGTCAACGCCATCCTGCGCGAATTTCTTCGGCGGCGCGAGACGCTCACCGCGACCGTTGCGCGCGACCCCGAGGCTCGCTTCTCCTACCCGCAATGGTGGATCGCGCGGATCGAGGCGCAGTACGGCGGTCGCTCGGCGGCGATCCTCGATGCCGGCAACGCCCGGCCGCCGCTCGCGCTGCGCGTGAATGCGAGGCTGATCGAGCGCGACGAATATCTGGCACAGCTCGTAGCGCTCGGCATCGCGGCAACTCCGATCGGCCGCGTCGGGCTTATCATCGAGCGGCCGCGACCGGTCGACGAGCTGCCGGGATTTGCGGAAGGCCTCTTCTCCGTGCAGGACGCCGGGGCACAGCTCGCCGCGCCACTGCTCGACGTGCGCGACGGGATGCGCGTCCTCGACGCGTGCGCTGCGCCCGGCGGAAAGACCACGCACCTTGCGGAGCTCGCGGCGCTCGATTTGACCGCGGTCGACATCGACGGCAAGCGCCTCGAACGCGTCGGCGAGAACCTCGCTCGGCTCAAGCTCCGGGCGCAGCTCGTCGCGCACGACGCCGGCGAGCCCGGGCGCTGGTGGGATGGCAAGTCCTTCGATCGGATACTTGCCGACGTGCCGTGCAGCGCCTCGGGCGTCGTGCGACGCCACCCGGACATCAAATGGCTGCGCCGCGAGAGCGATCTTGCGGGCTTCGTCGCGCAGCAGCAGCGGCTCCTCGACGCGTTGTGGCCCATGCTCGCGAGCGGAGGCATGCTCCTTTACGTGACCTGCTCTGTCTTTCGCGTCGAGAACGAGGACCAGATCGATACGTTCCTCGCGCAGCACGATGACGCCGTCGCACTGGCGCTCCGCCTGGCCGTCGATGAGGCACTCGGCGGTCAACTCTTGCCAGCGGCCGGGGGCGCAGAGCACAATCACGACGGGTTTTTTTACGCCCGTCTGCACAAGAAGTGACCTCGCACGATCGGGATCACGCGGCTTGCCGCCGCGAGAGGCATGTCGCGAACGAACCGCTTCCTCGGCCTGTTGTGCCTGACCATCTCGCTCGCGCTCGCGCCCGGCGCGATCGCCGACACGATCCCCGTGACCTCGGCGGAGCTGCGCGTCGAGGACGAAGAGGTCGTGCTCAATGCGCAATTCGACTTCGCGTTCAACCCGACGCTCGAGGAGGCGCTGCACAAGGGCGTGTCGCTCTACTTCGTCCTCGAGTTCGAGCTCGCGCGCCCGCGCTGGTACTGGTTCGATGAGAAAGTCATCCAGCAATCGGTGCAGTACCGCGTCACCTATTCGCCGCTGACGCGTCAGTACCGAATCGCGAGCGGGCTGCTCGGCCAGCAGCTCAATTCGCTGGAGGAGGTCGAGCATCAGCTCTCGCGCGTCGTATCGCGGCCGGTCGCCCAACTCGACCAGCTCACCAAGGGCGCACGCTACGACGCCGCAGTGCGGCTTCGTCTCGACGTTGCCTTATTGCCGAAGCCGTTCCAGATCAATGCGCTAGCGTCCCGCGACTGGACGCTGCAGTCCGACTGGTACCGCTGGGGTTTCACGCCGTGAGCGGTATTCGCGCTTCGCGCGTCATCCGTTACGTGCTGCTCGCGTGCGCTTGCCTGGGCCTGATCTTCCTGTTCCTGCTCGCCACGGCGAGCGCCAACACCGCGCTCTTCGCGCGCAGCATCGACATCCTCCTGGTGCTCAACATCGCCATGGTCGCGGTGCTGATGGGGCTCGTCGGCTACCAGCTCGTGCGGCTGCGGCGCAATCTCAAGGCCGGTGTGTTCGGCTCGCGGCTGGCCATGCGGCTCGTTCTCTTCTTCGCGCTGGTCGCGGTGCTTCCGGGGGCGCTGCTCTACGGTGTCTCGGTCCAATTCCTGGGCAAGAGCATCGAGTCCTGGTTCGACGTGAGCGTGGATCGCGCGCTCGAGGGCGGGCTCAACCTCGGGCGCAACGCGCTCGACTACCTCCTGAAGGAGACCACCAACAAGGCCACGCAGCTCGCGCTCACCCTCCAGGAAAGCGACTCGGCCAGCATGGCCATGCGACTCAACCGGGCGAGCGAGCAGGCGGGCGTATACGAGGCGGCGCTCTTCTCGACATCGGGCAGCGTACTCGCCGTGGCCGGCGTCTCGGGCTCGATGCTCCCTCCCGAGCCGCCCTCGGCGCAGGCGATGCGAAGTGCTCGCCTGCAGCAGACCTATTCGAAGGTCGAACAGATGGGCGATCAGGGGTTGATGCTGCGCGTCGTCGTGCCGGTCAACAGCCCGGACCCGAGGGAGCCGCTGCGGCTGCTTCAGGTCGTCGAGCCGGTGCCGAAGCAGCTCCAGCAGGACGCCGAGCAGGTGCAGTCGGGTTACAGGGATTACCAGGAGCTTTCGTTCGCGCGAACCTCGCTCAAGCGTCTGTATGCCTGGACGCTGACGCTCACCTTGCTGCTCGCGCTGCTTTCTGCGCTCGGCCTCGCGGTCGTGCTCTCGGAGCAGTTCAGCCGGCCGCTCGGGCTTCTCGCGGAAGGAACCCGCGCGGTCGCCCAAGGGGATTTCAGCCGCCGGCATCCCGTGCAGAGCCGAGACGAGCTGGGAGTTCTCACCGAATCGTTCAACACGATGACGGCGCGACTCGCGCAGGCACAGCGCAAGGAAGAGGAGGACCGGCGCGCGATCGAAACGACGCGCGCGTACCTGGAAAGCGTGCTCGCGAACCTCTCCGCGGGCGTGCTCGTCTTCGACAACGCGTTCCGGCTACGCACCGCGAACCCGAGCGCGGCTGTGATCCTGCAGCAACCGCTGGCCGATCTTGTCGGCGTCCCGCTCGTCGACTGGGGACGGCGTCTGCCGGCGCTCTCCGCGTTCGCCGAATTCGTTGCCGATGGCTTTCGCGGGGGACACGACGGACAATGGCAGCGGCAGGCCGAGCTTTCGGTCTCGAATCAGGTTCGCGTGTTGCTGATGCGCGGCTCGGGACTCCCTGGAGACCCGGCGCCTGGCTGCGTGGTCGTGTTCGACGACGTCTCCGATCTCGTGCAGGCCCAGCGCGACGCCGCATGGGCGGAGGTTGCGCGGCGCCTCGCGCACGAGATCAAGAACCCGCTCACGCCGATCCAGCTCTCCGCCGAGCGCCTCGCGGTGAAGCTTGCCGGCAAGCTGGAGGTCGGCGACGAGGAAGCGCTCACGAGAGGGACGCAGACGATCATCGCGCAGGTGACGGCCATGAAGCACATGGTTGACGATTTCGCCATCTATGCGCGGCAGCCGCGTCCCGGCAGGATGCAGCCGGTCGATCTCGACGCCCTCTTGCTCGATGTGCTCGCCTTGTACGAAAATCTGCGGCCCCACGTCTCGGTGAAGCTCGCCGACCACGACGCCGTCATTCATGGCGAACCCACACGCTTGCGTCAAGTGTTCCATAATCTGATCCAGAATGCGGCCGATGCGCAGGCGGACGTCGCCGAGCCGGCCTACGAATTCAAAGTCGAGCGCCGCGCCACAGAAGTCGTCCTCTCGGTAGCTGATCGCGGCGGCGGCTTTCCGGAAGACATGATGCGGCGGGCTTTCGAGCCGTACGTCACGACCAAGGCGAAAGGCACGGGACTCGGGCTCGCGATCGTGAAGAAAATTGTCGAAGAGCACCACGGTCGCGTCACGATCGAGAATCGCCAGCCGCGAGGCGCATCGGTGACGCTTCATTTTCCGCTGGAAGGAACCAAGACGTGATGTCGCAGCCGCAGGAGATTCTGATCGTCGATGACGAGGTCGGCATCCGCGAGTTGCTCTCGGAGATCTTGCAGGACGAGGGTTATCGCGTGAGCCTTGCGGAGAATGCGGGGGAGGCGCGCGTCTATCGCGCGCGCAGTCAGCCGGCGCTCGTCTTGCTCGACATCTGGATGCCCGATACGGACGGCGTCACGTTGCTGCGCGAATGGGCGGCGGGCGGCCAGTTGACGATGCCGGTGGTCATGATGTCGGGGCACGGAACCATCGAAACTGCGGTCGAAGCGACGAAGATCGGCGCCGTCGATTTCCTCGAGAAGCCGGTCGGGTTGCAGAAGCTGCTCGCCACGGTAACCCGAGCACTCAAGACCGGCGCCGGATCGGCTCCGAGGCGGGTGTCGCTTTCAGCGCTCGGCACGAGCACGCCAGTGATCGAGGCCGAGCGGGCGATCGAGCAATTGCTTCGCGCCACACGGCCGATCCTGCTCGTCGGCGAGGCCGGCACCGGGCACGAGATCGCCGCCCGCGCGATCCATGTGCCGGACACGCCCTTCGTCGCCCTGCAAGGCGGCTCGCGCCTCGTGGCCAACCCGATGCAGCTTCTCGAGGACGCACGCGACGGACTTCTGTATTGCGGCGAGATCGGCGGCTATTCGCGAGCCGAACAGAAAGGGCTCGCCTTCCTGCTGCCGAAGCTCGAGAAGCACAACACCGTTCTCGTGTGCACGAGCAGCGAGCAGCTCGCGAACCTCGCTGCGGACGGGCGCTTCGATCCGGCCTTGCTCGCATCGCTGTCGGTGGGCGCCGTGATGCTCCCGCCGCTGCGCGAAAGGCGCGAAGACATTCCAGCGCTCGTCCAGCGCTACTGGCGGGAGATTTCGGCGAGCCAGCGCACGCAGGCTACGCTGCACGACGGCGCAGTTACCGCGCTCGCGGCGGCGTACTGGCCCGGAAACCTCGATCACCTGCACAGCGTGATCGCCAATCTCGCCCTGACGGTCAACAGCGAGATCACCGCCGAGCACGTGCGGCGCCTGCTCGGGGATAGCGCGCTCGTTCCCCCCGCAGCCGTCTCGCCGGAGCTCACCGCGCGCTTCTTCGACCTGCCGTTGCGCGAAGCGCGAGAGGCCTTCGAGCGGATCTACTTCGAGCAATTGCTGGGCAAGGAGCAGAGCAACATGAGCCGGGTGGCCGAGCGCGCCGGGCTCGAGCGCACGCACCTGTACCGCAAGCTCAAGCAACTGAACATCCGATTCTCGCGGCGACCCGACGAGGGCGCCTGCTGACCCCCACGGGCGCGGGCGCGAGGTCATCGCCACGGCTCACCACGCTCACGGACGAGCGCCGCCGCTGGTCATCGCCGCGATCGGTGTCGTGTTCGGCGACATCGGAACCAGCCCGCTCCGCCGCGGGCGCTGGTGGCTCATGGGGCTCGGCATCTTCGGCGCCGCGATGTTCTACGGCGACGGGATGATCACGCCGGCGATCTCGGTACTCTCCGCGGTCGAGGGACTTGACGTGATGGCACCGGCGTTGAAGCCGTACGTCATCCCCGTGACGCTCGCGATTCTCGTCGGGCTGTTCTCGATCCAGCGCCATGGAACGGCGAGCGTTGGCTTCCTCTTCGGCCCGGTAACTTGCCTGTGGTTCGTCGCCATTGCAGTCCTGGGCGCGGTCGAGATCGCGCGGAACCCTCAAGTCCTCGCTGCGCTCAACCCCGCTTACGCATTCGGGTTTCTCACGGGGGAGCCTCTTGCCGCATTTCTGGCGCTCGGAGCGGTAGTGCTGGCGGTTACCGGAACCGAGGCGCTCTACGCCGACATGGGGCATTTCGGCGCGGGTCCCATTCGCCGCGCTTGGCTGTTCTTCGTCCTGCCAGCGCTGGTGCTCAATTATTTCGGGCAGGGGGCGCTGCTCATCCGCGACGCTTCGGCGATCAAGAATCCGTTTTATCTGCTCGCGCCCGAATGGGCGCTGCTGCCGATGGTCGCGCTCGCGACCTGCGCAACCGTCATTGCTTCGCAGGCGGTCATCTCAGGCGCCTTTTCGCTTACCCGGCAGGCTATCCAAATGGGTTACTGCCCGCGGCTCACCATCACCCACACCTCCGACCGCCAGATCGGCCAGATTTACGTGCCTTTCATCAACTGGATCCTGCTCACCGCGGTGATGCTGCTCGTGATCGGATTCCAGAGCTCGAGCAACCTCGCCGCCGCCTACGGCATCGCAGTGACCATGGCGCTGACGATCGATTCGCTGCTCATCTACGTCGTGCTCACACGGCTCTGGCATTGGCACAGGGCTCTCGCGCTGGGGGTGGTCGCGCCGCTTCTTACGGTCGATGTGGCCTTCCTCGGATCGAATGCGCTGAAGATTCCGCATGGCGGCTGGTTCCCGATCGCGATCGGTCTCGTCGTGTTCACGCTGCTTACGACTTGGAAGCGCGGTCGCGCCATCTTGGCCGAGCGATTGTCGAAAGAGACGATACCGCTCGACGTTTTCATCGCCAGCATCACCGCCACTCCGCCAATGCGGGTCTCCGGCACCGCGGTCTTCCTCAACGCGTTCCGCCTGCGCTGCTGCACAACCTCAAGCATAACAAGGTGCTTCACGAACGCGTCGTACTGCTCACGCTCAAGACCCGCGACGTGCCGGCCGTGCCATTCGCGGAGCGGCTGCGCATCGAGGAGCTCGGCTGCGATTTCCGGACGATCGAGGCCTCCTACGGATTCATGGAGGATCAGGATATCCCGACGCTGCTCGAGGATTGCGGCCGCCGCGGCGCGCCCTTCGATTTGATGGATACGTCCTTTTTTGTTTCGCGCGAGACCCTGATAGCCTCGGTGGCGCCCGGGATGGCCCTGTGGCGCGAGAAGCTCTTCGTCTCGATGGCGAAGAACGCCACGAAGGCGATCGAGTATTTCGACATTCCGACTAACCGCGTGGTCGAGCTCGGGACGCAGATCGAGCTCTAGGAAAGAAACGCCGGCGGTGAGCCGGCGCTTTCGACAACGCTTGGAGCGCGGGCTTACAATCCGGCCATCTGCCCGCGCATCGTCTTGATTGCCTTGCTTTCGATCTGACGGATGCGTTCCGCGGAGACGCCGTACTGATCGGCGAGCTGCTGCAGCGTGGCGTGGTCGTCGTCATTGCGCAGCCATCTCGCTTCGATGACTTCGCGGCTGCGGCTGTCGAGCTTGGCGAGCGCCTTGCGCAAACCGTCGCTTCGATTGCGCGCATTCTCCGCATGCTCGAAGAGCAGCCCCGGCTCGGCTTCGGCGTCGGTCAGGTACCCGATCGGGGCAAGCGTTTCGTTCTCTTCGCCCGGCTGAGGTTCGAGCGCCACGTCCTTACCGGAAAGGCGCGTCTCCATCTCGAAGACCTCCTCGGTCTTGACGCCGAGGTCGCGCGCGATGCTGGTCGCTTCCTTGCGACTGAGCGAACCGGGCCCCGCCTTCATACTGCGCAGGTTGAAGAAGAGCTTTCGCTGCGCCTTTGTCGTGGCGATCTTCACCAGGCGCCAATTGCGCAGGATGTGCTCGTGGATCTCAGCCCGGATCCAGTGGAGCGCGAACGATACGAGCCGCACGCCGCGCTCCGGGTCGAAGCGCCGAACGGCCTTCATCAGTCCGACGTTGCCTTCCTGGATGAGGTCGGCTTGCGGCAGGCCGTAGCCGAGGTAGTTGCGGCTCACCGCGACCACCAAACGCAGGTGCGAGAGCACGAGCTGCCTTGCGGCATCGAGATCGTCGTGATCGCGCAGCCGCCTTCCGAGCGCGACCTCCTGCTCCGCCGAAAGCAGCGGAAAGCGGTTGACCGCCTGAATGTAATGATCGATGCTCCCCAGCGACGCTGGGGTTGGAAAGGTCAGCGTGGTACCCGTCATCGAGTTCTCTCTCCTGTAGGGGCCTGATCTTAGCACTCGCATCCTCAGAGTGCCAATTCGCCCTAGGAGTTCCCGATCCCAGCCGATTGGAAGGCCGAGTCTTGCCCCTCGGAACGTTTATCCACCTGGAGCGAGGCGCAAGTAAGTGGCCGCTACGGCTGTCGCCGCCGCCGAGAGAGGGCTGCGTCGGGCTGGAAACGTTCGGCTCAGCCGACGAGGGCGTCGGCAAACTCTGCCGCTCGGAACGGGCGGAGGTCGTCCACCCCTTCGCCCACCCCGATGAACTTGAGCGGCACGCCCCGATCGCCGGCCATGGCGGCCACCACGCCCCCCTTGGCCGTGCCATCGAGCTTGGTGAGCACGATGCCTGTCAGCCCGATTGCATCGTCGAACGCAGCCACTTGCGCGAGCGCATTCTGACCCGTGTTCGCATCCAAAACGAGCAGCGTTTCGTGGGGCGCCCCTTCTTGCGCCTTGCCGATCACCCGCCGAATCTTCTTCAACTCCTCCATGAGATGGCGTTGCGTCGGAAGACGCCCGGCGGTGTCGGCGAGGACCACGTCGATCCCGCGGGCGCGCGCGGCCTCGATGGCGTCGAAAACGACGGCCGCCGGATCGCCGCCGTGCTGGGCGACGACGTGGACCTGGTTGCGAACGCCCCAGGCCTCGAGTTGTTCGCGCGCTGCAGCGCGGAAGGTGTCGCCGGCGGCGAGCAGCACAGAGTGGCCTTGGGTGTGCAGATACTTGGCCAGTTTGCCGATGGAGGTCGTCTTGCCTGCGCCGTTCACGCCGGCCAGCATGATGACAAATGGGCGGGCTTCGCCGACCACGAGCGGGCGCTCGAGCGGCGTGAGCAACTCGGCGAGTGAGGCTTTCAGCAGCGATCGCGCATCCTCGGTTGGACCGGCGCGCTTCCAACGGGCGCGAAGGTCCCCGAGCAGGCGTCCGGTCGCGACGACTCCGACGTCCGCGCCGATCAACGCGGCCTCGAGTTCATCGAGCGAGCTCTCCGAGAGCGCCTTCTGGCCGAGGATCGCGGCAAGGGGTCGAGCCAGCCGTTCGCGCGACAGACCGAGCCCGGAGCGGAGCCGTTCGCTCCACGGGCGCTCGTCGCCGGGGACACGTTTGAAGAAATCCAACACAGGGGGGCTCGATGACCGAAAATTGCAATTTTACCGTTGCGACGCGTCGCCGCCGCCAAGTGCTCGCGAACGAAATCCGCATCATCGGCGGGCAATGGCGCGGCCGCAGGCTGCGCCTCCCACGCGTGGCCGGTCTGCGCCCGACGCCGGACCGCGTTCGCGAGACCCTGTTCAACTGGCTCGGACAGGACCTGACCGGGCGCCGCACGCTCGACGCCTTCGCGGGCAGCGGGGCGCTCTCCTTTGAGGCGCTTTCGAGAGGTGCGACCCGCGCGATCGCGCTCGAGCACAATCGCGAGCTGTTTCGCGCCCTGATCGATGCAGCGCGCGCGCTCGGCACCTCAGCGCTCGAAGCGCATTGCGCAGACGCGCTCGACTTTCTCGCGCGCGAGACGCGGCTGTTCGATGTCGTGCTGCTCGATCCGCCATTCGCCCGCACGCTGTGGGAGAGCGTGCTGCCGCTCGCTGCCGCGCGCCTCGCACCCGCGGGCTTCCTCTACGTTGAGGCGCCCTCGCCGATCGCGGCGCCCGCGGGCCTCGAGGTCTGGCGTCAGGACAAGGCCGGGAAGGTGCATTATCATCTGCTGCGCCACGCCGGCCGCACCGACTGACAACCATGCTCAAGGTCGTCTATCCGGGCACATTCGATCCGTTCACGCGCGGGCATGAAGACCTCGTCCGCCGCGCATCGCGGATGTTCGACGAAGTGATCGTTGCGATCGCCGACAGCGAGAGCAAGAGCCCGCTCTTCAGCGCCGCGGAGCGGATCGCCATGGCCCGCGAAGTGCTCGCGTCGCTCGGCACGGTCAGGGTCATGGGCTTCTCTTCGCTGCTGATGGACTTCGTGCATTCGGTCGATGCGCGCGTGATCCTGCGCGGCTTGCGCGCGGTGTCGGACTTCGAATACGAGTTCCAGATGGCAGGGATGAACCGCAACCTCTATCCCGAGGTCGAAACGCTGTTTCTCACTCCATCCGAGCAATACCTGTTCATGTCCTCATCGATCGTGCGGGAGATCGCGCGCTTTGGCGGCGACGTTTCGAGCTTCGTCGCTCCGAGCGTGGCGGCGCGGCTCGCCGCGAAGTTCTCGGGACGCGCCGCGAGACAGCTGCGCGGGGACTAAAGGCGATCATGGCCTTGATGATCACCGACGAATGCATCAACTGCGACGTCTGCGAACCGGAGTGCCCGAACGGCGCGATCTCGCAGGGGCCGGAGATCTACTTGATCGACCCCGGCAAGTGCACCGAGTGTGTCGGCCACTTCGATAAGCCGCAGTGCGTGGAGGTCTGCCCGGTCGACTGCATCCCGGTCGACCCGGACCACGTCGAAACGAAGGCGCAGCTTCGGTTGAAATACGAAGCGCTGATGACTGAGAAGACTCCGCGTTAACCGGCGCGTTCGCGCCAAGTTCAACGCGGCAAGTCAGGCATTCGCCGCGAGCGGCATCGGCTCCGGCTGATCGATCACTGCGTCGATCGCCGCGATCTCCCGCTTGAGCGCATCGAGCTGCGCGCGCATGGCGGCCTCCGCCTGCTCGAGCTCGGCGATGCGTTCCTCCAACTCGTCGCTCGCCCGGTGGATGCGCTTCACGCTCTCGAGCCTGCGGCGCAGCTGCAGATGGTGTTCGCGCACCTGCGTTTCGAGGGGTGCCATCACCGCCTTGAGCCAGCTCTCGAGGTCCCGGTTGGCGATGTCGAAGACGTGCTTGACGCGCATCGCGATTGTCTCGAAGAACTTCTTCATCAGCGTGAACTTGGCCTTGCTGACCATGTTCCACAAGGTGTTGAAGTGCACGTTGAAAGCGCGCTCCAGCCGGTCGATCTCCTTCACATACTTCAACATCGAGAACGGGGGCGGCGCGAACGGCTCCAGACCGTGCTCCCTCGCGAAGCGCGTGTACATCGCCTCCATCATGTCGTGGATCTCGCCCGTCTTCTGCGCGCTCTGCTCGAAGTTGGCGCGGATCGCGGCGAAGAAATCGCTCATTGCCGTGCGCACGCCCTTGGTGAAGGGGCTGTCCTCGATGCGCCGTCGCGTTTCGCCCGCCGTCTCGCGCAGTGTCTCGAGCCCGACCGCTTCGTAGAGTCCCGTCGTGTGCTGAGTGAACACGTTGCGCAGCGCCGTGTAGCGCTGCATGCCGCGCTCGAAGAGCTCCTTTTCCTGCTTGATGCGCTCCATCATGTGCTCGACCACGTCCTGATTCTTGCCGCGCAGCCCGCGCAATTCGCCGAGCTGCTCGCGGATGCCCGCGGTGCGCGAATCGAGGATCGCGCGCACGGTCAGCGCGAGCGCACGGATCTCTCCACGGGTGGCTGCGCCGACGATGTCGCGTTTCGCGGGGATCAGCTCCTTGGAGAGGGCTTGCTCGAGCTGCGGCAGGCGGCTCTTGGCGAGCAGCGCATCGTCTCCGTTTACCTTGGCGAGAAGCGCCTTCTGTGCGGAGACGGCGAACACCTGAGCCGGCGGCAGGCGCAGGATCTGCGCGCAGCCTCTCACCTGTCGCGCGATCTCCGCGTCGACGTCGGCGCCGCTCTTGAGCTCGTCCCAAAGGCCGTCGATCTTGTTCAGGACGACGAGGCGGCCCTCCTTGGTTGCGGGGTCGGCGCCGACCAGATGGTTCTGCCAGACCTCGACGTCGGTCTTTGTCACCCCGGCGTCCGCGGCGAGAACGAACAGCACCGCATGCGCGTTGGGAAGAAGGCTTAGCGTCAACTCGGGCTCGGTCCCGATCGCATTCAACCCCGGCGTGTCGAGGATGACCAGGCCCTGCTGCAGCAGCGGATGGGGAAAATTGATCACCGCGTGCCGCCAGCAGGGAATGTCGACGCCGGCTTCGTCGGCCGCAGACATCGGCGCGAGCACGTCGCCGTCTTCGTAAAGGCCGTACTTGCGGGCGAGCCCGATCGGCACCCGCTTGGTCTGCGACACCTGGGAGAGGACCTGGCTCATCTTGTCGGCGGAGGACAGGTCGAGCGCGAGCGTGACCCACTCGTCGGCGTAGTTCTTGAATTCGGCCACGGAGCCGTCGCGCGCACGCGTCTCGATCGGCAGGAGCCGGATAGACGGCGGGCGCGTCGGGTCGTAGAGAAGCTCGGTCGGACACATCGTCGTGCGCCCGGCCGACGAGGGCAAGAGCCGCTGGCCGAAATCGGCGAAGAAGATCGCGTTGATGAGCTCGGACTTGCCGCGCGAGAACTCCGCGACGAAGGCCACGACGAGCTTGTCCTGATGCAGCCGCTCGAGCAGGCGTTGTACCTGCAGATCGGTCTGGGCATCGGCAAGCTCCTGTTGCGAGAGCCACTCGTGCAGGCCCGAGATTCCAGCCGAGAGCCGGCGGCGCCAGTCGCTATACGCCTCGAAGCGCGCAGCAAGCTCCCTCGATTGCATCATTGCCCCAGCTCCCGGGTGCGCGATGATCCGCGCTGGACTGTAGCACGATCCGCGCCAATCGCACCCAAACGAGGCCACTGTACAGGACAAACGGCCCGGCCGGCGCGACTAGCGCTGACAGTGCGGACAATACGAGCTCGCTCTTCCGCCGAGACGCACCGACCGGATGATGGTGCCGCAAACCCGGCAAGGTTCGTTTGCGCGGCCGTACGCGAAATAGTCGAGCTGGAAGTATCCACGCTCCCCGTTGCTATCCACGTAATCGCGAAGCGTGCTGCCGCCCTTGGCGATGGCGTCGGTCAGCGTATCCCGGACCGCCTCGACGAGGCGCGAGAACCGGGGCCGCGCAATGCGGTTGGCGGCGCGCGTTGGGCGGATTCCAGCGCGAAACAGCGACTCGTTGGCGTAGATGTTGCCCACGCCGACAACAAGCCGATTGTCCATCAGCGCGAGCTTTATCGCCGAGCGCCGGTTGCGCGTAGCGCGATAGAGATAGTCGGCGTTGAACGCGTCGTCGAAAGGCTCAGGTCCGAGGGCAGCGAGCAGCGGGTGCTCGCGTTTCGAGGAGGGCGCCCACAGCATCGCCCCGAAACGCCGGGGATCGCGATAGCGCAGCACGATCCCGTTCGCGAACTCGAGATCCACGTGATCGTGCGCCTGCTTCGGAGGAGGCTTGCTGAACGCTCGCAGGCTTCCTGTCATGCCGAGGTGAACGATGAGCGTGTCCTTACCGAGCCTGAAGAGCAGGTACTTGCTCCGCCGCTCGACGCGATCGACCGTGCGGCCGACAAGGCTGCGCCGCAGGTTTCGGGGAACCGGCCAGCGTAATCGGCGATCGTAGACTCTTACCGCCGTTACTTTCTGTCGTTCGACTTGCGGTGCGACGCCGCGCCGCGTTGTTTCAACCTCGGGAAGCTCGGGCACGCGGGATTCCAGCGTGTACAGGGTTGTTTGTGGCTGGGACGACTATACCCTAAGATGTTCGGTGTGCCGCGCCTTTGACGGGCGCCTTTATCGACAACGATTTCGCAGCGTGCAAACAAACTCTTCCGTCCTGAATTTCGCCCGGAAAGCGGCATGGGTTCTCGGCTTTGCGGTGGGAACCGCCTTCGCGCAGTCGACGCCGGCCCCGGCCGAGTCGCCTCCTGCGCCGGCGTTCAGCCCCGACGTCATGTACCGGATTCTGGTCGGCGATATCGCCCTGCAACGCGGCGAGCCCGGAGTTGCCGCACGGGCCTATTATGAGGCCGCGCGCGAAGCGCAGGACGCGTCGCTTGCCCGACGAGCGACCGAAGTAGCGCTCTTCGCGCGACAGCGAAGCCTGGCCCTCCAGGCTGCGCAGCTCTGGCAGAAACTCGATCCGACTTCGGACCGGGCGCGGCAAATGGCTACCATGCTCGCGCTTCCGGGCAGCGGCACGGACCTCAAGGGCGACCTCGAGCGCCTGCTCGCCGATGCCGCGGGCAAGGGCAATACGCTGGGCGAAGCTTTTCTGCAGCTCAATCGTGCGCTCTCCGGCCAGCCCGACAAGGCTGCGGTGTACAAGCTGGTGACCGAGCTGGCGCTGCCTTATCCCGGCGTTGCAGAAGCGCATTTCGCCGTGGCGCTCGCCGGTTACAACACCGGCCTCGGCGACGTGGAGATCGCGTCGGCGTCGATGCGCGAGGTGGACCGCGCACTGCAGCTCAGCCCCGGCTGGGACCGCGCGGAGCTCCTCAAGGCCGATCTTCTCGCCAAGAGCTCGCCCGATAGCGCCATTCGCTATCTCGCGGCGATCCTCACCGACGAACCCCGATCGCGGCCGATCGCAGGAGCTTTGGCGCAGCTCTATACCGAGCAGAAACGCTATGGCGAGGCGCGCGCCGTGTTTCAACAGCTCCTCGACGCGGACCCGACCGATCGCGAGCTGGAGTTTGCGGTAGCGGCCCTTTCCTTCCAGATGCGCGACTACCCCGCGGCCGAACGCGGCTTCGTGCGGCTGAAGGACGCGGGTTATGGTGAACCTGGCGCCGTCTCGTTCTACCTGGGCGAGATTGCGGAGGAGACCCGGCACTACGATCAAGCGATCGCACGCTATCGCGAGATCACCGAGGGCGAGCGCGCCTTCCCCGCGAAGCTTCGCATCGCTGCGGTCATGGGCAGACAGGGACAGCTCGAGGAGGCGCGCAAGTTCCTTGCGTCACTTGACCCAGACGGCCGCGAGCAGGAGATCCAGCTCAAGCAGGCCGATGCGCAGCTGCTCCAGGACGCCAAGGACTATCAGGGCGCATACACGGTCTTGAACGAGGCGCTCGCGGGCGACCCCGATTCCGCCGATCTGCTCTACGACGTCGCAATGGTCGCGGAGAAGCTCGATCGCCTGGACGAAGCGGAATCGCGGTTGAAGCGCGTCATCGAGTTGAAGCCCGACAACGCGCAGGCGTTGAATGCGCTGGGCTATACGCTGGTCGATCGCACGCAGCGCGCCGCAGAGGGCATGCGCTTGATCGAAAAAGCGCACGCGCTTGCGCCCGAGGATCCGTTCATTCTCGACAGCATGGGCTGGGGCAATTACCGCCTGGGTAAGCTCGACGAATCGGAGAAATTCCTGCGTCGCGCACTTGCCGAGCGCCCCGATCCCGAGATCGCCGCGCACCTGGGAGAAGTGCTCTGGGCCAAGGGCGAGCGGTCGAGCGCCCGCGACGTCTGGCAGGCGCAACTCAAGGAGACGCCAGATAACCCGGTGCTTCTCGAAACGGTTCGCCGCTTCGCGCCCTGAAGCTTGATGCCCGCGGCTGACGGCGCGGCTTCCGTCCGGTTCCTTCGAGCACTGTGCCAGGTGTGGGCGCTTGCTTTCACTGTCGGGGCCTGCACGCCCGGGGTGCTTCGGCACGATGCCCTCGAGGCCAAGCTGGCCACACCGACGATGGACTTCGACGCCGCAGGACGTCTGAGCGCGCGCCACGGTGCGGAGGCGTTCAGCGGGAGCTTTCGCTGGCATCACGCCGGCGAGCACGACGAGCTGGAGTTCGCTTCTCCGCTTGGTCAGACGGTCGCGATGCTTTCCGGTGACGCGAAGAGCGTCAGGCTGCAGCGCGCAGATGGAGGTGTCCTGACCGCCGACGACTGGGGCGACTTGACCGAGCTGGGCCTGGGTTGGCGGCTGCCCGTCGACGGTCTCGCCTTCTGGATACAGGGTGCGCCGCGCTCCGGCGGTGCGTTCAGCGCGGAAGCCGGAGAAGATGGCCGGGCGGCCGTGCTGCGACAGGACGGCTGGACGATCGTCTATCTTGCTTACGCGCCGGACCAGAATGCAGTGCCGCGCCCGTCGCGCATGACCTTGAGCTACCCCGACGTAGAACTGCGGCTCATCGTGGATTCATGGCGATGAGCGCGCGGCGGCGCCTCATGCTTCCGGCGCCTGCAAAGCTCAACCTCTTTTTGCACGTCACGGGACGTCGCAGCGATGGGTATCACACGCTCGAGACCTTTTTCGTGCCGATCGCGTACGGCGATGTTGTCACCCTGACCGAGCGAAGCGGCACCGCCATCGTCAGGGAGCGCGGTCCAGCCGGAGTCGCGGCGGACGACGATCTCACCGTGCGCGCCGCACGCCTTCTGCAACGCGAAAGCGGGATAGACCGTGGCGTCAGCATCGCGGTCGACAAGAAGTTGCCGCTCAGCTCGGGACTCGGCGGGGGCAGCTCGGACGCAGCCACCGTGCTGCTTGGCCTGAACTGCCTCTGGCAACTCAACTACTCGCGGCGTGCGTTGATGAAGATCGCGCTCGAGCTTGGCGCCGACGTGCCATTCTTCATCTTCGGCGAGGCTGCGCTTGGACAGGGCGTCGGCGAGCGGCTCACTGCGGTAAGTTTTCCGCCCACGTGGTTCGTCGTGATCGATCCGGGCGTTGCGGTGTCGACCGAAGCGATTTTCGCGGCGGCTGAATTGACACGAAATACCGCGTCCATGAAAATAGCCGTCTTTCCCGAGGGGTTCGGTCGCAACGACTTGCAGTCAGTTGCGGCCGCGCGATTCCCTGCGATCGCGGCTTGTTTCGACGTGCTCGCCCGAGAGGCGGCGATGGCGAGAGCCACGGTGGAAGCGCGGATGTCGGGGTCAGGTTCGTGTGTGTTCGCGGCCTTCGCCAGCGAGGAGGCTGCCGCGCAAGCCCTGTCCCGGACAAGGAGTGCTTGCTGCCTCACCGGCTTCGTGGCGCGGGCACTCAACCGGCATCCTTTGTGGGGGTTTGCGGCGCCCTGAGGTTGCCGACGCGACGAATTCTCTTGGGGAGTCGCCAAGTGGTAAGGCACCGGATTTTGATTCCGGCATTCGTAGGTTCGATCCCTACCTCCCCAGCCACTTTCTGCATCGGGCGGGCCGACGGCGAGAGCGGCCGGCCCGGCGCCGTCTCAGAGACTCATCATGGCGTTTGAACGCATGCGCGTCTTTACGGGCAACGCGAACCCCAAGCTCGCCGAGGCTGTGGTCCGGCACCTGAACATCAGCCTCGGGCGCTGCGTCGTCGGCCGATTTTCCGACGGCGAGGTGATGGTCGAGCTGCTCGAAAACGTGCGCGGCAGGGACGCGTTCATTCTGCAATCGACCTGCGCGCCGACCAACGACAACCTGATGGAAATCCTGGTGATGGTCGACGCGCTGAAACGCGCGTCCGTGGGGCGTATCACTGCGGCGATACCTTACTTCGGCTACGCGCGGCAGGACCGCCGTCCGCGCTCGGCTCGCGTGCCGATCACCGCCAAGGTGATCGCCGACATGCTCACCTCGGTTGGGGTCAACCGGGTGATGACAATGGACCTGCATGCCGACCAGATCCAGGGATTCTTCAACATCCCGGTGGACAACATCTACGCCACGCCGATATTGCTCGGCGATTTGTGGAAGCAGAACCACGATAACCTGCTCGTCGTGTCGCCGGACGTCGGCGGCGTGGTACGCGCGCGCGCCATCGCGAAGCGACTCGATTCGGACCTTGCGATCATCGACAAGCGGCGGCCGAAGGCGAACGTCGCCGAAGTCATGAACATCATCGGTGACGTCGAAGGCCGCACCTGCGTGATCATGGACGACATCGTCGACACCGCGAATACGCTGTGCAAGGCGGCGTCCGCACTCAAGGAAAACGGCGCGCAGAAAGTTCTCGCCTACTGCACGCATCCGGTCCTTTCCGGCGGCGCCGTGCAACGCATTGCGGAGTCCGAGCTCGACGAGATCGTGGTCACCGACACCATTCCGCTTTCGGAGGAGGCCCGAGCCTGCAAGCGCATCCGGGCGCTGCCGTGCGCCCAGCTCCTTGCGGAAACGATGACGCGGATCTCCAACGAGGAATCCGTGAGCTCGCTGTTCACGGAGTAGTCATCGTTGCGGTGGTAAGGCATTTTCGTATACAATTCAAAGCTTTCGCCGGCAGCTCCCCGCTGGCGCAGCACAAGCGGAGTCAGCATGCAACAAGAATTCACGGCTTTTCCGCGCGGCACGCGCAACCAAGGCCGCAGCGCCAACCGGCGCTTGCGCCGCTCCGGCCGCGCGCCGGGAATCGTCTATGGCGGCAGCGGCGAGCCGCAGCCGATCGAGCTCGACCACAACGCCCTGATCCACGCCCTCAGGAACGAGGCCTTTCACGCTTCGATCCTCACCATGAAGCTCGACGGCGCGGCGCAGCAAGTGCTCCTGCGCGCAGTGCAGATGCACCCGTTCAAGAAGGAAGTCCTGCACGTCGACTTCCAACGCGTCGACGCGAACCGGCGCATCCACATGAAAGTGCCGCTGCACTTCGCGAACGGAGAGAATTCGCCCGCGGTGAAGCTTTCGGGTGCGATCATCAGCCACGTGCTGACAGAGGTCGACATTTCCTGTCTCCCCAAGGATCTGCCGGAATTCATCGCGGTGGACCTCGCGGAGCTCACGCTCAACGAGTCGATCCACGTCTCCGATCTGAAACTTCCTCCGGGCGTGACTGCGGTCGTGCATGGCAGGCTCGATCCCGTCGTCGCCAGCGCGGTGATCCCGAAGATCATTGTCGAGGCCGAAGAAGCTCCCGCCGCGGAGGGCGAAGTCGAAGCGGGCGCACCGGTCACGGAGGCTGCAGAGGGCGAGACGGCCGAGAAGGCGGGCGAGAAGGTGGCAGAGAAGGCCCCCGACAAAGCCGCGGAAAAGGGCGCCGAGCGCTCCGGCGGAAAGAGGGAAGAGAAGAAGTAATCCGCCGGACGCCCGAAGAAGCCCGCGGGGTTTCGCCCTGCGGGCTTTTTGTTCGACTTTGCTCGCGCGACCCACGCCCACCGCATGCCAACTCCTCTGCGTCTGATCGTCGGTCTCGGCAACCCGGGCAAGAGCTACGCGCTCACCCGGCACAATGCCGGAGCGTGGTTCGTCGAGCGCCTCTGCGACAAGCTCGGCGTTGCGCTGCGCTCCGAAGCGCGCTTCCACAGTCGGGTGGGACGAACCGCGGCGAGCGACGGCTCCGACCTCCGGTTCGTGTTGCCGCAGAGCTACATGAACGAGAGCGGGTTCGCGGTGGCCGCGCTCGCGCGCTTCTACCGCATCGCACCTGGCGAGATCCTCGTCGCCCACGACGAGCTCGATCTCAAGCCGGGCAGCGTGAAGCTCAAATTCGGCGGCGGCAGCGCCGGTCACAACGGACTGAAGGACGTGATCGCGCAGCTCGGGACCGGCGACTACTGGCGATTGCGCATCGGGATCGGGCATCCGCGCGACGCGGAGTCCAGTGAGCAGGAAGTCGTCGACTACGTGCTGCGCCCGCCGCGCGCGGAGGAGCGCCCGGCGATCGACGAGGCCATCGCGCGCGCGCGCTCAGTCTGGCCGCGCCTCGCCTCGGGCGATCTCGAGCGCGCGATGCACGAACTGCATACGCGTGCGCGACCGGAAGCGGCAACTCCTTCCCCGCCGGACAAGCCGCCGGGCGAGCGCAAGGGGCCCGCGTCGTGAGTGTCGCCTGCGGCATCGTCGGCTTGCCCAACGTCGGGAAGTCGACGCTCTTCAACGCGCTGACCAAGGCGGGCATCGCCGCGGAGAATTATCCGTTCTGCACCATCGAGCCCAACGTCGGTATCGTCGAAGTGCCGGATCCCCGGCTCGCCGCGATCGCGGCGATTGCGCGCCCGGAGCGGGTCGTCCCGGCGGCGGTTCAATTCGTCGACATCGCCGGCCTGGTCGCCGGCGCTTCGAAGGGCGAGGGCCTCGGCAACCAGTTTCTTGCCAACATCCGCGAAACCGACGCGATCGCGCACGTCGTGCGCTGCTTCGAGGACGAGAACGTGGTCCATGTCGGCGGTGGCGTGGATCCGGTGTCCGATATCGAGATCGTCAACACGGAGCTCGCGCTCGCCGATCTCGCCAGCGTGGACAAGCAGCTCGCGAAGTACGCCAAGGTCGCCCGCGCTGGTGGCGACAAGGAAGCGCAGCGGCTCGTGGCCGTGCTCGAGAAAGTGGCGGCAGTGCTCAACGAGGCGAGGCCTGCGCGCACCGCGGAGCTGTATCCGGAGGAACGAGAGCTGTTGAAGCCGCTGTTCCTGCTCACGATGAAGCCGACGCTGTACGTCGCCAACGTTGCCGAACATGGATTCGTCGACAACCCGCTGCTGTCGGGGGTTGAGACTCATGCGAAGCGGGAAGGCGCGCCCGTCGTCGCCATCTGCGCTTCGCTCGAAGCGCAGATCGCCGACCTCGAAGCGGAGGAGAAGGAAGTGTTTCTCGCCGACATGGGAGTCACCGAGGCGGGGCTCGACCGCGTGATTCATGCTGGCTACAAGCTTCTCGGGCTCGATACCTTCTTCACCGCCGGCCCGAAGGAAGTGCGCGCGTGGACGGTGCAGGAGGGCAGCACCGCGCCACAGGCAGCGGGCGCGATCCACACCGATTTCGAGCGCGGATTCATCCGCGCCGAGGTGACAAGCTACGCCGATTATGTTGCCTGCGGCGGAGAGCAGGGCGCGAAGGAAGCCGGTAAGATGCGCCTCGAGGGGCGCGAATACGTCGTGCAGGACGGCGACGTCATCCATTTCCGCTTCAACGTGTGACCGAGCACGATGCTCGCAAAAATCGATTCTCGCGGCCGCGTCGCTGCGATGGGCGCGCAATGCCGCGCAGCCATCGTCGTCACAGGGGCGGTCTTCATCTTCGCGGCGTGCGCGCTGGTGACAACGCCGCAGATTGAACCTCCGCAGGTCACCCTCGAGAGCGTGCGCGTGACGCGCATCGTCGACCAGAAGGCCGAGCTTCTGGTGGAGCTCAAGCTGTCGAACCCCAACGCCTCGTCTTTGGCGGTCAGGGCCCTCGACTACGAAATCACTCTCGACAATCGTCCGGCGGCGAGCGGGCACACGGTTCGCGTCGAGACCCTTCCGGCGGGCGGGGAAACGAAGGTCGACCTGGCCGGGCGCGTGGATATCGGTGCAATTGCAACGGCGATGATGGCGCTGGGCTCGCAGCTTCCCGTTGCCTACACGCTCAAGGGAACCGTGACGGTGCAGAACTGGGCGCCGATCTCCTTCTCGCGCAGCGGCAAGATCGCGGTATCGAAGTTCGACTCGGCGTTCGGCGCGCCCCCGCGATGACGCGGCGGCTGCGCTTCACCAAGATGCAGGGGCTCGGCAACGACTTCGTCGTCCTCGACGGCGTGCGCGAGAAGATCGATCTCACTCGCGCCCAACTTCGCGTGCTCGCGGACCGCCACTTCGGCGTGGGCTGCGACCAGATTCTGCTGGTGGAGGCTGCGCAGGTCCCTGGCATCGACTTCCGCTACCGGATCTTCAACGCCGACGGCGGCGAGGTCGAGCAATGCGGCAACGGTGCGCGCTGCTTCGTGCACTTCGTACGCGAGCACGGCCTCACCGGGAAGGCGAGCCTTCGCGTCGAGACGATGGGCGGAGTCATCGAGCCTTCGCTCGGAGCCGACGGACAGGTCACGGTCGACATGGGCGTGCCGCGGTTCGAGCCCGAGGCAATTCCCTTCATCGGCGGGACCGGCGCTGTTGTCGAACCGATCGAGGTGGACGGCACGACCGTGATGGTGAGCGCGCTCTCGCTCGGGAACCCGCACGCCGTGCAGGTCGTCGGGAGCGTGGACGCCGCGCCGGTGAAGACTCAGGGGCCCCGCATCGAGACGCATCCGCGCTTTCCCCGCGGCGTCAACGCCGGCTACATGGAGGTCGTCGATCGCGCTAACATTCGGCTGCGCGTGTGGGAACGCGGCGCTGGCGAGACGCTCGCCTGCGGCACCGGTGCTTGCGCGGCGGTCGTCGCGGGCCTGCGGCGCGGACTTATCGATTCGCCGGTGTGCGTCGCGACGCGCGGGGGCGCTCTCTCGGTCGCCTGGGACGGCGGTCCTTCGCCGGTCAAGATGGCCGGCCCCGCCGAGACGGTGTTCGACGGGGAATGGAGCATTCCTGAGCGATGACAACGATGGAGAAGGATCAGCCGATGGACGCAGGCGCGGTCGCCGAATACCTGAAGCTTAACCCCGGCTTCTTCGAGCAATACGCGGATCTGCTCTCGGAGATCTTCGTGCCGCACCCGCATGGGGGACGCGCGATCCCGATCGCGGAGCGGCAGATCGTCACGCTGCGCGAGAAGAACGCCCAGCTCGAGACCAAGCTGCAAGAGCTGATTCAATACGGCACCGAGAACGACGCTATCAGCGAGAAGCTGCATCGCTCGACGCTGGCACTCTTCGCTGCGTCGGACCTGGAGACCACGCTCGGCGTGCTCTACCACAGCCTGCAGGACGACTTCCGCGTGCCGCAGGTGGCGCTGCGGCTCTGGGGCCGCGTGCCGGAGCAGTCGTACATGCCCGAGCTGGCCGCAACCAGCCAGGAGTTGCGCGAATACGCCGCGGGACTGGGCACGCCGTATTGCGGCACGCAGGCGCCGTTCGAGTCGCGCGACTGGTTCGACGCGCA
The DNA here is from genome assembly GCA_035501215.1 of Casimicrobiaceae bacterium. GTDB lineage: Bacteria > Pseudomonadota > Gammaproteobacteria > Burkholderiales > Casimicrobiaceae > PALSA-1003. The sequence continues at coordinate 24,740 of DATJWL010000020.1, forward strand.
CGCCACGCTCAAGTCGTATGCCTTCCTGCCGTTGCGCACGCATCACACCTTCGGCCTGCTCGGACTCGGCAGCGAGACGCCGGGACGGTTCTACGCAGGGATGGGAACCTTGTACCTCACGCGGCTGGCGGAGCTCGCGAGCGTGGCGACCGCGCGCTTCCTGCCCCAAGCCTGAACGATGGCAACGGCGCGCGACGCGGTCCGAAAGACGGCGTCGCGCGCGGACGAGCCTCTCCTTCGGGCATACGCGGAACACCTCGCCACGCGGCCGGCGCGCACGCGTGAGGCCTATCTCTACGACCTCGAGCTGCTGAAGAGCCTGGCCGGCGCGACCCCGCTCACGCAACTCGACCCAGCGAGCTTGCGGCGGTTTCTCGCCGCGTTGCACGCGCGCGGCCTGTCCGGTCGCAGCCTGGCGCGAGTCCTTTCCGGCTGGCGGGCGTTCTATCGCTACGCCGTTGATCGCGATGCGAGGCTCGTGGAGGATCCTTGCGCCGGGCTCAAGGCGCCGCGGTCTCCGCGGCGCCTGCCAGCGGCGCTCTCGCCCGACGAGGCGGTCCGATTGGTCACGATCGACGAAGGCGACCCGCTCGCCGTGCGCGATCGCGCGATGTTCGAGCTCGCCTACTCGTCCGGGCTGCGGCTCTCCGAGCTTGCCGGTCTCGATGTCGTGGCGCTCGACCTCGAATCGGGCGAGGTGCGCGTGCTTGGCAAGGGCGCGAAAGAGCGGATCGTTCCGGTGGGCGCGCCTGCGTTGCGGGCGATCCGCGCCTGGCTCGCGCTGCGCTCGAGCTTTCCCGCTCGCGAATCCCAGGCGCTGTTCCTGTCGCGCACGGGCCGGAGAATCACGCCGCGCTCGATCGAGAGGAACCTCGCCGCGTGGGCGATCAAGCGCGGCCTCGCTCGGCACGTGCATCCGCACATGCTGCGGCACTCCTTCGCCTCGCACCTGCTGCAATCCTCGGGTGATCTACGCGCGGTGCAGGAGATGCTCGGCCACGCGAGCATCGCGAGCACGCAGGTCTATACGCACCTCGACTTCCAGTCTCTCGCGAAGGCCTACGATCAGGCGCACCCGCGAGCGCGCAAGAAAGGCTGATCAGTCGATGCGCGTCAGGCCGGGGAGCCAGGGCAGGTCCGTCGCGCCGGGATCGACGCCCGCCTGCTTCATGAGCGTCGTGAGCTGCCCACGGTGATGCGTGCCGTGATTGAACATATGGATCGCGGCCACCTCCGCCGCGAGCGAGCGCGTGCGCCCGTCGACCCTGCTCGTGTAGGTGAGCGTGGAGGCGAGCCAGTCGCCGTCGAGATCCGCCGTCCAATCGAGCATGAGCCGATCGGTGGCTTCGCGTCCGCGCGCGAGCTCCTCGAAATCGTCGAACATGTCGGCGCCGAATGCGGGGTGGGTGCAGGGTGGGCCCGTGAAGCGGCCCATCCACATGCGGTCTCCCCAGAGCAGATGGTTGAGCGTCCCGTGGATCGAGCCGAAGAACGCGCTGCGGTCGCGCTTGCGCTCGGCGTCGGGAAGCGCGGCGCACAGCGCGTAAAGCCGCTCATTCATCCAGCGGTTGTATCGCGCCATCATCCGGCAATATTCGCGATCGATCATCGAGGAATTCTAATCGATCGGGCGCGGCCGCGGTCCCGCTGAATCATGCTCCCAAAAAGAAAACGGGGCGCGGTGAGCGCCCCGAAAGCCACTGAGGAGAAACTCCGAACGTCGCCTGCTACTCCACGCGTTCGCCGTGGAGACTTACATCGAGACCCTCGCGCTCCTCTTCCTCGGAGACGCGGAGGCCGATGGTCCAGTCGATCACCTTGAGGATGATGACGCTGCCCACGCCGCTCACGACCAGTGTCGTCGCGACGGCGGCGTACTGCACCCAGATCACCGCGTCCACACCGCTGATGTCTTTGACGTTCAGGTATCCAGTGAGTATCGCGCCCACGATCCCGCCGACGCAGTGCACGCCGAATGCGTCGAGCGAATCGTCGTAGCCGAACGCCTTCTTGACCGAGGTTGCGGCGAAGAAGCACGCCACGCCCGCTGCGATACCGATGACGAACGCGCCTGTAACGCCGACGAAACCGGACGCTGGAGTGATTGCGACCAAGCCCGCAACCGCGCCCGAGGCAATGCCCAGCACCGACGGCTTGCCCTTAACGATCCACTCCGTGAACATCCACGAGAGCGCCGCCACGGCAGTGGCAAGCTGCGTCACGACCATGGCCATGCCGGCACGGCCGTCAGCGGCGGTTGCCGAGCCGGCATTGAAGCCGAACCAGCCCACCCACAGCAGCGATGCACCGATGAGGGTCAGCGTCAGATTGTGCGGCGCCATCGGCTCCTTGCCATATCCGATCCGCTTGCCGAGCACCAGCGCGCAAGCAAGGCCAGCGATGCCGGCGTTGATGTGGACCACCGTGCCGCCGGCGAAGTCGAGCACGCCCTGAGTGGCCCACAGGCCGCTCGTCGATTCCCACATCATGTGGGCAATCGGGGAGTAGATGAAGAGCGACCATAGCCCCATGAACCACAGCATCGCCGAAAATTTCATCCGGTCGGCGAAGGCGCCCGCGATGAGTGCCGGCGTAATGATCGCGAATGTCATCTGGAACGCCATGTACACCGACTCGGGAATGGTCGTGGCGAGATGGCTGACCGTGATCTTCCCGGCCTCTTTCTGGAAAAGCATCCCGTTCAGGAACAATCGGTCGAGGCTCCCGAAGACCGAGTTGCCGGGAATGAAGGCGATGCTGTAGCCAGCGATCACCCAAAGAACGGTGACGAGGCAGGTGATGGCGAAGCTTTGCATCAGCGTGGCGAGCACGTTCTTCTTGCGCACCATGCCGCCGTAGAAGAGCGCGAGTCCCGGAATCGTCATCATCAGAACGAGCGCCATCGAAGTGAGCATCCACGCCGTGTCGCCGCTGTTGATCTTGTCGACGGCGATCAACACGGGCTTGTCAGGAGCCGGCGGTGCGGCTGCCGCCGCCGCAGGCGCCGTTCCCTCGGCTTTGGGCGCCTCTTCCTTCTTTGCTTCGGGCGCGGGAGCGGCGGGCGCCGCCGGTGCTGCCGCGGGCGGCGTGGCGGCCTTCTGATCGGCTGCCTTGTCCTGCGCCAGCGCCGGTGTGGTCAGGCTGAAGACGCCCAGCAGGGCGATCAACGCGAGCAATGACTTCATGGCGTTCCCCTTAGAGCGCGTCCGCGCCGGTTTCCCCGGTGCGGATGCGCACGACTTGTTCGAGCTCGAAAACGAAGATCTTGCCGTCGCCGATCTTCCCGGTGTTCGCAGCCTTCTCGACGGCTTCGATAACGCGGTCGAGCAGTTCGCTCTTGATCGCCGCCTCGATCTTCACTTTGGGCAGGAAATCGACGACGTACTCCGCGCCGCGATAGAGCTCGGTGTGTCCCTTCTGCCGGCCGAAACCCTTTACTTCGGTGACGGTGATGCCCTGCACGCCGATCGCTGACAGGGCCTCGCGGACCTCGTCGAGCTTGAACGGCTTGATGATTGCGGTTACCAGTTTCATTTTTTGCCCCTCGGTGATTGCGCGAGCTTTGCCGAATCGGTCCGCGCTGGACTCAGAAAGTCTTTTGAACGAACACCGTTCCCGTCGACTTGCCGATGTTCTTGCCGGCTATCGTGTATACCGAGCCGTTGGTGTTGCTGTCGCTCCAGTAGGCGCCGATGTTCCAGCCGTTCACGGCGTAGGTCGCGCCGAGCTTGTAGTCGGTGTAGTTGAGAACGCTGTTGGAAGCGCCGTTGGTGCTGCCGTTGTATTCCTGCCGCCCGACGTGGGCGTTGAGCGTCCACTGTTCGTTGATCGGATAGTTCGCCGACAGATCGAGATACCAGGCGTTGTCGGGGATGCCGAAGGTGTGGTCGACGCTGTACGAGTACTTGAGCGAGACC
>DATJWL010000021.1:0-27863 GCA_035501215.1 Casimicrobiaceae bacterium
TGGACCATCCGCAGTCGACCTGCTGGCGTCATTGGAGCATTCTTGTGGGTGTCCACTCGGTCCTCCTGGCAAGAACTGAAGGCGTCGCAACCATCAGCTTCTTCCAGTTGGATCGAGGGGACAACGTCCTGAGACTTCACAGCTAGAGCATGCGCTCCATCCGCTGATGGCGAATGCCGACCTCGACGTACTCTTCGCCGCGCGCAACGAAGCCGAGGCGTGCGTAGAACGCTTGCGTATCGCTGCGCGCATTGAGGCCTACGCGCTCGAAGCCCGCGTAGCGCGCGACGTCCATCAGGCGCGCGAGCATCGCGCTGCCCACCCCGCGGCCGCGCCATGCGGAGAGCACCGCCACGCGGCCGATGCTCGCGTTCCTCAGAAGCCGCGCGCAACCGATCGCCTGGCCGTTCGGGTCGAGCGCCAGGGCGTGCCGGCATACCGGATCGGCTTCGTCGAACTCAAGCTCGGCGGGAACTCGCTGCTCGACGACGAACACCTCGGTGCGCAGGCTCCGAAGCCGCGCACGCTCGGTCTCCCAACGCACGATGCGCACCCTGAACGGCAGCGCGCTGTTCTCCACGATGTCGACCGCGGTACCGACCCTCACGCGGTCGTAGAGCTCCATCACATCCGCGTTGCGCATGCGCACGCAACCGTGCGACGAGGGCTCACCGAGCGAACGATCGTCTCCGGAGCCGTGGATGTAGATCTTGCGGCGAAGCGAATCGACCACGCCGCCACGGTTGAATCCGCTCTCCCGGCCCGACAGCCAGAGGATGCGCGTGAGCATCCAGTCGCGGCCGGGATGTTCTCGGGCAAGCCGCGGCGTCCAGACCTCGCCGGTAGGGCGCCGGCGCACGAATACGGCGTTGGGCGCGCAGCCTGCGCCAACCTTGGCGCGCACGACGTGCAGCCCGCGCGGCGTGCAGTAGCTGCCGTATCGCTCGCCCGCGCCGTTGCGCGCGGTCGAAACCACGTAGCTTGCGACCGCAACGTCCTGGTCGTCGATCAACTCCAGCCGCTGCCGATCGAGATGAACGGCGATCCGCATCCGCCGTTCAGGTTTCGGCGCGGCGTGCGGCAAAAAAGGCCGACAGCAGCGCGCCGCACTCGGCCGCGAGCACCTCGCCGGTCACCCGGGTGTGGTGATTGAGCCGATCTTCCGCAAAGAGATCGATCACGCTGCCGCACGCCCCCGTCTTCGGGTCGCGAGCGCCGAACACGAGGCGTCTAAGACGAGTGTGCATGACAGCGCCGGCGCACATCGCGCACGGTTCGAGCGTCACGTAAAGCTGGCACGTTGGAAGGCGATAGTTGCCGAGCGCAGCGGCGGCTGCGCGCAAGGCGGCGATCTCCGCATGCGCCGTAGGATCGTTGCGCTCGATCGGAGCGTTGCCGCCGCGGCCGACCATCTTTCCCTCGCAGACGACCACCGCGCCGACCGGCACCTCGCCGTGCGCCTGCGCATCGCGCGCGAGCGCGAGCGCCTCGCGCATCCATCGCTCGTCGTCGGGAGACACGGGGATGGCGTAGCTTCCCGGCGTTTCCGTGTGCACGTTCATGCGCTCATCGCGCCGCGTCGCCGGCGATCCAAGCCTCCGCTTCGATCTCCACAAGCAGATCGGGATCGATGAGCGCGCTCACCTCGACCATCGTGGACGCAGGGCGGATCGCGCCGAAAGCTTCGCCGTGCGCGCGGCCCACGGCTTCCCACTGTTTGGCGTCGGTAACGTAGATCCGCGTGCGCACCACGTCGGAAAGACGCGCGCCGGCCTGCGTCAACGCGCGTTCGACGTTGGCGATCGCCTGTTTGGCCTGCGCGTACGCGTCGCCCTTGCCGACGATGCCGCCCTTGTCGCCGGTCGCGGTCGTGCCGGACACCCACACCATGTTGCCGACCTTGACCGCGCGCGAGTAGCCAACGATCGGCTCCCAGGGCGTTCCCGACGCAATGTTCTGGCGGCTCACCTTGCCTGCTCCCAACGCTCCTTGCGCTGCGCCCGAGCCGCGGTTTCGCGCGCGCAGGCTTCGCGAGCCAACTGCGGAAGGTCCGCCCCCGAAAGCTGCGCCGTGGCTCGACTCGACCCGAGTTGGTCGCTTCGGCGATGTCATCTTTTCACTCCCACTCGATCGTCGCAGGCGGCTTGCCCGATATATCGTAAACCACGCGATTGATCCCGCGCACCGCGTTGGTGATGCGCGTCGAGATCGAAGCCAAGAGCTCGTGCGGCAAGGGCGCCCAGTGCGCGGTCATGAAGTCGGTCGTTTGCACGGCGCGCAGTGCTATGACGTGCTCGTAGCTCCGCCCGTCGCCCATCACGCCGACGGACTGCACCGGCAGGAACACCGCGAAGGCCTGCGCGACGCGGTCGTACCAGTCGGCGCGCCGCAGCTCGTCGATGAAGATGGCGTCTGCCCGGCGCAGAAGCTCGGCGCGCTCGCGCGTGACCTCTCCGACGATGCGCACGCCGAGTCCCGGTCCGGGAAACGGGTGGCGGAAGACGAGCTCACGCGGCAGGCCGAGCGCCAGCCCCAGCTCTCTCACTTCGTCTTTGAACAGTTCCCGCAGCGGCTCGAGAAGCTTCAGATGCAGCGTGTCGGGCAATCCGCCGACGTTGTGGTGCGACTTGATGGTATGCGCCTTCTTCGCGCTTTGGCCACCGCGCGCGCCCGCCGACTCGATCACGTCGGGATAGATCGTGCCCTGCGCGAGCCATTTCGCCTTAGGCAGTTTCGCCGCCTCGGCCTGGAAGACGTGGACGAACTCGCGGCCGATGATCTTGCGCTTCTGCTCTGGGTCGGTGACGCGGGCAAGCGCGTCGAGGAAGGTCGCGCTGGCGTCGACGAGATCGACCCGCGCGCCGAGGTGGCGGGCAAAGGTTTCCATAACCTGCGCCGACTCGTTCAGGCGCAGCAGGCCGGTGTCGACGAAGATACAGGTAAGCTGGTCTCCGATGGCCCGCTGGATCAGCGCGGCGGCGACCGACGAATCGACGCCGCCGGAGAGCCCGAGAATCACTTCCTCGCCGTCGACCTCGCGGCGAATCTTCGCCACGGCCTCCTCGACGTAACCCGGCATGCTCCAGTCGCCGCGGCAGCCACAGATGTCGCGCACGAAACGTTCCAGGATCGCCTTCCCTTGCCGCGTGTGCGTCACCTCCGGGTGAAACTGCACACCATAGAAGCGGCGCGACTCGTCCATCATTCCCGCGATCGGCGTCGAATCGTTGCCGGCCATCAGCGTGAAGCCCGGCGGCAGCGCGGTCACCTTGTCGCCGTGGCTCATCCAAACGTCGAGCAGCCCCTCCCCTTTGGCGCCGGCGCGGTCCTGGATGCCTTCGAGCAGACGCCCGTGGCCGCGCGCCCGCACCTCGGCGTAGCCGAACTCGCGCACCCGCCCGCCCTCGACCGCGCCGCCGAGTTGCGCAGCCATGGTCTGCATGCCGTAGCAGATCCCGAGCACCGGCACCCCCGCGCTCCATACCGCGCCCGGCGCGCGCGGCGTATCGCCCTCGGTCACGCTCTCGGGACCGCCGGACAGAATGATCCCGGCGGGCTTGAGCCTGCGAACGAATTCGTCGGAGACGTCGAAAGGATGAATCTCGCAGTAGACGTTGAGCTCCCGCACGCGGCGGGCGATCAGCTGCGTGTACTGCGCGCCGAAGTCAAGGATGAGGATGGTGGCGTGCACGCTCTACGCTCCGCTTTGCGCGCGCATCAGCGCGAAGTGTCGCCGCGCGAGGAAGAGCCCGATCGCCTGCAATACCGCGCTCACGTAGAACGGCGCGCCGACCCGCCAGTCCGACCGCGGCAGCTGGCTCACCAGCGCGAGGAGCGGCGTCCCGATCGAGGGCGCGACGACGAACATTATGCTGTTGATGGAATTGAGCGCCCCCATCGTCACGCCCTGCTCGCGCGGGTCGACCGCATTGGACACGATGCCCTGCAAGGCGGGGCCCGCGGCGAAGGAGAGGAAGTTGCCGACGATGATGGCGTACATCATCCAGCCGTGCTGCGCGAGCCCGTACAGGAGATAGGCGACGGTGCCGACCGCGAGTCCGGTGAGCGCGAGCGGCACCTCCCCAAAGCGCGCGAGGAGTCTTCCGAGCAAGGCACCCTGCACGATGGTCGCGACGAGCCCAACGAGGAACAGCGCGAAGCCGTTGTCGCGCGGTCCCCAATCGAAGCGGAAGTGGGTGTAGAGCACCCAGGTCACCTGCAGCATGAGCTGCGCCAGCACAACGAGCGCGAACACGACGATGAGCCGCCCGATCTCGGGATGGCGACCGAGCGTGAGGAGCGCCGCAAACGGATTGGCGCGGGCGAAGACGAACGGTGAACGGCGCTCGCGCGGCAGAGATTCCGGCACCACGAAGAAACCGTAGGCAGCATTGAGCAGCGACAGGCCCGCTGCCGCATAGAAGGGCAAGCGCAGATCGACGCTTCCGAGCAGTCCTCCGATCATCGGCCCGAAGATAAAGCCCAGGCCGAACGCAGCGCCGATGAGGCCGAAGCCCTTCGCGCGCTGCTCGGGCGGCGTCACGTCCGACGCGTAGGCGTTGGCTACCGCGAAGCTCGCGCCCGCAGTGCCGCCCACCACGCGCGCAACAAGCATGATCAGGAGCGACGGCGAAAGGGCAAGCAGCAGAAAATGCGCGCCCAGGCCGAGCAGTGACCAGAGCAGCAGCGGCCGCCGCCCGAAGCGGTCGGAGAGCGCGCCCAGGAGCGGGGCGCAGAAGAACTGCATTACACCGTAAGTGACGACCAGCGCGCCATACCAGTACGACTGCAGCTCGCGGCTCGCCGTGAACTCTCCGACCAGCATCGGCAGCACCGGGAGCGCGATGCCTATGCCCAGCACATCGATGAACACGACGACGAAGATGAACGGGAGCCCGGCGCGGCGGCGCTCGACGTTGCCGGCTTGATCGCCGGGCGCAGGGGTCTCCGCCGTCGTCTTGTTCATTCGACCCTATAGTTCGGGGCTTCCTTGGTGATCTGCACGTCGTGCACGTGCGACTCGCGCATGCCAGCCGCAGTGATCTCGACAAACTCGGCGCGCGTGCGCAGCGCTTCGATCGTGGCGCAGCCGCAGTAGCCCATCGCCGCGCGCACCCCGCCCATGAGCTGCTGGACGACCGCGGCGAGCGCGCCCTTGTACGGCACGCGGCCTTCGATGCCCTCGGGGACGAGTTTCTGCGGCGCATCCTCGCCCTCGGAATCCTGGAAGTAGCGGTCGGCCGAACCCTGCTGCATTGCACCGAGCGAGCCCATGCCGCGGTAGGTCTTGTACGAGCGGCCCTGGTAGAGCTCGATCTCGCCCGGGGACTCCTCGGTGCCGGCGAACAGGCTCCCCAGCATCACGCATGACGCGCCGGCCGCGATCGCCTTCGCGATGTCGCCCGAGTAGCGGATCCCGCCGTCGGCGATCATCGGCACATCGAGGTTGGCCACGCCTTCGAGCGCGCTCAGGAGCGCGCTGATCTGGGGCACGCCGACGCCGGCGACGATGCGCGTCGTGCAGATCGAGCCCGGTCCGATGCCGACCTTGATCGCGTCCGCGCCGTAGTCAACCATCGCGCGGGCGCCTGCCGCAGTCCCCACGTTGCCGCCCACCACCTGCAACTGGGGGTAGGCGCGCTTGATCGAGCGCACCCGCTCGAGAACTCCCTGCGAGTGACCGTGCGAGGTATCGACGACGATGACGTCAACTCCGGCGGCGACCAAGGCTTCGACGCGCTCTTCGGTGTCGCCGGTGGTGCCGACCGCGGCGCCGACGCGCAGCCGCCCGAGATCGTCCTTGCACGCGAGCGGATGCTCGGTCGACTTCAGGATGTCCTTGACGGTGATGAGCCCCTTCAGCTCGAAGCGCTCGTTGACCACCAGCACGCGCTCGAGCCGGTGCCGGTGCATCAGCGCTTTGGCCTCATCGAGCTCGGTGCCTTCCGGGACCGTGACCAGCTTGTCGCCCTTGGTCATGATCGCTGAAACGGGCTGATCGAGGTTGGTCTCGAAGCGCAGATCGCGATTGGTGACGATGCCGACCACCTTCTTGCGGTCGACCACCGGCAGCCCGGAGATCTTGTGCAGCTGGGTAAGCGCGAGCACCTCGCGTACCGACATCGTCGGCGGGATCGTGATCGGATCCTTGACCACCCCGCTTTCGAAGCGCTTGACCTTCGCCACCTCGGCGGCCTGCGCCTTCGGCGGCATGTTCTTGTGCACGATGCCGAGCCCGCCTTCCTGCGCCATGGCGATGGCGAGCCGCGCTTCGGTGACGGTATCCATCGCTGCCGACAGCAGCGGGATGTTCAGCGTGATGCTGCGCGTGAGGCGGGTCTGCAGGTTGACGTCGCGGGGAACGACGGAGGACTGGGCGGGGAGCAGCAGGACGTCGTCGAAAGTCAGCGCCTTCTGCACGACACGCATGGTGCTTTTCTCCTATGCGCAAAACCGGATTATACGCGCCTCGCCTCTCCGGGTAAACGGCGACCGACGCACGACGAGCGCGTTTGCGTTGCGCAGCGGTTTGCATTACCGTGTCTGCCATCGGAGCCACCTTCGGCGTGCGAGATGAGATTTCGAACGGCGTTGTGCACGACGCTCTGCGCGGCAGCCTGCGCGGCGCTGCCCGCTGTCGCGGCACTCTACAAGTGGACCGACGAGAACGGACGCGTCGTCTACGGCGACACGCCGCCTCCCGGCGCGAAGGCCGAGCGCATCAGCGTCGCGGCTCCGCCCGGCGACCCCAATGCGGAGCGCGACATGGCGGCCAAGGACGCCGAGCTCAGGAAGCGCGCCCAAGCGCGCGCCGACGAGGAAACGAAGGCCCAGAAGGCTGCCGTCGACGACAAGAGCCGTCTCGACCGCTGCGTGCAGATGCGCGGCCGCATGCAAACCTTGCGCAGCGGCGCAGCGGTCTATCGCTTCAACGATGCCGGTGAGAAGGTCTACTTCGACGAAGCCGAGCGTAACAAGGCGATCGCCGAGACCGACCGCGCGCTGCGCGAATCGAATTGCGCGCCGGTAACCGCAGCTCCGGCGGGAACGTCCACCTATTGACGCGTTGGGGCTGGACTACGGACGCCCGCGGCGGCGAGGCTGCGCCGGCGATGGCTCGGTACTTCCGGTCTCTCGACCAGGTTCCAGGTTCGCTTCGTTGATCTTGACCTCGGCGCGGTTGCGCAAACTGGCCGCATACGCGTTCATGAGCTCGCGTCCGAGCTGTTCGCCGACGCGGTTCGTGTAGGCCGTGAGCTTCGCGGCATCGGGAGCCGGGGGCGAGATCAAGCGCTGCACACGAAAGATCGAATAGCCGCCGCGTTCATTGCCCGCCCCAACGTAAGCCGGGAGCTTGTTGGTGTCGGTCTGGAAGATCATCGTCAGCGCTGAAGGGGGGAACCCGGGCTGCGGCTGACTGCGCGCAAGCACTACCGGCTTGCCGAATGCGAGGCCCGCGTCCTTTCCCTGCTCGAGCAGCGCGAGCTTTTCCATGCCGGCTTTGTGCGCCAGGTCGCTGGCCGCCTTGCGCTCGAGCTGGCGGCGAATTTCCGTTTTGACGTCGTCGAAGGCCCGCGGTGCGGCCGGCTTGTACTCGACCACGCGCGCCGCCATCAGGGTGTTGGGTGCGACCTCGATCGCCTCGGTGTTGCGCTTCGCCTGCAGCGACGACGGGCTGAAAACGGCCTGGACGAACTTGGCGTTGTTCAGCGCCAGCGCCTGCACTTGCGCCCGCGTGATGAGCTGCGTGGTCTGTACGTTGAGGTTCAGGGCCTTCGCCACCGGCTGCAGGGAATCGGCCTGCTCGTAGACGAGGTTCTGCAGCTGATCTGCGGCTTCGGCGAACTTGCGCGTCGCCGTCTGCCGCTTGAGATCCTGCTCGATCTGCGCCCTCACCTCGTCGAAGCTCTGCTGCTTGCCGGGGTGGATGCCAGTGAGCTTGATGATGTGCCAGCCGAAATCGGTCTGGATCGGGCCCGCGATCTCTCCCTCCTTCTTCATCGAGAACACAGCATCCTCGAAGGGCTTCACCATCGAGCCGTCGCGCCCGAAGAATCCCAGGTCGCCGCCCTGGGACGCCGAGCCCGGATCCTGCGAGACGCTCTTCGCGAGCTCGGCGAACTGGCCCGGGTTTTTCTTCGCCTGCGCCGCGACCTCCTCGGCACGTTTCTTTGCCGCCGCCTTGTCCGCGTCGCTCGCGTCGGGCTTCACAGCGATGAGGATGTGCGAAGCCTGACGCTCCTCGGGCTTGCCGTAGCGCTTCAGGTTGTCGTCGTACTGCTTCCTTACCTCCGCCGCGTCGACGGGCGTCTGCGCGGCAAGCGTGTCCGGGCTGAGCGTCACGTATTCGAGCTTCACTTCCTCTGGCACCTGGAACGCGTCCGGGTTGGCGTCGTAGAACGTCTTCACGGCCGCGTCGTCGATCTTCACTTCCCTCATGTAAGGTTCGACGTCGATTGTGGCTGCAGAGACCTCGCGCTGCTGATCGAGCAGCCCCAGATAGTGTTCGACGTTGCTGCGTGCCACGATGTTGGCGCCGCCGACCGGTTCCTGAATCGGGGCGAGCGTAAGCTGGGCGCGCACTTCCTGCTCGAATGCCGCAGGCGTCCGGCTCTGCGTCTGCAGCAGCTGCTCGTAGCGCTCGTGCGAGAACTTCCCGTCGACCTGGAACGCCGGGATCTCGCTGATGAACTGGGCGAGCTGGGCATCGGACACGCGGAAGCGGTCGTGCCGCGCCTGTTCCTGCAGCAGGCGCTGATTGATCATCTGCTCCAGAATGGAGTAGCGCACCTCGGGATCGTCGAACACGGTCGGATCGAAGTTGGCTCCGACCGCCTGCCGCATGCGCTCCTGCTGCTCGCGCATCGATTGGGCGAAGTCCTCCTGCGAGATGGGCTGTCCGGAAACCGAGGCCACTTCCTGCGCGCGCCCGGTACTGCGGAAATAGTAGTCGATGCCGAAGAACGCGAACGGCAGCGTGATGAGCGCCAGGACGAACTGGACGAGGCGCTTTCTGCGGTGGAGAAAATCGTACATGGCGAATCGCTGTGGCCGAATCAAAAAAGGGCGAACTTGCGTTCGCCCTTTGGGTATCGGTGGCGGAGTGGACGGGACTCGAACCCGCGACCCCCGGCGTGACAGGCCGGTATTCTAACCAACTGAACTACCACTCCAGGATCCGGCTCGGCTGCTGTTGGTGGGTGCTGAGAGGCTCGAACTCCCGACATTCGCCTTGTAAGGGCGACGCTCTACCAACTGAGCTAAGCACCCGCTCCAGGATGACTGAGGCGGCTCGATCGCAACAGGCTAGTTTAACGAATCCTTGAGCTCTTTGCCAGCGCGGAACTTGGGCACTCTCGCGGCCTTGATCTTGATCGCCGCGCCGGTGCGGGGGTTGCGTCCCTGTCGTGCGCTGCGCTTGCCGACGTAGAACGATCCGAAGCCCACGAGCGTCACGATCTCGCCCTTTTTCAGCGAGCCGCTGATCGAGTTCACCGTCGCGTCCAGAGCGCGTCCGGCGGCCGCCTTGGAAATGTCGGCGTGCTTGGCGATCGCATCGATCAATTCTGCCTTGTTCACGATGAGCCCCTTTCGATGCTTCCGGTGTGGGAACGAGTAGAAAAAGCGGCGGGACTTGCGAGGGTGCTTTATAGAACCGCGAAATCGACGTGTCAAGCGGCGCTCGATGGTGACGAGCGCGCCGCAACAGGCACGCTAAAGAGGTTAATGCTTGATGACGGCTGCCGACTCTTCCATCGGCGCGGGCGGCGTCGCGGGTTCCGCGGGCTTGGCATCCGTCGAATCCGCGACCGGAACCGGCTGGCGCTCGAGCGAGAGCTCCAGCACCTGTTCGATCCAGCGCACGGGGTGGATGTCGAGCCGGTTCTTGATCTCGTCGGAGATCTCCGTCAGATCCTTGACGTTCTCCTCCGGAATCAGCACCTGCCGGATGCCGCCCCGTCCCGCCGCGAGCAGCTTCTCCTTCAATCCGCCGATCGGCAGCACCTCGCCTCGCAGCGTGATCTCGCCGGTCATCGCCACGTCGGCGCGAACCGGGATACCGGTGAGGATCGACACCATGGCGGTGCTGATCGCGATCCCGGCGCTCGGGCCGTCCTTCGGCGTCGCGCCCTCGGGCAAGTGGATGTGCAGATCGGTCTTCTGATAGAAGTCGGGCGCGATGCCGAGCTGCTTCGAGCGGTGGCGCACGACCGACAACGCGGCCTGGATCGATTCCTGCATCACGTCGCCCAGTTTGCCGGTAGTCGTCGTCTTGCCCTTGCCGGGAAGCGCGACTGCCTCGATGGTGAGGAGATCGCCTCCGACTTCGGTCCAGGCGAGACCGGTCACCTGTCCGATCTGGTTCTTCTTCTCGGCGATGCCGTAGGTGAACTTGCGCACGCCCAGGTACTTGTCCAGGTTCTTAGCGTTGACCTCGACCGGACCCTTGGCCGCTCGCGGCTTGCCTTCGCTCTCGCGCAGCAGCAGGCTCTTCACCACCTTGCGGCAGATCTTGGAGATGTCGCGCTCGAGCGCGCGCACCCCGGCCTCCCGCGTGTAATAGCGCGTGATGTCGCGGATCGCGGGCTCGGCGATGTGCAGCTCGTTTTCCTTGATGCCGTTGTTCTTCATCTGCTTCGGAACGAGGTACTGCTTCGCGATCGCGATCTTCTCGTTCTCGGTGTAGCCGGCGAGCCGGATGACCTCCATGCGGTCGAGCAGCGGAGGCGGAATGTTGAGCGTGTTCGCCGTGGTGACGAACATCACGTCGGACAGGTCGTACTCGACCTCGACGTAGTGATCGACGAAGGTGGTGTTCTGCTCTGGATCGAGCACTTCCAGCAGCGCCGAGGACGGATCGCCGCGGAAGTCCATGCCCATCTTGTCGACCTCGTCGAGCAGGAACAGGGGATTTTTCACGCCGACCTTGGTGATGTTCTGCAGGATCTTGCCCGGCATCGACCCGATGTAGGTGCGCCGATGGCCGCGTATCTCGGCTTCGTCGCGGACGCCGCCCAATGACATGCGCACGAACTTGCGGTTGGTCGCGCGCGCGATCGACTGGCCGAGCGAAGTCTTGCCCACCCCGGGCGCTCCGACGAGGCACAGGATCGGCGCCTTCAACCGCTCGACGCGCTGCTGCACCGCGAGGTATTCGACGATGCGCTCCTTCACCTTCTCCAGGCCGTAGTGGTCGGCGTCGAGCACCTTCACGGCGTTGGCGAGATCCTTGTTGATCTTGCTTTTCTTCCGCCAAGGCAAACCGAGCAGCGTGTCGATGTAGTTGCGCACCACGGTCGCTTCCGCCGACATCGGTGACATCATGCGCAGCTTCTTCAGCTCCGCCATCGCCTTGCCTTCGGCTTCCTTCGACATCTTGGCGGCCTTGATCTTCTTCTCGGTTTCGTCGAGGTCGGCGTTGTCGTCGCCTTCGCCAAGCTCCTTCTGGATCGCCTTGACCTGCTCGTTCAGGTAGTACTCGCGCTGGCTCTTTTCCATCTGCCGCTTCACGCGGCCGCGGATGCGCTTTTCGACCTGCAGGATGTCGACTTCGCCTTCGAGCAAGCCGAGCAGGTGCTCGAGCCGCTTGCCGACCTCCTGCATCTCGAGAATCTCCTGCTTCTGCTCGAGCTTGAGCGGCAGATGCGCGGCGATCGCGTCGGCGAGCCGCCCGCCGTCGTCGATGCCCGACATCGAGGTCAGGATCTCGGGCGGGATCTTCTTGTTCAACTTGACGTACTGGTCGAACTGCGTGAGCAGCGCCCGCCGCATCGCTTCGATCTCGTGCGTTGCGCCCTCGCCGCCCGGGAGGATCGACGCTTCGGCCGAGAGGTAATCCGCCGATTCGTCCACGCGAACGATGCGCGCGCGCTGCGTCCCCTCGACGAGGACCTTCACCGTGCCATCGGGGAGCTTCAGCATCTGCAGCACCGTGGCGACGCTGCCGATCGCATAGAGGTCTCCGGCGACCGGATCGTCCTTTGCCGCGGACTTCTGCGCCACGAGCAGGATGTGCTTACCCGCCTCCATCGCCATGTCGAGCGCCTTGATCGATTTCGGACGCCCGACGAAGAGCGGAATCACCATGTGCGGGAAGACCACGACGTCGCGCAGCGGCAACAGCGGAAAGGTGGTCAGCTCAGCGGTCTTGCTCGAAGGATCGTTGGCCATGTCGGCTCGCGCGTTTCTCTGGGTAAGGGTCTCATCAGTGAGATGGGGCCCGTGTCCGGCGTTTCAAGCCGGCGGCCGGCCTCCGCGCCGGTGCGGGGGACGGTCAGGAATGCGCCGCAGCCACCTTCGGCTGCTCGGCGAACATCAGCAGCGGCTTGCCGTCGTTGGCGATCGTGGCTTCGTCCACGATCACCCGCGACAGGTTCCCCTGCGACGGCAGATCGTACATCACGTCGAGCAGCACCTGCTCGAGAATGGAGCGCAAACCCCGGGCGCCCGTCTTGCGCGCGAGCGCCCTGCTCGCGATCGCGCGCAGCGCGGGCTCGCGTACTTCCAGCTCGACGCCTTCCATGCGGAATATCTTGTGGTACTGCTTGATGAGCGCGTTCTTCGGCTCGACCAGGATCTGGATGAGCGCCGCTTCGTCCAGCTCCTCGAGCGTGGCCACCACCGGGAGCCGTCCCACGAATTCGGGTATGAGGCCGAACTTGATCAGATCCTCCGGCTCGGTTTCGCGCAGCAGGATGCTGATGTCGCGCCGGTCGTCGGGGCTCGATACTTCCGCGCCGAAGCCGATGCCCGTCTTCGCGGTGCGCTGGCGGATGATCTTCTCCAGACCGTCGAACGCGCCGCCGCAGACGAACAGGATGTTGGTCGTGTCGACCTGCACGAACTCCTGGTTCGGGTGCTTTCGCCCGCCCTGCGGCGGGACCGAGGCGATCGTGCCCTCGATCAGCTTGAGCAGCGCCTGCTGCACGCCCTCGCCGGAGACGTCGCGCGTAATCGACGGGTTGTCGCTCTTGCGCGAGATCTTGTCGATCTCGTCGATGTAGACGATGCCGCGCTGCGCCTTGTCGATGTCGTAATCGCACTTCTGCAGGAGCTTCTGGATGATGTTCTCGACGTCCTCGCCGACGTAGCCCGCTTCGGTCAATGTCGTCGCATCGGCGATCACGAACGGCACGTCGAGGAGCCGCGCCAGCGTCTGCGCGAGCAGCGTCTTGCCCGAGCCGGTCGGCCCGATGAGCAGGATGTTGCTTTTCGCGAGCTCGACGTCGTCTTCCTTGACGCTCGAGTCGAGCCGCTTGTAATGGTTGTAGACCGCGACCGAAAGAATCTTCTTTGCGAGATCCTGGCCGATTACGTACTGATCGAGGATCTGGCGTATCTCGTGCGGGGTGGGAAGCTTGCTCTTGTCGGCCCGGGTGGTGTCGGCGGTGGCGCCTTCTTCGCGGATTATGTCGTTGCACAGCTCGATGCACTCGTCGCATATGAACACGGACGGGCCCGCGATGAGCTTGCGCACCTCGTGCTGGCTCTTGCCGCAGAAGGAGCAGTAAAGAAGCTTGTCGCCCGCCGTCTTATCCGCCATTTCGTGTCCGTCGCACCTCGCTTGAGCCGGGAGCCTGATTACACTTTACAGGCCTTAGGCCCGGCTCTGCAAGACTTTGTCGATCAAACCGTACTCCAGCGCCTCCTCGGGAGTGAGGAAATTGTCGCGATCCGTATCCCGTTCGATCTGCTCGATCGGCTTCCCGGTGTGCTGCGCCAGCAGACGGTTGAGCCGCTCGCGCAGCGACAGGATGTACTTGGCGTGGATTGCTATGTCGGAGGCCTGACCTTGGAAACCACCGAGAGGCTGGTGGATCAGGACCGTGGAGTTCGGCAGCGCGAAGCGCTTGCCTTTCGCGCCGGCTGCGAGCAGGAACGCGCCCATGCTCGCCGCCATGCCCACGCACAGCGTCGAGATGTCGGGCTTGATGAACTGCATCGTGTCGTAGATCGCGAAACCTGCCGCGATCGAGCCGCCCGGGGAGTTGATGTAGAAGTTGATGTCTTTGTCGGGGTTCTCCGACTCCAGGAACAGCATCTGGGCAACGACGAGGTTCGCGGTGGTCTCGTCGACCGGACCGACGAGAAAAATCACCCGCTCCTTCAGCAGCCGCGAATAGATGTCGTAGGCGCGCTCGCCCCGCCCGCTCTGCTCGATCACCATCGGGATCAGGCCGAGACCCCGGGGCTCATCGTTGCGATGCTTGCTCATCCTTGCCTCCCGCCTGAAACCTGGGTTACTGCGCCAGCGCTGCGCCACCGCCCGCCGCGGCTGCGCCCTTCGGCGGCTCCATCAGCTCCGAGAACGGCGTCGGCCGGTCGACTACGCGGGCCCTCGCGAGCGCCCAGTCGATCACATTGCGTTCGACTGCGCGCACCTCGTGCTCGTTCAGCCGCTCGGGCTTCTCATAGTGCCAGCGTATCACCGCGTCGGGCTGCTCGAAACTCTGTGCGGCTTCCTCGACGAGGGCCCGGATCTGCTCGGGGCGCGCCTGCAGCTCGTTCAAGCGCACGATCTCGTTCAGGATCAGGCTGAAGGCTACACGCTCCTCCGCCTGCGGCCGGAACGTTTCCGCAGTGATGTCGAGGTCCTCGACCTTGACGCCGCGACTTTTCAGCTCCGCGGTCGCGCGCTCGAGCAGGCTTCGCGCTTCGAGCTCCACGAGCGATTTCGGAACCACGGTCTGACAGGTCGCCTGCAGCGCCTTCATGACCTGGTCCCGAAGAACGCCTTCGATCTTGCGCTTGAGTTCCACGGTGAGGTTGCTTGCAATTTCCGAGCGCAGCTCGTCGAGGCTGCCGCTCGCGATGCCGAAGTTGCGCGCAAATTCCTCGTCGACCGGCGGCAGATGCGGCTCGCTCACCGATTTCAGCGTCAGCGCGAACTGCGCCTTCTTGCCGGCGACCTCGCGGCCGTGATAGTCGGCCGGAAAGACGAGCGCGAAATTCTTCTCCTCGCCCGCGGTCATTCCCATGACCTCGTCTTCGAAGCCAGGGACCATCTTGCCCTCGCCCAGGATGATCGCAAAATCGCGTGCCTGACCACCCTGGAATTCGACGCCGTCGATCGTTCCGGTGAAGTCGACGATCACCTGATCGCCGGCTTGTGCCGGCCGCAGCACGGGCTCGTAGCGGGCGCGCTGCTTGCGCAGTATCCCGATGGTGCGATCCACGTCGGCGGGCGCGACTTCAGCCACCGGCCGCTCGATCGTGACGGTCGCGAGATCGCCGATCTTGATTTCCGGGTAGACCTCGAATATGGCGGAGAATGCGAACTCGTCCTCCGCGGCGCCCTCTTTCGGCTCGATGCGCGGGTAGCCCGCCACGCGCAGATTCTGCGTGCGAATCGCGTCGTTCAGGCTCGCCTGCACCGTGTCGGTGATCACGTCCGAGCGCACCTGCGGCCCGTACTGCTGCGCGACCATCCTGAGCGGCACGTGGCCCGGACGGAAGCCGGCGATCTTGACTGTCTTGGCGAGGTTTTCCAACCGCTTCTGCACCTCGCCTTCGATCTGCGCCTTGGGCACCGCCACGTGCAGCCGGCGCTCGAGCTGGCCGAGGGTTTCCAGTGTCATTTGCATGCCTTCCGATTCCTTGCTATGTTGCGTCGGCGCTTCAGTTGCGTTCACTTTCATCTGCCATGTGCGTTGGTGCGAAAGGAGAGACTCGAACTCTCACGCCTTTCGGCTCCGGCTCCTAAGGCCGGTGCGTCTACCAATTCCGCCACTTTCGCAGCCGCTTTTCGCTAAACGAACAAGTATAGCTTAAAGCATCGGTCCACACCACGAAGCGCCCGAGTGGTGTCACGCGCCTCGATGGTGGGATTGCATCTGCTTTCCGGCTTAAGGTCAAGAAACCCGTGTCCATCGCGCATTACGAGAACTTTCCGGTCGCTTCGCGCCTCGTTCCCGGTACGCTGCGCCCGGCCGTGATCGCGATCTACCGTTTCGCGCGCGCCGCCGACGACGTCGCGGACGAAGGCGACGCGGCTCCGCAGGTGCGACTCGAACGGCTCGACGGCTTCGTGCGCGCGCTCGACCGGATCGAGCGCGGCGAGACGCTCACCGACGCACCCTTCGCTGCGCTCGCGATCGCCATCCGCCGCCACGGCTTGCCTCTGTCTCCGTTCCGGGATCTGATCTCCGCGTTTCGTCAGGACGTCGTGAAGCAGCGCTACGCGAGCTACACGGAGCTGCTCGACTATTGCACGCGCTCGGCGAACCCGATCGGCAGGCTGCTCCTTTGCCTGTATGGGGTCGAGGACGCCGAGAGCGGCCGCCGCGCCGATGCGGTCTGCACCGGCCTTCAGCTCACGAATTTCTGGCAGGACATCGCTATCGACTGGCGCAAGGGCCGGCTGTATCTCCCGGCCGAGGATCTCACTCGCTTCGGCGTCGAGGAAGCGGAGATCGAAACGGGCCGCTGCGGAGAGCGCTGGACACGGCTTATTGCCTTCGAGGTGGAGCGCTCGCGCGCGCTCCTCGTCGCGGGGCGCGAGCTCACTCGTGCGCTGCCGCTGCGCCTGGCGCTCGAGTTGAAGCTCATCGTCGCCGGCGGGTTGCGCATCCTCGATGCGATCGATGCGGTCGAAGGCGACGTGTTCCGCCGCCGTCCGCGTCTGGGCGCACTCGACTGGCTCGCGCTCGCCGCACCGGCCCTGCTTGGGAACTTCTGAACAGGCCGCACATGAGCCGCGTTTCGGGCGCAATGGCTTCAGATGCGAGGCGTCGCGGCGCAGCGAATAGTTTGTGCTATTCGCAAGCCGCGCAACAACGCGGATGAGGCCATTGCGCCGAAACCTGGAGGGACGGGGCTTTCCGGGCGATCTGCTTTGTCGCGTCGCTTGCCCATGGAGGCCTGCCATGGGCTTCGCGCCGCTTCGCGCATCTCCTCCCGGAAAGCCGCCGTCGCGGCCACGCGGGGCCTGTTCAAAGGTTCCCGAATGACGCCCGACGCTTATTGCGAGCAGAAAACGGCGCATAGCGGGTCGAGCTTCTATTACGCCTTCCGTTTGCTTCCGGCGCACCGGCGGCGGGCGATCATCGCGCTATACGCATTCTGCCGCGAAGTCGACGATGTCGTGGACGAGGTCGCCGACCCGGGCGTGGCCCGGCTCAAGCTTGCCTGGTGGCGTACCGAGATCGCGGCCGTCTTCTCCGGCACGCCGCAGCACCCGATCGCACAGGCGCTGCAGAGTGTGGTCGCGGCGTTTCGCCTGCCGCAGGAGCATTTCCAGGCCGTCATCGACGGCATGGTCATGGATCTCGATCAGAACCGCTATCTCGATTTCGCAGCGCTCGAGCGCTACTGCCATCACGTCGCCGGCGTGGTCGGACTGCTCTCGGCGGAGATTTTCGGCTACAGCGACCCCGCGACCCGCGACTACGCCCGCGATCTCGGCATCGCCTTTCAGCTCACCAACATTGTTCGCGACGTCGGCGAGGATGCGCGACGCGGCCGCATCTATCTGCCGCAGGACGAACTGGCAAGCTTCGGCGTAAGGGAGGCCGACGTTCTCCAGCGCCGCAACACGCCCGCGTTCACAGCGCTCATGGCCTACCAGGTCGCGCGCGCCCGCTCGTGGCACGCCCGCGCGCTCGCCAAGCTGCCCCGCCGCGATCGCCGCGCGCAACGGCCGGGGCTCATCATGGCGGCGATCTACCGACGGCTTCTCGACCAGATCGAGCGTGACGACTTTCGCGTTCTCGATCGGCGGATCGCGCTCACGCCGCTGGCCAAGGCCTGGCTCGCCTGGAGGATCTCCTGGTCCTATTAGGGCCTGTTACCGCTATGGACACGGGCGCCTTGCATCGCCGGCTCTAATGGACGACGCCCGCGTCGCCATCATCGGTGGAGGGTGGGCGGGGCTCGCCGCCGCGGTCACGCTCGCCGCGGCAGGACGCGCTGTCACCGTTTTCGAAGCAGCCCCTTCGCTTGGCGGCCGCGCGCGGCGGGTCGAGCTGCGCGCTGCAACCGTCGACAATGGGCAGCACATTCTGCTCGGCGGATACCGGCAGACGCTCGAGCTGCTTCGCCTCGTGCACGGTGCGCGCCACCAGCGCGAGCTTCTCGAGCGAAGACGACTGCATATCGAAGAGCCGGGCGTCTTCCGCCTGCACGCGCCGCGGCTCCCGGCGCCATGGCACGCATTGACGGCGATCCTCACCATGCGCGGCGTCTCACGCCCCGATCGCTTGACGACCGCAGCCTTCGCGCGACGGCTGAAGGGCACGAATTTTCACTGTGGCGTGCAGCTCACGGTCTCCGCGCTTCTCGTCGATCAGCCTCCGGACGTGATCGACCGGCTGTGGGCGCCGTTGTGCATCTCCGCGCTCAATACGCCGCCCGACAAGGC
Organism: Casimicrobiaceae bacterium; assembly: GCA_035501215.1. Lineage (GTDB taxonomy): Bacteria > Pseudomonadota > Gammaproteobacteria > Burkholderiales > Casimicrobiaceae > PALSA-1003. Next base: position 18,359 of record DATJWL010000021.1, read on the forward strand.
CTCGGCGCAGATCTTTCTCAATCTGCTGCGCCAGGGGTTCACCGTTCGTGCGCGCGACTCGGACACGTTGCTGCCGCGCGTGGATCTCGGCGCGTTGTTCCCCGATGCGGCCGCACGATTCGTCGGCGAGCGCGGCGGCGAGGTTCGTCTCGGCCGATCTGTCGCCGGCATCGCCACTGTTCCTGAAGGCGTCGAGCTGACGAGCGGCGGCGCATCGGAGCGATTCGCTGCCGCGGTCATTGCCGTGGGCCCGCACCAGGTGGGGATGCTGCTCACCGCGCTTGCGGCGAAAGGCGCTGCGAAGATCGTATCGATGACAGCCCGGTTTACATACGAGCCGATCGTCACGGCATTCTTGAGCTATCCCCGAGCGCTCGGCGTGAAACTTCCGATGCTCAAGCTCGACGGGAAGCCGGGGCAATGGTTGTTCGACCGCGAGCAGCTCGGCGGCCCGGCCGGTCTCGCGGCGGTCGTCATCAGCGCCGACGTCACTGCGGTTCGCGGCGACCATGCAAGTCTCGCCCAAGCGATCGACGCGCAGCTTCGCCGGCTGGTCACCGATCTGCCCCCGCCGTCGTGGTCGCAGGTGATCGCCGAGCAGCGCGCGACCTACGCTTGCGTCGCTGGTCTCGAACGTCCCTCGTCCGGGCTCATCGCGCCGCGGGTGTACCTCGCCGGCGATTACACCGATCCCGAGTTGCCGGGCACCCTTGAGTCCGCGACGCGCAGCGGCGTAGCGGCAGCGCGCCAACTCATCGCTGCTAGTACCGCGCGTTCCCCGGCGTGCGCGGGAACGGGATGACGTCGCGCACGTTCGATAGCCCCGTCACGTACGCGACGGTGCGCTCGAATCCGAGGCCGAAGCCCGCGTGCGGCACCGTGCCGTAGCGGCGCAGATCGCGGTACCAGCCGTAGTTCTCCTTGTCGAGCCCGACCTCGCCGATGCGCGCGTCGAGTACCTCAAGCCGCTCCTCGCGCTGACTGCCGCCGATGATCTCGCCGATGCCGGGGACCAGCACGTCCATTGCCGCCACGGTTCTCCCATCATCGTTCACGCGCATGTAGAACGCCTTGATGGCCTTCGGGTAATTCACGAGGATGACGGGCTTGCGCGCGTAGTGCTCGGTCACGTAGCGCTCATGCTCGGATTGCAGGTCGACGCCCCATTGCACCGGGAACTCGAACGACTGCTTCGATTGCTCGAGCACGCGAATGGCCTCGGTGTAGTCCATGCGTATGAACTCCGAGTCGACGATCGCCTGCAGCTTCGCGATCAAGCCCTTCTCGACGCGCTCCTCGAAGAAGGCCAGATCGTCGGCACGCTCGACGAGCACGGCGCGGAAGACATGCTTCACCAGCGCCTCCGCCAAGTCGGCGTTGTCGGCCAGCGTCGCAAACGCGATCTCCGGCTCGATCATCCAGAACTCCGCGAGGTGCCGGCTGGTGTTGGAATTCTCGGCGCGAAACGTCGGACCAAAGGTGTAGACCTTCGACAGCGCGAGGCAATAGGCTTCGACGTTCAGCTGCCCCGAAACGGTAAGGTAGGTCTCGCGCCCGAAGAAATCCTGCGTGAAATCGACCTTGCCCTCAGGCGTGCGCGGCAGGTTCATGAGGTCGAGCGTCGACACGCGGAAAAGCGCGCCCGCGCCTTCCGCGTCCGACGCCGTGATTATCGGCGTGTGCACCCACAAAAATCCGTGCTCGTCGAAGAAGCGGTGGATCGCCTGGGCCACCGTGTGGCGCACGCGCGTTGCCGCGCCGATCACGTTGGTACGCGGCCGCAAATGCGCGACCTCGCGCAGGAACTCGAAGGTGTGCGGCTTGGGTTGGATGGGATAGGTGTCGGGATCGTCGACCCATCCGACGACCTTCAGTTCGCTCGCCTGCATCTCGAAGGGCTGGCCCTTGGCCGGCGACGGAACGATGGTGCCGGTAGCCTCGATCGCGCAGCCCGCGGTGAGCCGCACGATCTCGTCCTGGTAGTTCGCCAGCGTACTGGGAACGACGACCTGCACCGGATGAAAGCACGATCCGTCGGAAACATTGACGAACGAGATGCCCGCACCCTTCGCATCGCGCCGGGTGCGCACCCATCCCTTGACCGTAACCGGTACGTCCTTCGGCGCTCGCCCCGCGAGAATGTCCACGCAAGCAAAGGAACTCATCCATCGATCCTCAAAATAGACCTCCGCGCTCAGAGCGACTTCGCCCGCTCTCTCAGAACGAACTTCTGGATCTTGCCGGTCGAGGTCTTCGGCAGCACTCCGAACACGACGGTGTGGGGCATCTTGAAATGCGCGAGATGCTCGCGACACCAGGCAATGATCTCTTCGGCGGTCGCGCTACCCGCGTCCGGCCTGAGCGTCACGAACGCGCATGGCGTCTCGCCCCACTTCGGATCCGGCCGCGCGACCACCGCCGCCTCCATTACCTTCGGATGCCGATAGAGGCATTCCTCGATCTCGAGCGAGCTGATGTTCTCGCCGCCTGAGATGATGATGTCCTTGGAGCGGTCCTTGACCTCGATGTAGTTGTCCGGGTGCCACACCGCGAGATCGCCGGTATGAAACCAGCCCTCGCGAAACGCCGTCGCGGTGGCGGCGTCGTTCTTGAGATAGCCCTTCATCAGCGTGTTGCCGCGGAGCATGATCTCGCCGATCGTGCATCCGTCGCGCGGCGCCGGGATGTGCGTCTGCGGATCGGCCACCATCAGGCGTGCGAGCGTGGGCATCGTCACGCCCTGCCGCGCCATGCGCAGCGCCCGCTCGGCCAGCGGTAGACCCGGCCAGTCCTCCTGGCCGGCGCATAACGTCGCCGGGCCGTACGATTCGGTGAGACCGTACAGGTGCGTCACGTGGAAACCCATGCGCTCCATCGCTTCGATCACCGCGGACGGCGGCGCCGCGCCGCCCGTCGCCACTTCGACGACGTGATCGAAGGCGAGCTTCACTTTCTCCGGCGCGTGCACCAGCATGTTGAGCACGATCGGCGCCCCGCACAGGTGCGTCACGCGCTGCTCGCGAATCGCGGGAAAGATGAGCGCGGGATCGACGCGGCGCAGGCACACATGCGTCGCGCCGGCAGCGGTCACCGCCCAGGTGTAGGTCCAGCCGCTGCAGTGGAACATCGGCAGCGTCCACAGATAGACGCTGTCCGGCTTGAGTCCGAAGGCGAGAGCGTTGCCGAGCGCGTTGAGATAGGCGCCGCGATGATGATAGACGACGCCTTTCGGATCGCCGGTGGTGCCCGAGGTATAGAGCAGCGCCAGCGCATCCCATTCGTCGCTCGGACCGGGCCAGTCGTAGGCGGGATCGCCCTCTTCGAGCAGAGCTCCGTAGGTGATCGTGCCCAGCCGCTCCCCGGGCGGGCCTTGCGGATCGTCGATGTCGATGACAACGATCCGCCGTTGCACGGCCGCCAGCGCGGATTGCACCACGCCGGCAAACTCGTTGTCCGTGATCAGAACCTTGGCTTCGCCGTGCTCGAGACAGAACGCGATCGTCTTCGCGTCGAGGCGGTAATTGAGCGCGTTGAGCACCGCGCCGAGCGCAGGCACAGCGTAATGTGCTTCGAGGAGCGCCGGAACGTTGGGCGCCATCACCGCCACCGTGTCACCGCGCCCGATCCCGCGCCGCGCGAGCGCGGAAGCGAGGCGCCGGCATCGCGCTTCGAACTCCGCGTAACTGTACGCGAGCGCGCCGTGACGCACCGCGATCTTCTTCGGCCAGACGAGCGCGCTGCGCTCGAGGAACTGCACCGGCGAGAGCGGCACGTAGTTGGCGGCGTTCTTCTCAAGCGCGCCGGGCGTCTTGCCGGTCATCGTTCTAGGGCCTGTTAGAGCTATAGGCGCAAACGCGCGTTGTACGGCAATCCGTGCGTCATCGCGCCCGCGACCGGCGCGCACTGCCGGTCCGATCGCGGAGCAGCCGCTGCTTCTCTCGGTTCCACTCGCGCTCCTTGATCGCGGCGCGCTTGTCGTACTGTTTCTTGCCGCGCGCGAGCCCGACGTCGAGCTTGATCCGGCCTTTGCTGAGGTGGAGGTTGAGCGGCGTCAGCGTGTAGCCGGCGCGCTCCACCTTGCCGATCAGTCGATTGATTTCGGCCCGGTGCAGCAGGAGCTTGCGCGTACGCGTCGCGTCCGGCCGGATGTGCGTCGAGGCGGTGAGCAGCGGCGTGACGTGTGCGCCAAGCAACACGATCTCGCCGTCCTTCACCACGACGTAGGCTTCCTTGAGCTGAGCCCGCCCCGCGCGTATCGCCTTCACTTCCCAGCCCTGCAATGCAAGGCCGGCCTCGAATTTCTCCTCGACGAAATAGTCGTGATAGGCTTTTTTGTTTTCGACGATGCTCATCCGCGGCGTCCGGCGATCCTGCCGGGTTAACCGGCGCGCTGCCGCGCTAACCGGCGTGCAGCACTGCGTTCAACGCGGCAGATGACATATTGTAGCAATGACCCGCGTGCAGAAATCGGTGCTGGTGCCGTACAGCGCGCAGCGCATGTTCGACCTGGTCGAGCGGATCGACGCCTACCAGCAGTTCCTGCCGTGGTGCGCGGGAGCGCGGGTCATCGGGGCCACCCCGCAGGGTCCGCTGGTTCGCATCGACATCAACTACCACGGCGTGCGGGCGCATTTCACGACCGCGAACCGCGCGCGCCGGCCCGAGGAGATCGTGATAGAGCTTCGCGACGGGCCGTTTCGCCACCTGGCCGGCATATGGCGCTTTCGGGCGTTGTCGGACGAAGCGTGCAAGGTGGAGCTCGAGCTCGACTACGAGTTCAGCACGCACCTGCTCGAGCGGCTGATCGGACCGGCCTTCAGCCACGTCGCGACCAGCTTCGTCGAGGCGTTCGTGCGGCGGGCCGAAGCGGTCTACGGTCCGGCGGCCGCGTGAGCACGATCGCCGTCACCGTCGTGTACGCCCTGCCCGAGCGCGCAAGCGAGATCGAGCTGAAGCTGCCGTCGGGCGCCACGGTGGCCGACGCTCTCGAGGGCTCCGGGCTGGCGGCGATTCACCCGGAAGTCGACCTCGCCCGCTGCGCGGTCGGCATTTTCGGACGGCGCGTCGAGCGCGATCGGGTCCTCGCCGACGGAGATCGCGTGGAGGTCTACCGGCCGCTCGTCGCCGAGCCGAAGGACGCACGGCGCCGGCGCGCGCAGGGTCGCCGTTGACTCTCAATCCTTCGCGCCGCGGCTCGTCAGCGTTTTCTCGATCGCCTCGAAGCCGCCGCGTCGCGCCCAGGCGAGCGCCGTGACGCCGCTTTGATTGCGATGGTTGACGTCGGCGCCGCGGCTCACCAGCAGCGCGACGGCGTCGGCTTGACCGCTGCGCGCCGCCATCATCAGCGCGGTCGTGCCGTTCGGCGATTCCGCGTCGACCTCCGCCCCGACCTCGATTAGATAGCGCATCACCTCGACGTGCCCGTTGGTCGCGGCGTAGATGAGAGGCGTCCACCCCGGAGGGTTGACCTCGGCACCGCGCTTGAAGAGAAGCTTCACGACCGTCAGGTGCCCGTTGAGAGCGGCGACCATCAACGGCCGGTCGCCGAAACGGTTCTTCGCGTCGACCTTCGCGCCACCGTTGAGCAGGATGTCGACCGTCGTCTCCCACCCCGAGCGCGCGGCGACCAGTAGGACCGGATCGCCGCTGGGGTCGACCGTGTTCGGATCCATGCCCCGCGCGAGCATCGCTCTGACCTCGTCACTCTTGTCGAGGGTGACCGCCTGGATGAAACGTTCGTAGAGCGCCTGCGCGCTTGCGGCGCCGCAGACGCCGAGCGCAAGCGTGGCGCAGAGCAGCCACGCGCCGACGCGGAGGCGATCAGTGCGCACCCGCGCTCACTCCGAACAACCGGAAGAAGTTGGCCGAGGTCGCCGCCGCGATCTCCTCGACCGCTGTCTCGCGCAAGCGCGCAATCTCTTCGGCGACGTAGCGCACGTACGCGGGCTGGTTGGTCTTGCCGCGATACGGTACGGGAGCGAGGTAGGGCGAGTCGGTCTCGATCAGCATCCGCTCGAGCGGGACGCGCAGCGCGACGTCCTTCACGGCCCGCGCGTTCTTGAACGTCACGATGCCCGAGAACGAGATGTGAAAGCCCTGCTCGAGCGCCGCCTGCGCCACATCCCAGGTCTCGGTGAAGCAGTGCATCACGCCGCCGGCTTCACTCGCTCGCTCTTCGCGCATGATGGCGAGCGTGTCTTCGCCCGCGGCGCGCGGGTGGATGACGAGCGGCTTGCGACAGGCGCGCGCCGCGCGGATGTGATTGCGGAAGCGCGCGCGCTGCCATTCGAGATCGCCCGTCAGACGATAGTAGTCGAGCCCGGTTTCGCCGATCGCCACGACCTTGGGCTGCGACGCGAGGGCAACCAGTTGATCGACCGAGGGCTCGGAAGCGTCCTCGGTATCCGGGTGCACGCCGACGGTGGCGTAGAGATTGGCGTGGTTCGCCGCGAGCTTCAGCACTTCGGGCAGCGTCGCGAGATTGACGCTGATGGTGAGCGCGTGGGTGACCCGGTTCGCGGCCATCGCGTCGAGCACGGACGGCAACTGATCGATCAGTTCAGGAAAATCGAGATGGCAGTGAGAATCAACAAACACGTTTGTTAGGAGGTCGGCGCCGCGTTAGCCGGCGTTTCAACGCCGTGCTCAACGCGGCGCTTGTTGCACTAACCGGCGCTTCAGCGCCGTTCAGTGCAACAAAATCACATCGTGTGGGTGGGTCGAGTCGACGCCATGCCCTCGCCGAGCGCCTTCTCGATCTGCGCCCGCGCCGAGGCGCCAGTCTCGTCGTTGGTGAACTGCACGCCGATGCCCGGCGTGCGGTTGCCCTGGACGCCGTCGGGCGTAATCCACACGACCTTACCCTGCACGGCGATGCGCTGCGGATCGTCAAGCAGCGACAGAAGCATGAAGACCTCCTCGCCGAGCAGGTACTGGCGATTGGTCGGGATGAAAATCCCGCCGCCCTTGAGAAACGGCATGTACGCCGCGTAAAGCGCCGCTTTCTCGCGAATGTTGAGCGAAAGCACTCCCGGCCGCGAGATTGTCGCGGCGCCGTTGAAGCGATCGTCCTTAGCTGCCATTCGCGTCGATGAACAGGTCCCGGTACTCGAACAACAAGGACTCGGCAACGAGCCGCGGCACCAGCGGGTGACCGAGCAGCTCGCGCTGCTGGAGCAGCGCCCGATAATAGCGGAAGAGGGGGAGCCGCGCCACTCGCGTGCCCAGGCGGCCGAGCGCTTCGCGTCGATCGGGGTGGAAGCGCGGTGTTCCTCCGCTCGCGGCCGCGGCGAGATCCGCGCTCCACGTAAGGAGCCAGTAGACCACATCGGCCAGCACGGCTTTCCGCTCCTCTTTCCGGTATCCGTCGATGCGCGCCCCGAGCTCGATCGGCGACAGTTTCCGCGGATCCTCCAGGCCGGCGAGAAGCAGCGCGCGTTCGCGTTGCACCCCCGGGTCGGCTAGCGCCAGCGCGAGAAGCGGGGCTCCGCCCGCCTGGGCCAGCAGCAGCTCGGATTCCGCCGCTCCCTGCTCTTCCAGCCACTTCGCCGCAGCGGCCGCCTCGGGCTCCGGAGCCGCGAGCCGCTGGCAGCGACTGACGATCGTCGCCCGGAGTCGTCCCGGCTGATGGCTGACGAGCATGAGACAGGTCGCAGCTGGCGGCTCTTCGAGCGTCTTGAGCAAGGCGTTTGCCGCGGCCGCGTTCATCGCTTCGGCGGGGATGATGACCGCCACCTTGGCGCGCTGTCGATGCGTCGTGAGCTGCGTGAACTCGATCAACTCGCGAATGCGATCGACCACGATCTCCTCGACCGGCGTTTCGTCGCCTTCCTCGTCGCGCTCGATCGGCTCGATGACGCGCAGATCGGGGTGCGCGCCAGCGCGCACGTAACCGCAGCTCGCGCAGACTCCGCATGGCCCGCCGTCCTCTCGCGGCGTCTCGCAAAGAAGCGCCTGCGCGAAGTGCAGCGCGAGGGCTCGCTTGCCGATGCCGCGCCGGCCTTCGATGAGGAGCGCATGCGGCCAGCGCGCCCGCGCCGCGAGCGTGGCCGCAGCGCTCTCGCGCTGCCATGCGAACAGTTGCAGCGACGAATCGCTGCGCGCCGAGTGATCGGTCGGCTCGCTCACAGCACGCCGATGAGTGCGCAGATGATTCGTTCCAGCTCGCGCTCCACCGTTTCGCGCGGCTTCGTGCTGTCGATCACGCGGCAGCGCTGCGGCTCGGCGCGGGCGCGTTCGAGATAGGCCGCGCGCACGCGATCGAAGAACGCGGCGCTCTCGCGCTCGAACTTGTCGAGCGGCCGCCCGTCGGCAAGCCGCGCGAGGCCCACCTGCGCGGGAACGTCGAACACGAGCGTCAGGTCGGGCTGAAAGCCGTTCAGGACCTCGCGCTCGAGTGTCGCGATGATCTCGGCAGATACGCCATGACCGCCGCCCTGGTAGGCATAGGTCGCGTCGGTAAAGCGGTCGCACACGACCCAGTTTCCCGCGGCGAGCCGCGGCCAGATCTCGCGCTCGCAGTGCTCGCGCCGCGCGGCGAACATCAACAGCGTCTCGGTGAGCTTCGCCATCGGCTCGTGCAGCAGAAGCTCGCGCAGACGCTCGCCCAGCGGCGTGCCGCCGGGCTCGCGCGTGACCCAGACGGTGCGGCCGCTGCGCTCAAGAAGCTCCTTCACCCGCGGCAGATGGGTGCTCTTGCCCGCGCCGTCGATGCCTTCGAGCGTGATGAAGCGGCCGCGCCGCGGTTGAGCTGCTGACGTCAAGAGCGATGCCGGGAGATGAGCGGCGCGTTTCAGCGACCGCCGCGCTGGTATTTTGCCACGGCGCGATTGTGATCCGCGAGGTTGGCGGAGAATTCGCTCGAGCCGTCGCCGCGGGCAACGAAGTAGAGATAGGGCGTGGACGGCGGATGGAGCACGGCGTCGAGCGATGCCTGGCTCGGCAACGCGATCGGCGTCGGCGGCAGGCCTTCGCGCGTGTAGGTGTTGAAGACCTGGTCGCGTTCGAGATCGCGCCGCGTTAGGTAGCCCTTGAAGTGCTCGCCGATGCCGTAGATGACCGAGGGATCGGTCTGCAGGTACATGCCCTGTCGCAGCCGATTTTCGAAGACCGAAGCGACAAGGGGCCGATCGGAAGCGCGGCCGGTCTCCTTCTCGACCAGCGAAGCGAGGATCAGTGCTTCATACGGCGTAGCGATCGGCAACCCCGTCGCGCGCGCTTCCCACGCGGCGGCGAGCCGCTCGCGCATCAGGCGGTGCGCGCGCACGAGGATCGAGGCATCGGTCGTCCCCGTCGCAAAAAAATAAGTGTCGGGGAAAAACCAGCCCTCGGGTTCCTTCTCGCTCGCGCCGATCTTCGCCATCAGCTCGGCGCCGGGAAGATCGGTAATCTGCTTCACGATGTCCTCGTCGGCGCGCAGTGCTTCGCGCAGATCGCGGATGGTCCAGCCTTCGACGATCGTGAAGCTCGTCTGCGTCGCATCGCCCTGCGTGAGCTTGGCGAGCAG
>DATJWL010000022.1:0-16841 GCA_035501215.1 Casimicrobiaceae bacterium
CGGTCACTTCCACGTTCGGCGCGATCTCCACGCTGGCGTAGGCGTCGGTCAGCTTGGAGATCCTGCCGACGACGCCGCCGGCCGTGACGACCTCGTCGCCTTTCTGCAGCGCGGAGAGCATCGACTTCGTCTCCTTGGCGCGCTTCTGCTGCGGCCGGATCAGCAGGAAGTAGAACACCACCACGATGGCGATCATCGGCAGGAAGGCCATGATGTCGCCGCCGGGCGTGCTGCCGGTGGCCTGTGCGTAAGCCGGGTTGATGAACACGGATGATTCCTCCTTGCGGCGGGCCGGCCGCGCCGGGCCGGATCAATGCAGTAAACCGTTAATCATAACATGCGCGACCGGTCCTCCCGGAAGCGCTGCGCATAGGCGGGCAAGGTCCCGCCGACGATCGCATCGCGAAGCTCCGCGAGGAGCGTCAGGTAGTAGCGCAGGTTGTGAATGGTGTTGAGCCGCGCGCCGAGGATCTCGTTCGCGCGCTGCAGGTGATGGAGGTAGGCGCGGCTGAAATGGCGGCAGGCATAGCAGTCGCAACCCTCGTCGAGCGGCGCGAGGTCCGCGCGATAGCGGGCATTGCGTATCTTGACGTCGCCGTAGCGCGTGTAGAGCCAGCCGTTGCGCGCGTTGCGCGTCGGAAGCACGCAGTCGAACATGTCGATGCCGTGGCCCACTGCCGTCACGATGTCCTCCGGCGTGCCCACGCCCATCAGATACCGCGGCCGGTCGGGAGGAAGCCGCGGCGCTACGTGCGCCTCGATGCGCTGCATTTCCTCCTTCGGTTCGCCCACCGACAGGCCGCCGATCGCGTAACCGTCGAAGCCGATATCCGAGAGCGCGCCGAGCGATTCGTCGCGAAGCTCCTCGAACATGCCGCCCTGCACGATGCCGAAAAGCGCGTTTGGGTTGTCGCCATGCGCCTCTTTGCAGCGCGCCGCCCAGCGAAGCGAAAGTCGCATCGACTCGGCCGCTTCGCCGCGCGTCGCCGGGTAGCTCATGCACTCGTCGAACACCATCGCCACGTCGGCGCCGAGCGCGTGCTGGATTTCGATCGACAGCTCCGGGGTGAGAAGGAGCCGGTCGCCATCGACGGGCGAGGCGAACGCGACGCCGTCCTCGCGGACCTTGCGCAGCGGCCCCAGCGAGAACACCTGATAGCCGCCGGAATCGGTGAGGATCGGCCGGCGCCAGCCCATGAACCGATGCAGGCCGCCGTGCGCTGCGATCACCTCGGTTCCGGGACGCAGCCAGAGATGGAAGGTGTTGCCCAGCACGATCTCGGCGCCGAGCGCTTCGAGCTCGTCGGGCGCCATCGCCTTCACCGTCCCGTAGGTTCCCACCGGCATGAACACGGGCGTGTCGATCGAGCCGTGCACAAGCGCGAGCTTCCCGCGTCGCGCTTCCCCGCAGCGTTCGATGACCTCGAATTTCATCGCGGCGATTCTACCGAAGGATCCCGCTCGAGCAGCATCGCATCGCCATAGCTGTAAAAGCGGTAGCGCTGGCGGATCGCGTGCGCATATGCATTGCGAATCGTGTCGAACCCGCCGAACGCCGACACCAGCATGAGCAGCGTCGAACGCGGCAGATGGAAGTTCGTGATGAGCCGATCGACCACACGGAAGCGAAAGCCGGGCGTGATGAAGAGCGTCGTCTCCGCCGCGCCCGCGCGCACGCCTTCCGGGCTCACGGCGGACTCGAGCGCGCGAAGGGTCGTCGTGCCGACCGCAATCACGGAGCGTCCGGCCCCGTGCGCCCCCTCGATCGCGGCGGCGGTCGCTCCAGGAATCTCGTAGCGCTCGCGGTGCACGTGGTGCTGCGCCAGATCTTCCTCGTCCACCGGCTCGAAGGTGCCGGCGCCGACGTGCAGCGTGAGGGAGGTGACGACGATGCCTCGCTCGCGCAGCCTCTCGAGCATCGCCTGCTCAAAGTGCAACCCGGCCGTGGGCGCCGCGACCGCGCCGCGCTGCCGCGCATAGATGGTCTGGTAGCGCTCGGCGTCGGCAGGCTCGACCGCGCGCGCTATATACGGCGGCAGCGGGACTTCTCCGTAACGCTCGAAATAGTCGTCGAGCGCAAGGGAGGCCGCGAAGCGAAGCCGCACGAAGCGGCCGTCGCGCTCGAGGACGGTCGCGGTCGCATTGCCGCGGTCGAGCAAGATGCGTCCGCCCGGCTTCGGCGGATGACTCGCCGCCAGCTGCATCCAGGCTTCGTCCGGCGCGACGATCCGCTCGAGCAGGAGCTCGACCCGCCCCCCGGTCTCGCGCCGTCCGCGAAGCCGCGCCGGAATCACGCGAGTGTCATTGACGACGAGCACGTCGCCCGGCGCGAGCAGGTCGGGCAGGGCTGCGAAGGAAAGATCGGCGAGCTTCGAGCCGCCGACGTGCAGCAGACGGCTCTGCGCGCGCTCGCGCGCAGGTCGCTGCGCGATCAAGTCCTGCGGCAGCTCGTAGTCGAAATCGGAAAGGCGGTAAGCGCGTCGCTCGGACATGGCGGCGCGGCCCTCGTTTGAAGAGAATGGGCGTTTTCCGCGATAATGCCGTCTCTGCGGAGCGCCGGCAACGTCAGCCTTGGCGCCCGCATCGCGCATCGGCCGGGATGGCGGAATTGGTAGACGCGCTGGACTCAAAATCCAGTTCTGGCAACAGAGTGAGGGTTCGAGTCCCTCCCCCGGCACCATCAGCCCTTGCTGCGACGCCGGATGCGGCACGCGAGTTGTACCGAAGAGCGCCGTAGCCGATAATTCTTCGCTCTAACGTCACACAGCGAGGGTAACGTTCTGCCCTTGCCCGGGCCGCCGCGCACGCGCGGTTTGAGTGACACGATCGAGGAGAAACGATGAGCGCGAATGGCGACGTCGGGCGCGGCGGGCGCCTCGAGGAGATGCTGAAGCTCGTGCGCGCGAAGCTCCCACCGGCGCAACGTGCGGTCATCGAGGATTTCGCGAGTCGCTATTACCAGGACGTCGAGCCGGAGGATCTCGCCGAGCGGGAGCCTGCGGACCTTTACGGCGCGGCGCTGTCGCACTGGAACTTCGCGCGGAAGCGCGAGCCGGGGCGCGCGCGCATCCGCGTGTTCAATCCCACGCTCGAGGAGCACGGCTGGCAGTCGACGCACACGATCATCGAGATCGTCAACGACGACATGCCGTTCCTGGTGGACTCGGTGACGATGGAGGTGAATCGGCACGGCCTCACGCTGCATCTGCTCATTCATCCGATCGTCGCGGTTGCGCGCGGCGCCGACGGTGTGCTCGGCGGGCTAGCGAGCGACGACGACCGCAACGCGCGGCGCGAATCGTTCATCCACGTCGAAATCGATCGCATCGTGGAGCCGGCGCGGCTCGAGGCGCTGGCGGCCGACATCGGCAACGTGCTCGACGACGTCCGCGCCGCGGTGGAGGACTGGAAGGCGATGCGCGAGCGTGCGAACGCCGTGCTTGCCGAGGTCGAAAAGCGTGCGCCTCCGCTCCCGGCCGAGGAGCTCGCCGAGGGCAAGGAATTCCTGCGCTGGCTCGCCGACAATCATTTCACCTTCCTCGGCTATCGCCGGCACGAGCTTGCCTCGGTCGGCGGTGAGGACGTGCTGCGGGTCGTTTCCGATTCGAGCCTCGGCATCCTGCGCGAGGGACCGAGCAAGGAAGTCGCGGCGAGTTTCTCCGCGCTTCCGCCCGAAGTGCGCGCCTACGCGCGGCGGCCGGAGCTGCTGGTCGTGACCAAGGCGACTTCGCGCTCCACCGTGCACCGGCCCGGCTATCTCGACTACATTGCGGTGAAGCGCTTCGACGACAAAGGCGAAGTCGTCGGCGAGGACCGCTTCCTCGGTCTGTTCACTTCCACCGCCTACAGCGCCAGCGTCTCGCAGATTCCCCTCCTGCGGCGCAAGGCGGCCAACGTCGTCAAGCGCGCAGGGCTCCCCGCGGGCGGGCATGCGGGAAAGGCGCTGATCAACATCCTCGAAACCTATCCTCGCGACGAGCTGTTCCAGATCGGCGAGGACGATCTCCTGCGCACCGCGAAGGCCATCCTTCATCTCGAGGATCGCCAGCGTTTCCGGCTCTTCGTCCGCCGCGACGCCTTCGAGCGCTTCTTGTCGTGCCTGATCTACGCCCCACGCGAGAACTACACGACCGGGTTGCGCGAGAAATGGCAGGCGATCCTTACCGAAGCCTTCAACGGCACCAGTTCGGAATTCAACGTGCATCTGTCGGAGTCGATGCTGGCGCGCATCATGATCATGGTGCGCACGACGCCGGGACAGATTCCCGACTTCGACGTGCGCGAGCTGGAGGGGCGGCTCGTCACGGCGGCGCGCCGCTGGGAAGACGATCTCAGGGACGCGTTGATCAGCACCCTCGGCGAAGCGGCCGGCAATGAGCTGTACCGCCAGTTCGGCGCCGCGTTCCCCGCAGGATATCGCGAGGAGTTCGACGCCCGCATTGCCGTGCCCGATATCGAGATGATGGCGAAGCTCACGGACGCCGAGCCGCTCGCCATGTCGCTGTATCGTCCGCTCGAGGCCGGTCCCGGGGCGCTGCGCTTCAAGCTTTTCCGCCGCGGCGGGCCGGTGACGCTCTCCGACAGCCTGCCGATGCTCGAGAGCATGGGGCTCAAGGTGCTCGACGAGCGCCCCTACCGGATCACACCCGACTCCCTGCCGCCGGTCTGGATGCACGATCTGGGTCTCATGTCCGTCGTCACCGAGGCCGAGATCGAGATCGATGCGCTGCGCGCGGTGTTCGAGGATGCCTTCGCGCGCGTCTTTCGCGGCGAGGCCGAGAACGACAACTTCAATCGGCTTGTGGTCGCGGCCCGGCTCCCCGCCGAGGATGTCGTGGTGCTGCGCGCCTACGCGAAGTACGTGCGGCAGATCGGGTTCGCGCTCTCGCAGGCGTTCATCGAATCGACGCTCGCCGCGCACGCGGGCATCGCGCGCATGCTTGTGGAGCTCTTCAAGCTGCGCTTCGATCCTGCGCTCTCCGCGGCGGCGCAAGCGCAGGCGCTTGCGAAGATCCAGGAGATCGACCACGCGCTCGACCGCGTCGATAACCTGTCCGAAGACCGCGTGCTGCGGCAATATCTCGCGCTGATCCTCGCCACGACGCGGACGAACTTCTGGCGCCGCGGCCCCGACGGGAAGCGCAAGAGCTTCGTGTCGTTCAAGTTCGATCCGGCGAAAGTGCCGGGGTTGCCCGAGCCCAAGCCAATGTTCGAGATCTTCGTCTACTCCACGCGCTTCGAGGGCGTGCACCTGCGCGGCGGCAAAGTCGCTCGCGGAGGCTTGCGCTGGTCGGACCGTCCCGAGGATTTCCGCACCGAGGTATTGGGCCTCGTCAAGGCGCAGATGGTGAAGAACACGGTGATCGTGCCGGTCGGCTCGAAGGGCGGCTTCGTGCTGAAGAGGGCGCCTTCGCCGGCCGACCGCGAAGCCTATCTGAAGGAGGGCGTGGCCTGCTACCAGAATTACCTGCGGGGACTGCTCGACCTCACCGACAACCGCGTCGGCGACAAGATCGTGCCGCCGCCCGATGTGAGGCGCCACGATCCGGACGACCCGTATCTCGTCGTCGCCGCCGACAAGGGAACCGCGACCTTCTCCGATTACGCCAACGCGATCAGCAAGGAGTACGGGTTCTGGCTCGGCGACGCGTTCGCCTCCGGCGGCTCGGCCGGCTACGACCACAAGGCGATGGGCATCACCGCGCGCGGCGCCTGGGAATCGGTCAAGCGGCATTTCCGCGAGATGGGCGTGGACACCCAGACGAGCGATTTCACCGTCGCCGGCATCGGCGACATGTCGGGTGACGTGTTCGGCAACGGGATGCTCCTTTCGCATCACATCAAGCTCGTCGCCGCCTTTGATCATCGTCACGTCTTTCTCGATCCGACACCCGACGCCGAGGCGAGCTTCAAGGAGCGCGAACGCCTGTTCAAGCTGCCGCGCTCCTCCTGGGCCGATTACGACACGAAGCTCATTTCGAAGGGCGGCGGGGTGTATGCGCGGAGCGCCAAGTCGATCGCGATCACCCCCGAGGTGGGGAAGGCGCTGGGGACTGGCGCGGCGTCGCTCACGCCGACGGAGCTCGTCAACGCGATCCTCAAGGCGCCGGTCGATTTGATCTACAACGGCGGGATCGGCACCTACGTCAAGGCGGCGAGCGAGACGCAGGCGCAGGTCGGCGACCGCGCGAACGACGCTTTGCGGGTCAACGGCCGCGATCTTCGCTGCAAGGTCGTCGTCGAGGGGGGCAATCTGGGGTGCACGCAGCTCGGGCGAATCGAGTACGCGCTGGCCGGCGGTCGCATCAACACCGACGCGATCGACAACTCCGCCGGCGTGGACACCTCCGACCACGAGGTGAACATAAAGATCCTGCTCGGCCTCTCGATCGCCGAAGGAGAACTCACCGAGAAGCAGCGCAATACGCTCCTCGGCGAAATGACCGACGATGTCGCGGCGCTGGTCCTGCGCGACAACACCTTCCAGACGCAGGCGCTGTCGGTGACCGGGCGAACCGCGCCGCAGATGCTCGATGCGCACCAGCGCTTCATTCATTTTCTCGAAAAGACCGGGCGGCTGAACCGCGCGCTCGAGTTTCTGCCCGCGGATGAAGAGATCGCCGAGCGCCGCGCAACGAGCAAGGGCATGACGAGCCCCGAGCGCGCGGTGCTGCTCGCCTACAGCAAGATCTGGCTCTACGACGAGCTGCTCGCCTCGACGCTGCCGGACGATCCGTGGGTTTCTACCGCGCTCGAGCGCTATTTTCCTAAGGCGCTGCGGCAGCGCTACGCCCAGTACATGCAACGCCATCCCCTGAAGCGCGAGATCATCGCCACCTATGTCACCAACAGCATGGTGAACCGCGTCGGCTCGACTTTCATCCACCGGCTGCTCGAAGCGACCAGCGCAAAGCCCCCGGAAACCGTGCGCGCTTATCTGCTCAACCGCGAGGTGTTCGGATTCGTCAGGCTGTGGGAGGACATCGAGGCGCTCGACAACGTGGTCGACGATGCCGTGCAATCGTCGATGCTGGTCTCTACCCGGCGGCTCATCGAGCGCGGCACGAGCTGGTTCCTGCGCTCGCGCCGCCTGACTGAGGACATGGCGGCGACGATCGGGCACTTTGCGCCGCAGGTCGCCGCCCTCGCCAACCGGCTGCCGCAGTTGCTGGATGAGGGCGAAAAAGCCCGGATCGACGCCGGTGTGGCCGATTACGTCGCGAAGGGCGTGCCGCCGGCGCTCGCCATGCGTGTGGTCGCCTTCGATACGCTCTACGCTGCGCTCGATATCATCGAGGTCGCGGGCAGCACGCGGCGTTCGGCCGAAGCGGTCGCGGAGATCTACTTCCAGCTTTCGACGCGGCTCGGTTTGCCATGGCTGCGCGAGAAGATTGCTGCGCTGCCGGCCGACGCGCATTGGCGCATCCTCGCCAAGGGCGCCATGCTCGACGACCTCTCGAGTCTGCAGCGCACGATCACCGGCGAGGCCCTCGGCGCGTCGAAGGACGGCGTGGATGCCGGCGCGCTGATTGCGGCGTGGGAGGAACGCAACCGGCGCAGCATCGAGCGCGCCACCCAGTTGATGACTGAGCTACGCGCAGCCACGCCCGTCGATGCGGCGATGCTCTCGGTCGCGCTACGGGAGCTGCACAACTTGAGTTAGGGCGTCGCGGAATTCGTGACGCACTAACTGGCCGCCTTACTGGACACTGAGACGCGGCGCTAAAGCGCCGGTTAACGCGGCCGAAAACAATTCAGGCCGCCGGAGCGCCACGTTAACGCGACGCTGGATCACACCTGCGCAAACGCGAGCGTTCCGACGATTACCGACGCGGCGCCGACGCCGTAGGCGGCGTATTGCAGCCCGCGATTGCGGGTGAGGATGGTGATGGCAGCCAACGCGATCGCGATCTGGATCAGCGTCATTGCCTGCGCCCAGCGGTGGTGATTGTGCATCGCGGCCTCGCTCCTCTCCTCGGCGGCCTTTGCCTGCTCCTCGAGCTTCTTCGCCTCCGGCATGATCTCGTCCTTCTCCTTCTTGTAGCGCGCAACCTCGGACGCGTAGCGGGTTTGCTGCTCGCCGGTCGATAGTGCTATCCCCAGTTCGGCTAGATTCTGCTTGCTGCTCTTCGCCTGGTAGAAATTCCACTGATCGGAGGCCTCCGTCCTGCGGATCGCGGCCTCGTTCTTGAACAGCAGCGCATCGTTTTGCGTATGGCCGGCCATGTATCCGAAGAGTGCCCCGATGGTGGCGAAGATGGCCGTCATCACCGCGATGCGCCCGGCGAAGGGGTCGCCTTCGTGCGCGCGGTGCTCGACTTCGTGATCGTGTGGCCCGTGCACATGGAAACCTTCGGACATAACGGACTCCGTTCGATGGGAAGCTTCGCGGAAGATAGGACGGGTCGTGCGCGATTTCAATCGCGCTCGCGGACGCGTTCGTAGGCGGCGAACGCGTAGTCGAAGCCGCCGGGCTCGTCCTGGTGCTTGCGCTCGCGCGCGGTCTCGCGCCACGCCCCGCGCTCGAATTCCGGAAAGCGCGTGTCACCGGCGAAGTCGCGGTCGATTTCGGTGAGGAAGAGAAGGTCGGCGTGCGGGAGCGCGGCGCGATATAGCGCTTCGCCGCCGATCACGAACACCGGTTCCGGCAGCGTCGCGCGCGCGATCGCCTCGGTGAGCGACGCCGTGCTCTCGCAGCCCGCGGCGCGGAAATCCTGCCGGCTCGTCACGACGATGTTCTGCCGGCCGGGAAGCGCCGCGCGGAGCGATTCGAAAGTCCTTCGGCCCATGATCACGCTGTGACCCATGGTCAATGCGCGAAAGCGCTTCATGTCGTCGGGCAGTCGCCACGGCAAGCGATTCTCGACACCGATCACCCCGTTTCTCGCGACCGCCGCGACCAGCGCGATGCGCGGCGTGCTGCGCGCCGAGCTTGCCGCCCTTGGCGAGGCGGCAGGGGGTGGTGTATCGTGCACGCGTCCCTCGTTCGCTCGAGGCATCATCCGATTCATTATAGCGGTCGCACGCGACCCCTCGTGTACTACCCTCGATCATTCCTCAAGTTCATCCTGCTCGGTTTCCTGCTGGTCAGTCTCCCGCTCCTGTACGCACTGGTTGAGTTGATCGTGAGCCTGGATCGACTCGGCACGCAGAGCCAGCAGGCGGTGCTGCAGGCGGCGCAGGCTGGACGCGCGAGCCGCCAGCTCTACGAGCAGGCGATCACGCTCGAGCGCATCGTGCGGCAGCATCTGATTCTCGAGGACCCGCAGCTGGTCGAAGACTACGGCCGATTGCGCCAGGATTTCCGGCAGACCTCGCAGCAACTGC
This sequence comes from Casimicrobiaceae bacterium, assembly GCA_035501215.1. GTDB lineage: Bacteria > Pseudomonadota > Gammaproteobacteria > Burkholderiales > Casimicrobiaceae > PALSA-1003. The sequence continues at coordinate 9,328 of DATJWL010000022.1, forward strand.
AGCAGCTTCCCCTCGATCGCGAGCAGCTCGCGCAACTCGAGAAGCTCACCGACGGCGAGAGCCGTCTCTACCTCCTGCTCAAGTCGGCGCAGCGCCCGCCCGGCGCGAGCAAGACGCTCGCCGACGGCTACGCCGACTTGGCCGAAGGGGCTCAGGCAATGCTCACGGCGTCAAGCCGTCTCACCGAGCGCGAGATCGGCCGCTTGCAGGAGACCGCCGACGAGGGGCGCAAGACCTGGGGTTACCTTGCGCTGGCCGCAGGATTGATCGCGCTCGTGCTGGCGATCGTATTCGCGATGCTGATCGCACGACCGATACGCCAGCTCGACGTCGCGATCCGCCGGATGGGCACCGCGGACTTCACGCATGCGGTCGAGGTCAACGGTCCACAGGATATGCGCTACCTCGGGCAGCGGCTGGAATGGCTGCGCACGCGGCTGCACGACCTGGAGACGCAGCAGACCCGATTTCTGCGCCACGTGTCACACGAGCTGAAGACTCCGCTCACCGCGGTGCGCGAGGGCGCCGAGCTGCTGCGCGACCGCGTCGGCGGGGAGCTTTCGCCCGAGCAGCGCGAGATCGTGCGCATCGTGCGCGAGAACACGCTCAATCTGCAGAAGCTGATCGAGGATCTGCTCAATTATCACCAGACGCGGGCGATCGAGCCGCAGACGCTGGGACCGGTGCCGCTCGCGGAGGTGGTTCGCCGCGTCGTCCGCGAGCACAAGCTTGCGGCGCTCTCTCGCGTGATCACCTTCGACATGAAGCTCAAGCCCGCGATCCTTGTCGGCGACGGCGAAAAGATTCGCGCCATCGTCGACAACCTGGTATCGAACGCCATCAAGTACTCGCCGCGCTCTGGGCTCATCGTCATTCGCCTCGCCGTCGACGGCGAGGCGGCGGTGCTCGATGTCATCGACCAGGGGCCCGGCATCGATCCCGCTGATCGGCCGCACATCTTCGAATCGTTCTATCAGGGGGCGCCTGCTGCGGATGGACGAATCAAGGGCTCGGGACTGGGGTTGGCGATCGCACGCGAGTACGCGCTTGCGCATGGAGGACGGATCGAGCTGCTCGACCGCAGCGACGGCAAACGCGGTGCGCACTTCCGCCTTTCGTTGCCGCTCGCCGCCATCGATGCGGCGCTGACGCAACCGCCGACGCCGCCGATCACGATCCAGGAGGAAGGTTGATCCGGGGCAGGCGCCGGAGAAGCGCGGGGACGTTCGGACTCGCCCTGCTTGCCGGATGTGCGACCTCCCCCCCACCGGCAGCCGAGCCTGTGGTGGTGGCCCCACAGCCTGCGGTTCAGGCCAAGGTGGAAAGGATTCCGGTGACGCCGGTGCCTGTGCCCCCGGTGGTCATCGTGCAGTCGCCGCCGCCCGAGACGCCGGTGATCGTGCCTCCCGTCAACGAGGAAGAGCAGCAGGCGCTCGCGCTGCTTGCCGATCTGCAACGCTACGCCGTGGAGACGGCCGACGAGCTGAAGCGCGAACTGGTCGCGGTCAACCAGGCATTGACGCGCACGCGCAGCGATGCCGCCCGCATCCGTCTGGCAATGCTGCTCACCTTGCCGGCCGCTGGCCCTCCCGACGACGCGCGCGCGTTGGCGCTGCTCGATTCGGTGGCGGGGAAGGGCGGCGGGACTTCGCCGCTCAGGCAGATCGCGGCGATTCTCTACGCGCAGATCGCCGAGCGCGCGCGTAGCGTGCGCGAGGAACAGAAAAAAACAGCCGCGGCACAGGAGAAGCTCGATGGGCTGCGGGCGATCGAACGAAGCCTGCTGCTGGAACGCAGTCGTAACGCGGGCGGAGGCGGTGGCGGAGGCGGTGGAGGCGGCACGGGCCGATAGAGCATGGCGAACACGGGCGACATCCTGCTGGTCGACGACGACCCCGATCTGCTGAAGCTGATCAGCTTGCGGCTCACCTCGGCCGGCTATCGCGTGCGCACCGCAGACAGCGGCGAGACTGCACTCGCGGCGCTGGCGATTGCGCGGCCGGCTGCCGTGATCACCGACCTGCGCATGCCGGGCATCGACGGACTCGCGCTGTTCGATGCGATCCACCGCCAGCATCCGACGCTGCCGGTGATCATCCTCACTGCCCACGGCACGATCCCCGACGCGGTCAGCGCGACGCAGCGCGGCGTCTTCGGCTTCCTCACCAAGCCGTTCGACAGCCAGGAGTTGTTGCAAAAGGTGGCCAGCGCGATGCGTCTCACCGGCGAGGCACCCGAGCCGGCACGTCAGTCGAGCGGCGACTGGCGCTCCGGCATCATCACGCGCAGCCCGCGGATGGAAGACCTGCTGCGGCAGGCGCGCCTGGTCGCCGACTCCGACGCGAGCGTGCTCATCTTCGGCGACTCGGGCACCGGCAAGGAGCTGCTCGCGCGCGCCATCCATCGCGCCAGCCGCCGCGGCGCGCGCGCCTTCGTCGCGGTGAATTGCGGCGCGATCCCGGAACCGCTGCTCGAATCGGAGCTCTTCGGGCACGCGCGGGGCGCATTCAGCGGCGCCGTGCAGGCGCACAAGGGACTGTTCCTTGCCGCCGATGGCGGCACGATCTTCCTGGACGAAATCGGAGACATGCCCCTGGCGCTGCAGGTGAAGCTGCTGCGCGTCCTGCAGGAAGGCGAAGTGCGGCCGGTCGGCGCGACGCAATCGCTGCCGGTCGACGTTCGCGTCATCTCGGCCACGCACCGCGATCTCGACGCGCAGCGCGCGGCAGGCGAGTTCCGCGAGGATCTCTTCTATCGACTCAACGTCGTCTCGCTGAAGCTGCCGACACTCGCGGAGCGACGCGAGGACATTCCGCTGCTCGCCACGCACTTCCTGCGCCGTCTTGCCGAGCGCTACAAGAAGCCCGTGCCCACGATCGCGCCGGACGCGATGGCGCTGCTCATCGCCGCGCCGTGGCCCGGCAACGTGCGCCAGTTGCTGAACCTGCTCGAGCAGGCGCTCGCGCTCGCCACGACGAGCGTGATACCGGCGACCCTCGTGCAGGGCGCACTGCGCGAGGACGCCGGCGTGCTTGCGCCATTCGAGGAAGCGCGCAAGCAGTTCGAGCGCGACTACCTGGTGCGGTTGCTCAAAATCACCGGGGGCAACGTCACGCAGGCGGCCACGCTCGCGAAGCGCAACCGCACCGAGTTCTACAAGCTGCTGCAGCGGCATCGCCTCGAGCCGGCGACCTTCAAGGACGGCAAGCTGTAACTCGTTTGCGAAGGCCGCGCGGACCTAGTTGTTGCATTCGCGTCACTCCTGTCGTCGATCGACGACAACCGTCGGCCAAACCATTCAATGGCTTAACGCCATTGTCATACCTGGCGTCGGGCAACTACGACAGAAAGGCAACAAGGGCGTTAGTCTTTGCCGTGCCGCGCCAGCCTGCGCGAACCCTGTTCCGATCAAGCCATTGATTTACAAAACGGCCGGCGGCTTGGCATATCCATTGCTTACCTCGGCAGCGAAAGGGTGACGGGCGATAGCGAGTTGCGGAACGAGGTTAAGCATGGATACGTTCTCTCCGGAGTTTTCGAGCTTCTGGGTCCAGGACGCAGGGTCCTCGAGCGAGCGAGTCCGTGCCGAGACGGCGCCCGGGCATGAGAACCTGTCGCCCGCGCAACAGGTGGCGCTCGAGGAACTGTGCGAGCGCGTGAACGCTGCACGCAGCGTCGTCTAGCCCGAAGCTTCGGCAGGCGCTGCGAACGAATTCGAACCTGAGATAGTTTGCCGGCCGCAGGCGGCCGGCGGGACGAAGGGCCCGCGAATGCCTGACCCTCTCGGAGCCGGGTAGCGCTCCGACCATCGGAATCCCCCTTGCCCGCTCACTTCCTCCCAGCGGGCTTTTTTTGTCCGCTATACGGCGACCGCGGCCTTGATCGCCGGGTGGCACTGATAGTCGGCAATCTCGAAATCCTCGTAGCGATAATCGTCCAGCGACGGCGGGCGGCGCTTGATCACGAGCCGCGGTGGAGGGAACGGCGTGCGCGCGAGCTGCGTCTCGACCTGCTCGAGGTGGCTGAGGTAGAGGTGGCAGTCGCCGCCCACCCAGATGAAGTCGCCGACCGCGAGGTCCGTCTGCTGCGCAACGAGGTGAGTGAGCAGCGCATAGGAAGCGATGTTGAACGGCACGCCGAGGAAAATGTCGGCGCTACGCTGATAGAGCTGGCACGAGAGCTTCCCGCCGGCAACGTAGAACTGGAAGAAGGCGTGACAGGGAGGCAGCTTCATGCGCGGAATGTCACCGACGTTCCAGGCCGAGACGATGAGGCGGCGCGAATCCGGGTTGCGCCGGATCTCCGCCACCACCTGCGCGAGCTGGTCGATATGGCTTCCGTCAGGGGCCGGCCAGGAGCGCCACTGATAGCCGTAGATCGGGCCTAGCTCACCGTTGGCGTCCGCCCACTCATCCCAGATCGTCACGCCGTGCTCGCGGAGGTAGCGCACGTTGGTGTCGCCGGCGAGAAACCACAGCAGCTCGTAGATGATCGACCGGGTGTGGATCTTCTTGGTGGTGAGGAGCGGAAAGCCGGCGCCCAGATCGAAGCGCATCTGGTAGCCGAACACTGACAGCGTCCCGGTGCCCGTGCGATCGTCCTTGCGCTCGCCGTGGTCGCGCACGTAGCGCATGAAGTCGAGGTAGGCGCGCACGGGAAAGCTCACTCAAGCGACGAAGCTTGGATTGTAGCGCGACTTGACAAAGGCGCGTGAAAGGGTATTCTACACAACTATAAGTCTAGTCATATAGACATGAAGAAGGCCCATGCCCGGGCGATCCCGGCCTCCTGGCGGCGCGTCGCACGCATCTTCGTGGCGCTCGGCGACCCGCAGCGCCAGAGGATCCTGCTCATGTTCGAGCGCGGGGACCAGCTCAACGTCGGACAGATCGTCGCCGCGTCCACGCTTTCGCGCACCGCTGTGTCGCACCATCTGCGGGTGCTTACCGAGGCCGGCGTGCTGGAGCGCGAGAAGGTCGGCAAGGAAGTATATTTCCGGCCTGACGCCGAGACGGTGCGCACGGCGCTCGACGCCGTCCGCGATTACCTCGCGGCGCACTACTGAGGCTGACGCGAAAACTTGACGCGGGGAGGCTCGCCCATGTCCGACCCTGAACCGACCGGCCCGAAGCCGCCGTTGGCCGAACACAGTCAGTTCCAGCTGCTGCGCGAGCGCCGCTTCGCGCCGTTCTTCTGGACCCAGTTTCTCGGCGCCGGGAACGACAACGTCTACAAGAACGCCCTGGTCATCTTCGTCGCGTTCCAGGCGGCCACTATGACCGCTCTGTCCCCGAACGATCTCGTCAACATCGCCGCCGCGGTCTTCATCGCGCCGTTCGTGCTCTTCTCGGCGACTGCCGGCCAGATCGCCGACAAGTTCGAGAAATCGCGATTGATCCGATTCGTCAAGCTGTTCGAAATCGGGATCATGGTTACCGGCGCAATCGGATTCTATCGTCGCGACCTATTGTTGCTCTTCGTCGCGCTGGGACTGATGGGCGTGCACTCGACGCTCTTCGGTCCGGTCAAGTACGCCATCCTGCCGCAGCACCTCCGCCCGCACGAGCTGATCGGCGGCAACGGACTGGTCGAGATGGGGACCTTCGTCGCGATTCTCCTGGGAGAGATCGTGGGCGGACTGGTGATCGCGATAAAACCGAGCGGGCCGTTGCTCGCCGGGGCGGTTGCGATCGTCATCGCGATCGCGGGCTATCTCGTGAGCCGCGGCATCCCAAACACGCCGGCGGTCGCCCCGGATCTCAAGATCAACTGGAACCCGTTCACGGAGACGGCCCACAACCTGCGCTTCGCCTACGGCAATCGCGTGGTGTGGCTCTCCATGCTCGGCATCTCCTGGTTCTGGTTCTACGGCGCGACCTACCTCACCCAGTTCGCGACCTTCACCAAGGATGTATTGGGCGGCGACGAGCACGTCGCCACGCTGCTGCTCGCGATCTTCTCGGTCGGGATCGGCATCGGGTCGCTGCTGTGCGAGCGGCTCTCGGGACACAAGGTGGAGCTGGGGCTGGTGCCGTTCGGCTCGATCGGGCTGTCGGTTTTCGCGATCGACCTTTACTTCGCGAGCGAGGGTCTGTCGCCGGCGGGGCTCTCCGGGATCGAGGGCTTCCTCTCCGTGGGTGCGCACTGGCGGGTGGCAGCGGACCTCGTGCTGCTGGGCATGTTCGGCGGCTTCTACATCGTGCCGTTGTACGCGCTGATCCAGGAGCGCTCCGATCCGGCCTACCGCTCGCGGATCATCGCCGCCAACAACATCCTGAACGCGCTCTTCATGGTCGCCTCCGCCGGCATCGCGCTTGGGCTCCTCAAGGCCGGCCTGTCGATTCCGGGACTCTTCCTCGCTACCGGCCTGATGAACGCGATCGTCGCGCTCTACATCTACACGCTGGTCCCGGAATTCCTGATGCGCTTCCTGGCGTGGCTCCTTATCCACAGCGTCTATCGGGTCGACAAGGAAGGGCTCGAACGCGTGCCTCAGGAGGGTGCCTGCGTCATCGTGTGCAATCACGTGAGCTACGTCGACCCCGTGGTGATCGCGGCTTGCGTGCGGCGCCCGGTTCGCTTCGTAATGGATCACCGCATCTATGCGGTGCCGCTCCTCAATTTCATCTTCCGCACGATGCGCGCGATCCCGATCGCCCCCGCGAAGGAGGATGCGACGCTCAAGGAGAAGGCGTTTGCCGAGGCGGCTGAGGCGCTCAGGGCCGGCGAAATCGTCTGCATCTTTCCCGAGGGGAAGATTACCGATAACGGAGAGCTGAACCGGTTTCGCCCGGGCCTGCAGCGCATTCTCGAGCAGGCGCCGGTGCCCGTGGTGCCAATGGCGCTGCGCGGGCTCTGGGGCAGCTTCTTCAGCCGAGCGTCGGGAGGCAAGGCGATGCGCAGCCTGCGCGGCCTCTTCTCGAAGATTGCGCTCGTGGCGGGCCCGCCCGTGGCGCCGTCGCGCGCGACGCCGGAGCTATTGCAGGAAACCGTTCTCGCGTTGCGCGGTGATTGGCGCTAGCCGCGCGGAGCCGGAGCGCAAGGGGGAGACGCGATGGGCTGGCTTGGATTCCTGCTGGGAGCGTTGGTCGGTGCATACGTGCACGGCTTCCCGGGTCTCGTTGCCGGCGCCGTGGTCGGCACGCTGGCGGGACTCGCGTGGCGCCGGCTGGAAGGAACGACGGCCGCCTCGCCGCGCGCAGAGGGAGCGCTCGAAAGACGGCTGCGCGAGGTGGAGCGGCGCCTGTCGGCGCTGGAGTCCACGCGCGCTGAAGGCGGGAGCGCTTCACCCGCCGTCGCGCCAGCGCCGCCTTCGGCGAGCGAGGCGCTGGCCGAAGTGGCGGCGCCAACTGAGCCGCCGACTGCGCCACCGAAGGAAGCGGCCGTTGCCCTGCCATCTCTCCACCCTGTACGCAAGGGCGGTGGGGGCGATGCGGTCGCAGCCGTGGTCGAGCGTCCGGCGGCTGCAGCGCCGCCGCTGCAGCCCGCTGCGCGGAATTCTCTTTGGGCGTGGT
>DATJWL010000023.1:0-17219 GCA_035501215.1 Casimicrobiaceae bacterium
GGTGATTCGCTCATGATGCCTTTTGCCTTCCAGAAACAGAAAACCCGTCTGGCCTCCGCCAAACGGGTTTTGTGTGCCCCGCCCGGTATCTCCAGGCTGGAGCGGACCTCGCTTTAGCGGTATTTGTTACGCGCCCGCAAGCTGAAGCTCAAATCGGCGCAAAATAATTGTACGTTAAGTCGGCGACGCAGTCAAAACGGTCGAAGCAACCGCCTCTCCGCTACACCCTCGACTCGAGCGCAAGATCGGCGTCCGCTTCGCCCCTCCCTTCGTCCCGCTCCTGAGCGAGATGCGACAGATAATCCGCGGTAACGTCGCCGGTGACGTAATAGCCGTCGAAGCACGAAGCATCGAAGTCCTTGAGCTTCGGATTCGCCCCGCGCACCGCGCGCTTGAGCGCCTCGAGGTCCTGGTAGATGAGCAGATCCGCGCCGATCTCGTGCGCGATGTCCGCTTCGCTCCGTCCCGTGGCGATCAGCTCGCGCTGGTTGGGCATGTCGATGCCGTACACGTTGGGGAAGCGCACCGGAGGGCTCGCCGAGGCGAAATACACCTTGCGCGCGCCGGCTTCGCGTGCCATCGAGACGATCTCGCGGCTGGTGGTGCCCCGGACGATCGAGTCGTCGACGAGCAGCACGACCTTGTCCTTGAACTCGACGCCCATCGGATTCAATTTCTGCCGCACGCTCTTCCTGCGGATCGCCTGGCCGGGCATGATGAAGGTGCGTCCCACATAGCGGTTCTTGACGAAGCCCTCGCGATACTTGAGGCCAAGGCTGTTGGCGAGCTCCAGCGCGTACGGGCGGCTCGAGTCGGGAATCGGGATCACGACGTCAATGTCCTGCGCCGCGGGAATGTTGGCGAGCTTGCGCGCCAGCTCGCCGCCCATGCGCAGCCGCGCCTCGTACACCGATGCCCCGTCCATGACCGAGTCGGGTCGCGCGAGATATACGAATTCGAAGATGCAGGGGCAAAGCCGAGGCTCCTCCGCGCATTGCCGCGCGTGGAAGCGTCCGGTCTGATCGACGTAGATCGCCTCACCCGGCGCAACGTCGCGCAGCACGTTGAATCCGAGCGCATCGAGCGCGACCGATTCGCTGGCGACCAGATATTCGGTGCCGCCCATCGCCTCGTTCACGCCCACGATGAGCGGCCGGATTCCGAAGGGGTCGCGAAACGCCACCAGTCCGTAGCCCGCGATCATGGCCACGATCGCGTACGCGCCGCGGCAGCGCCGGTGCACGCCGGCCACCGCGGTGAAGATCGCATTAGCGTCGAGCCGCGCGTGATGCGCGGCGCGCTCCAGCTCGAGCGCAAAAACGTTGAGCAGGACTTCCGAATCCGAGTTCGTGTTGACATGACGGAAATCGAGCTGAAAAAGCTCGCGCTTCAGCGCCTCGCTGTTGGTGAGGTTGCCGTTGTGCGCAAGCGAGATGCCGAAAGGCGAGTTGACGTAGAACGGCTGCGATTCCAGGTCCGACCAGGCGGAACCCGCCGTCGGATAGCGGCAGTGGCCGATTCCCGCGCTGCCCGACAGTTCGCGCATGTTGCGCGTGCGGAAGACGTCGCGCACGTAGCCCGGGGCCTTGTACATGTGGAATATGGGTCCTTCGCTCGTCACGATGCCGGCCGCGTCCTGCCCGCGATGCTGCAGCAGGAGCAGCCCGTCGTAGAGCAGCTGATTGACGGGCGTATGCGTGACCGCGCCGATGATTCCGCACATATCTCTGTCGGACCTCTATGGGCTCATACGCCCGTCTTTACGACCGGCTTGGCCGGCCGGCGTTCCTTGCCGCCGTAATCGAGCCTCTCGGCCCACGGCCTCGGCAACCATGGACGCAGGCTCAACGCTGCCGTGGTGAATATGGGGCTCAACGTCGCATTTTGCCACCAATCCTTGGTCGGCAGCGTGGTCAGCCCGGCGAGCAACACCAGAAGCACCACGATGATGAACCCTCGCGCCAGCCCGAAAACGGCGCCCAGGAAGCGATCGAGAAAGCCCAGACCGATTGCGCGCAGCAGCCGCGATGCAACGAATCCGATCAGCGCACCGACCACGAGCAGGACGAGAAGTATCGCCACGAACGCAACGACAAAGCGCGTCGTCGGACTCTCGCCGAAATCCGGCAGCATCGCTCCCAGACCACTGGAGAAGCGCAGCGCGGCGAGAAAACCGAGCACCCAGGCGGCAAGCGAGGCGGCAACGCGCACGAACCCGCGCAGGAATGCGACCACCGTCGACAATCCAAGGATGCCGATGACGATCAGGTCGAATGCGGTCATCGCGCCCGCGCGACGATCGCTTCGTAGCCGGCGCCCTTGAGCTTCGCCCGCGCGGCGTCGGCTGCATCGCGCGATGCGTATGGTCCGACCCGAACACGCTGCAACTCGCCCTTGCCGTTCGCGACTGCTTCGACGTACGCGGGGAAACCCGCCTGCTTGAGTTTGCGCGCCTGCGTCTGCGCACCGTAGCGATCGGTGAAGGCGGCGACCTGGACGACGAACGCGCCGGCAGGCGCGGCATCGGATTGCTTGTTGCTTGCTTTCGGCTCGGTTGCTGTGTCCTTCTTCGGTTCCGCGGCGCCCGGCGTCGCCGCAGGTGAGGCTGCGCCAGGTGCGGCCGTCGACGGTGAAGTAGTCGGCGCTGCGGACTTCGGTTCGCCGCTCTTTTGTTCCGCGTCTGCCGGCGCCGCTCTCGTCGCGGATGGCTCAGCCGCTTCACTGTTCTTGCCTTCCGCTTGCGTGCCCGGAGGAGAAGGCGCGGCGGGCGCTGCACTGCTCGCCGCGGGACCGGCGTTCTTCGGTGCAGCGTCGCTGCCGCCCTTGGACGGGCTGCCTTTGCCGGGCGAGAGCGGGTTGACGAACTTGCCGTTGTCGATCGGCGGAATCTGGATCGAAACCTCGTCGCCGAGCGGCTTGGGTTCGCTCTCCAGCAGAAGCGGCAGCAAAACCGCCGCAGCCAGGGCGAGCACGATCGCGCCGATCAGCCGGCGGCGTGCACGGCGCTTCAGTTCGTCGACCGCAAGATCGGGAGCTTCGGAGCGAGTAACCATCAGACTCGAGGCAGCGTCGCAAGCGCGGCTGCGACGGTGAGGAATGAACCGAACACGATTATTCTATCAGCTTCGGTCGCGCTCTCACGCGCAACCCGGTACGCCGCATCCGGGCTGTCGAAAGTCTCGATCGCGCTCGGCGCGACGCCGGCGGCTTCGAGGCGTTGTCGCAGATGCTGCGCAGTCGCGCCGCGCGGCGGCGGCAGCGTGGCGACGAGCCAGCGCTCGATTCGCGCGCTGAGCGCCGCGATGACCCCGTCGATGTCCTTGTCGGACATGATTCCGAACACCGCGATCGTTTGCGGATGAAAGCCCATCGCGCCGAGGCTCTCCGAGAGCACGCGCACCGCCTGCGGATTGTGTGCGACGTCGAGCACGACGACGGGGCGCCCGGGCAGCACCTGCACGCGCCCCGCCAGCTCGATTCCGACCAGCGCGTCGCGTACCGCACCCATGCTCACCGGCAAACGCTGGCGCAGCATCAGCAACCCGGTGAGCGCTGAGGCCGCGTTGGCAAGCTGATGGCGGCCGCGGAGGGCAGGATGCGGCAGCGCGTAGCTTGCGCCGCCGGGACCGGTGTAGCGCCACTGCGTATCCTCGTCCCTTGCGTCGAAGTCCACGCCTCGGCGCAGCAGCGGCGCACCGATGGCGCGCGCGTACTCGACGAGCGAGGCCGGCGGATCGGGGTCCTCGCAGACGGCCACACGCCCGGGGCGAAAGATGCCGGCCTTCTCGCGGCCGATGTCTTCGCGCGTCGCGCCCAGATAATCGACGTGGTCGATGGCGATCGTGGTCACCACGGCCACGTCCGCGTCGACGATGTTCACCGCGTCGAGCCGTCCGCCTAGGCCCACTTCGAGAACGAGCGCGTCGAGACGCGCGCGTGCAAACAGCCACAGCGCGGCGAGCGTGCCGAACTCGAAGTAGGTGAGCGGCACATCGTCGCGCACGGCTTCGACCGCGGCAAACGCGGCGACGAGCTCGACGTCGCTCGCGTCGCTCCCGGCGATGCGCACACGTTCGTTGTAAGCCAGGAGGTGCGGCGAAGTGTAGAGTCCGACGCGGTAGCCCGCGGCGCCGAGCATCTGTTCGAGAAAGGCGGCGGTCGAGCCCTTCCCATTGGTGCCGGCCACCGTGATCACGGGGCAACCAGGAACGTTCGCGAGCCGCTCGTAGACTGCACGCACGCGATCGAGGCCGAGCGCAATCGTCTTCGGATGGAGCGTCTCGAGATAGGCGAGCCAATCGGCAAGCGTCCTGGGCAGGCTCACGGGTTCCTCAGTGATGCGCGCCGCGCCGCGCGATCGAGCGGGGAGATCAGCCGGTCGGCAGTGGCTGTCGTTGCAGCAGCGTCAAGAGCTTGGGCAGCTCGTTCCTGAGTTGACGGCGGTCGACGATCATGTCGATCGCACCCTTCTCGAGCAGAAATTCGGCCCGCTGGAAGCCTTCGGGAAGCTTCTCGCGCACGGTCTGCTCGATCACGCGCGGACCGGCGAATCCGATCAGGGCGCCGGGTTCGGCGATGACGATGTCGCCGATCATCGCGAAGCTCGCCGAAACCCCGCCCATCGTTGGGTCGGTGAGGATGGACACGAACGGCAGCGAGGCCTTGGTCAGCTCCTGCAGCACCGCCGCGGTCTTCACCATCTGGAAGAGGGAGTTCACGCCCTCCTGCATGCGCGCTCCGCCGCTCGCCGTGATGCACACGAACGGCACGCGGTTCTCGTAGGCGACGCGCACGCCGCGCACCATCCGCTCGCCGACGACCGAGCCCATCGAGCCGCCCATGAAATCGAACTCGAAGACGGCGGTCACCAGCGCCACCGACTTGATGCTTCCCTGCATTACGATCAGCGCGTCCGTCTCGCCGGTTTCCTCGAGCGCAGCGACGAGGCGATCGGGATATTTCTTCGTGTCCTTGAATTTCAGGCTGTCGACCGGGACCACCTCGGAGCCGATCTCGTAGCGCCCTTCGGGATCGAGCAGTTGTTCGATGCGCTCGCGCGCGCCGACGCGGCCGTGATGCCCGCACTTCGGGCAGACGTTGAGATTCTTCTCGAGGTCGGTCCGATAGAGCACCGCTTCGCAGGCGGGGCACTTGACCCAGAGGCCTTCCGGAACCGCCTTCTTGTTCGCTCCCGGCGTGGCCTTGATCCGCGGCGGCAGAAGTTTCTGGATCCAGCTCATCCCTCCCCCTGGCTTCCTCGCATCGCACAGGCTCTCATGCGGCCTGCTTGGCGACGCTGTCGACGGCGCTGCGTATTGTAGCGAGCCAGGCAGCCGCGCGCTTGGGTGCGTCTTCGGCCGGACCCGACTCGACCTCCTGGATGATTCGGCTGCCGATGACGACCGCGTCGGCGTGCGCGGCGATAGCCCGCGCGCTCGCAGCGTCGCGAATGCCGAAGCCTACGCCGATCGGAAGCTCGACACGCCGACGAATCTCGGCGAGCTTCGCGATCACCTCTGCCGTGTCGAGATGGCCTGCGCCGGTGACGCCCTTCAGCGAGACGTAATAGGCGTAACCGCGGGCGAGGCGGGCGATCGCATCCATGCGCGACGCGGGCGTGGTGGGCGAGAGCAGGAAGATCGGCGCGAGAGAGCGCGCGGTGAGGATCGCCGCGAACTCGCCCGCTTCCTCGGGTGGATAGTCAACCACGATCACGCCGTCCACGCCCGCGTCGCGCGCGCGATCGGCGAAGCCCTCGCAACCCATCGCCTCAATCGGGTTGGCGTAGCCCATGAGGACGATCGGCGTCGCGCGATCCTTGCGACGAAAGCGAGCCACCATCGCCAGGACGTCTTTCAGACCCACGCGCTGTGCGAGCGCGCGCTCGGACGCGCGCTGAATCACAGGACCATCGGCCATTGGATCGGAAAAGGGCACGCCCAGCTCGATCAGGTCCGCTCTGGCACCGACCAGCGCCTCGATCAGCGGAACCGTCAGCGCGGCCGAAGGATCGCCGGCCGTCACGTAGGGAATGAGCGCGGTCCGGCCCGCGGCGCGCAGTCGCTCGAAGGTTGCGTCGATGCGATTCATCCGATGCTTCCCCGGCTTGCTTCGCGTGAAGCAGCGGATGCTGGGCCGCGGCGGGCGAAGGCGCGATGTGGCGCAGTCGTCGTAAGCGGGTGGTTTGTGCGCGGCCAGTCGTGTGTTGACTGGCCGCCGCAAACCGGGACCCGCTCGACGACCGAATTGCGCCAAGGCGCCGAGCCGCCGCGGTCCACCGCGCGAGGCCCTAGCCGCGATGCGACGGATCGCATTGCGGCCGGCAGTAGAAATTGAGTCCCGAGCGCTCGGCGACGGTAGCCATGTCCTTGTCGCCGCGGCCAGAGAGATTGACGAGCAGAAGCTTGTCGCGCGGCAGCGTCGGCGCGATCTTCGCCGCGTAGGCGAGCGCGTGGCACGACTCGAGCGCGGCGATGATGCCTTCGAGGCGACAGCAGTCATGAAACGCTGCCAGCGCACCAGCGTCGGTAACTGCAACGTACTCTGCGCGGCCCCTGTCCTTCAGCCACGCGTGCTCTGGCCCAACGCCTGGGTAGTCGAGTCCCGCCGACACCGAGTGCGTCTCCATGATCTGGCCGTCGGCGTCCTGCAGGAGATAGGTGCGATTGCCGTGCAGTACGCCCGGCGTTCCTGCGCAAAGCGAAGCCGCGTGACGCCCCGTCTCGAGGCCGTCGCCGGCCGCTTCCACGCCCACGAGCTTCACGTCCTCGTGCGCGAGATACGGGTAGAAGATGCCCATCGCGTTCGAGCCGCCGCCCACGCAGGCGATGATCACGTCCGGCTGCCGGCCCGTGAGCTCTGGCATCTGCGTCAGACACTCGCGCCCGATCACGCTCTGGAAATCGCGCACCATCATCGGGTAGGGGTGCGGGCCCGCCACCGAGCCGATGATGTAGAAGGTACTGTCGACGTTGGTCACCCAGTCGCGCATCGCTTCGTTGAGCGCGTCCTTCAGCGTCTTCGAGCCCGACTCGACAGGGATCACCTCGGCGCCGAGAAGCTTCATCCGGAACACGTTCTGCGCCTGGCGTTTGATGTCCTCCGATCCCATGTACACCATGCAGCGCATGCCAAAGCGCGCGGCGACCGTCGCCGTGGCGACGCCGTGCTGCCCCGCGCCGGTCTCGGCGATGACCCGCGGCTTGCCCAGCCGCCGCGCAAGCAGCGCCTGACCGATGCAGTTGTTGATCTTGTGCGCGCCGGTGTGGTTCAAGTCCTCGCGCTTTAGGTAGATCTGCGCGCCGCCGAGCTTGTCCGACCAGCGCCGCGCATGGTAAATCGGACTCGGCCGCCCGACGTAGTGCGCGAGGTCGTGCTCGAACTCGCGCACGAACTCCGGATCGCTCCGAAAGCGCGCGTACGCTTCGCGCAACTCGTCGAGCGCATGGATGAGCGTCTCGGCGACGAACACGCCGCCGTACGGTCCGAAGTGACCGCGCGCATCAGGCAAATCAAGCATCTGCACTGCGCACCTCGCGAACGAAAGCGAAGATCTTGGCTTGGCTCTTGATGCCCTTGCGCGGCCGGCCGTCGTCGCCCGTGACTTCAACGCCGCTCGAAACATCAACGCCCCACGGGTGCAGATGCCGGATCGCGGCGGCGACGTTGCCCGGCGTAAGACCACCGGAGAGGATCAGGCGGCGCGAGGAGGCGTCGGTCAGTGGCTGCGGCAGCACGTTCCAATCGAACGTCGCCCCGGTGCCACCGGGCATCCCGCCCGGCTGAAAAGCGTCGAACAGCAGTGCGCGCGCGCTCGAGAATCGATTCGCGTATTGTAACAAATCGCCTCCCGGCTTCACCGGCACCGCCTTGATGTAGGGACGTGCGAAGCTTGCGCAAAACTCCGGCAACTCGCTGCCGTGAAACTGCAGAAGATCGAGCGGAACGGCGGCGAGCGCCGCTCGTACCGCGTCGGGCTGCGGGTCGACGAAAAGTCCCACCACCGTCACGAACGCAGGCAGCGCGGCGACGATCCCGCCGGCCTGCTCGAAATTCACGCAGCGCGGCGTGCCGGGCCAGAAGACCAGCCCGATGGCATCGGCGCCGGCGCGCGCCGCGGCCACGCCGTCTTCGACGCGCGTGATGCCGCAGATCTTGACGCGCGTGCGCGTGCCGCTGCCGCTCAGCATTGCGGTACCCGAAGCGGCGCAACGGTTGCCGGCAGATTCCAGCGCGCGGGATAGTCCACGCCGGTGAGATAGAGGCCGGCCGCCGAGAACGTGGGCGCCCCGCGCGTGCGATCGCGTCCTGCGAGGAGCTCGCGAACCCACGTTGGCGACTCGCGCCCGGCGCCGACGCACACGAGCGCGCCAACGATGTTGCGCACCATGTGCTGCAGGAAAGCGTCGGCATGCAGATCGAAGCGGATCATCTCGTCGTCGCGGGCGATATCGATTCGGTCGAGCGTCTTCAGCGGCGATTTCGCCTGGCATTCCGCAGCCCTGAATGCGGAAAAGTCGTGCCTGCCGACGAGCGCCTCCGAGGCGCGGCGCATCGCATCGACCGCGAGCGGACGATGGTACCAGCCCACGCGCGTACGCAAGAGAGCAGGCCGGACCGGCCGGTCGAGCAGCAGATAGGTGTAATGCCGGCCCGTGGCGGAGAAGCGGGCGTGGAACTCGCCCGGCACGGGGAGCGACCAGCGCACGGCGATCGCTTCGGGAAGCGAAGCGTTCACTCCGCGTACCCACGCCGTCTCGGGGCGCGCAGCCTCGCTGTCGAAGTGCGCGACCTGCAGCGTCGCGTGCACCCCGGCATCGGTGCGACCGGCGGCGACCGCGGTGACCGGCGTCCCCGCAACGGAGGCGAGCGCCCGCTCGAGCGCGTCCTGCACTCCGCTTCCGTCGGCCTGCGACTGCCAGCCGTGGAACGGAGCGCCGTCGTATTCGATCCCGAGTGCGATGCGCATGAAAAAAACGGCGGCTCATCCGAGCCGCCGTCAACTGAGTTTATCGAGCTTGGTTGACTTAGGCCAGCTTGGCGAGCAGTCCTTGCGCTTCGGCTTTCTGCTGGTCGTCGCCCTCGTGCAGCACTTCCTGCAGAATCTCGCGCGCCCCCTCGACGTCGCCCATCTCCTGATAGGCCTTCGCGAGGTCGAGCTTCGTTGCGGCATCGTGCCATTGTCCGTCCAGCACGGAAGGGGTGGGATCTTCGAAGGTCGAGCGCTGCGGGTCGAACGCGAGGTCGAGCTTGTCGAGCTCGATCGCCGCCGCGGGACGCGCAAGCTGCGGCGCCGGAGCGCCGGCAGCCACCGCAGCCAGCGCAGGCTCGGGCGCAGCGGGTTTCGGAGCAGGTTTCGGCGAAATCGAAGTCACGGGCGTCGACATCGGCGGACCGGGCTTCGATGGCTCGTCGAGATTGAAGTCGAGGTCGAACCTGGGGACCGACTCCGGACCGAAGGAAACGTCATCAAACGGGGCGGTGCGCTTGCTGTCGGTACTCTTGGCGGCGGCCGCTGCCGTACCCGCAAACCCCGCAGCGCCCGCAGCGGCTGTGCGCGTCGACTTGGCGACCTGTTCCGCGGCGCCGGCAAGAATCGCGGCTGGCGTCTTCACGTCGGAGGACTCACCGGAAGTCGGCGAAAACGAAATCTCTTCGTCGAGCGTGAAGTCGACCGATCGGGCGGCTTGCGGTGCGGCAGCCGGAGCAGCCGCCGTCGCTTCGACCGCCGGAGACGGAAGGGTCGGCTCGCCGGCTTCTTCTGGCGCAGCCACGGGTTTCGGCTCCGCGGCCGCAGCAGCGAAAGCCGCTGCGCCTGCCCCTTCGGTGAACATCGGATTGTTCGGATCGAGTTGCCGCCCGAGCGCCATCGCCTTTTGCCAAACCTCGCCCTGGCCGCCGGAGACCGAATAGAGCTCGCTCGCGACCGTCTCGAAGGCGGATGGCTTGTTGTGCTGCGCGTGGATCTCGAGCAGCTTGAGGTAGATCTCCTGCCGCTGCGGGTCCTTCTTCAAGGCCTCCTTGAGAATTTCTTCGGCTTGCGCGTCGCGTCCATAAGCGAGATAGACCTCCGCTTCAGCGATCGGGTCGACCTCATCGGTGTCGATGTTGCCCAGGCCCTCGCGGCTGAAGTCGCTCGCGAGCGAATTGTCACCCGTGTTGACGACGCCGCCGCCGGTCGAGCCGAACACCGTGTTGGTCTTGATGTCCGTCCCGGAGATGATGCTGTCCTCGAACTTCGTCGTCTTGCGCCGGCGCGTCACGATGATCGAGGCGATGCCGCCGAGCAACACCAGCGCACCGGCACCGATGGCCCAGGTCGGCGTATTCGCGTAAAGATCGTCGATGAAGGAGGGCGGCGGTGGAGGCGCTGCCTTCGCCTTGGTTGCCTTGGGTTGAGCTGGCGAGACTTTGCTTTCGGCAGCTTGCGCGTCGGGTGCTTTGGCTTCCGTCGCGGGAACGCTCGGAGCCGCCTCGGGCGCCTTGGTTTCCGTCGGCTTCGTTTCGGTCGCTGTGGTTTCCGGCGCCTTCGCTTGGGGAGTGGGCGCGCCGGCCGATGTTACCGGCGCAGTGGGCGACGACGCGGATGGCGCAGCCGTGGCGGGCGCCTGCGCGGCCGGTGCTGGCGTTTGCGCGGCAGGCGCTTGCGCGGTGGCTGGAGGGGCGACCGGCGCTGCGCCGGCGGTAGTCGTTCCCGACTTCGACGGTTCGACCCCTTTCGCACCCTTCCCCGCATCGGCCTGCTTCTGCATATCAGCCATCGTCTGGCTCTTGAGCTCGACCGCCTTCTGCATGTTCTTCAGCGTGCTCTCGAGCTCCGCGATGCGAGAATTCGCCTCGCGCAATGCGCGATCCTTCGCCGCGGTGTCTTCGGCTTGCGCGACGCCGGCGCCAACGCCCTTGCCCGCTTCACGCGAAACCTTGAGCTGGTCCTTGCCGGCCTGCGGCGCCGCGCCCTTCTCCTCCACGGCAGTGCTGATCCTGCCGCCTGCCGCTTGCCGGGTCGGCTCGGCTCCCGTCGTCGGCGCCGCCGCGGCGACGCGATCGCGATACGCACGCCAATCGGCGGCCTGGACTCTCACCACCTGCGTCGCTTCGCTCTTACCCACCAGTCCGGGCTGATCCGCAGGCGGGATGTTGAGTATCTGACCGCTGCGCAGACGGTTCATGTTCTTGCCGTCGAACGCGCTTTCGTTGCTGCGGAAGAGCGCAACCAGCATCTGCTCGAGCGTGACGTCGGCGGGTTTGTATTCCTTGGCGATCTTCGACAGCGTGTCGCCGCGCTTCACCGTGTAGGTGTTGTCGCCTGCGCCGCCTGCGCCGGCTCGCGGTCCCGCAACCGATTCCGCCGCACGCCGCGCGGGCGCGCGCTCCGCGCCGCGCACCGGCGCCACCGGCTCGACGGCTTGCGTTTCGCCCGCGCCGGGCGGGTCGAGCAGGAAGGTGTAATTGCGGACGACGCGGCCGGTCGCCCAGTTCACCTCGACGATCAGGTCGATGAACGGCTCGTTGAGCGCCTGCGGTGTGGCGACCTTGAGGTAATAGCTGTTGTTCGGCCCCTGCTCGACGCTGACGCGAGCGCGCGCAACGCCGGGCGGGTACTGGACGTTGTTATCACGATAGACGGAAGGCTCGGCGATCTTCGCCTGCAGAGTATCGAGCTCGTCTTTTTGTGCAGCGGTTAGTTCGACGCGCGCCGAGAGCGGCTGCCCGAGAGCGGAATCCACCGTGAGCCTGCCGAGCCCCAACGCAAGCGCCGAGACAGGCAGTGATGCGACGCCTGCCATCAAGCCGCAAGTGATCCAGGGTTTTGCTCGCATGCCGCCCTCAATAGGCTTATAACCCAAGCTAACTTAACATCATGGAGTTAGCCGTGCAAGCTAAACCTCGGTATTAGCTTATTTTTTTGGCACAAACATAGGCTTCGGCGGCCTTCCGACCCCAGTGGGCGCATTGATCGTCGAGCCCCAATTGTGGGAAGCCAATGCGAAACTGTCACAAGATGTTGTGGGTTCATTGCGGCGTGGGAACCCGCGTCACCCGGCTGTTGTAACGGTGTCGCCTCGTGGAGCCGGAAGCGGCGGGTCTTAGCGATCAGGCATAAAACCGAGCGAAAGGAGTCGAGCATGCTCGCCTGCCCGCCGTCGCGCACGAAACCAGCAAGAGCGACGCCGTCGCGATGCTCGGATGTGGTTCAGCGCTCGAGCAGGATGCGCAGCATTCGCCGCAGCGGCTCCGCAGCCCCCCACAACAGTTGATCGCCGACGGTGAAGGCGGCGAGCGTACCGGGTCCGATCGAAAGCTTGCGCAGCCTTCCGATCGGCACCTCCATGGTCCCGGTAACGGCTGCGGGCGTGAGTCGCTTGATGCTTTCCTCGCGCGTATTGGGCACGACCCGGACCCAGGGATTGCCGGCAGCGAGCATCGACTCGATCTCCGCGAGCGGAAGGTCGCGAGAGAGCTTGATGGTGAGCGCCTGGCTGTGGCAGCGCATGGCGCCGATGCGCACGCAGATCGACTCGACCGGAATCTGCGCGCCGCGAGCGCGCGCCAGGATCTTGTTGGCCTCGGCGCCGCCCTTCCATTCCTCGAGGCTCATGCCGTTGCCGAGATCGCGGTCGATCCAGGGGATGAGGCTTCCCGCCAGCGGGACGCCGGTGTGCTCGGTGGGCATCCTCTCGTCGCGCAGGATGCCGGCGATCTCGCGGTCGATGTCGAGGATGCCCGAGTCCGGATCGTCGAGCAGGCTCTTCGCGGCGAGATGCGCCTCCCCCATCTGCTGCACCAGCTCGCGCATCGTCTGCGCGCCGGCGCCCGAGGCCGCCTGGTAGGTCATGCAGGTGACCCACTCGATCACGTCGCGCTGAAAGAGTCCCGCCAGCGCCATCATCATCAGCGAAACCGTGCAATTGCCGCCGATGTAGTTGCGCACTCCCTTCGCCAGCGCCGCGTCGATGACCCCGCGATTGACGGGGTCGAGGATGATCACCGCGTCGTCCTGCATGCGCAGCGTTTTGGCCGCGTCGATCCAGTAGCCTTTCCATCCCGCCCCGCGAAGCTTCGGATAGACGGCCGAGGTGTAATCGCTCCCCTGACAGCTCATGACCACGTCGTTCGCCGCGAGCGCCTTGAGGTCGTTCGCGTCCCTGAGCGCTCCGGTTCGCTTGCCGATCGTGGGAGCCGCGCCGCCGACGTTCGACGTCGTGAAGAACTCGGCGTCGATCGACGCGAAGTCGTTTTCTTCGAGCATGCGCTGCAGCAGCACCGAGCCCACCATGCCGCGCCAGCCGACGATTCCAACTCGCATCATCCCTGATCAGCCGTTGATCATTCGTTGGCGCCCGCAACGCCCGAACCGAGGTCGGGGTGCAGGCGCGCCATCATGTACGCGTCGACGTAGGCGCCGTCCCGAAAAGCGTAAGCCCTGCAGGTGCCTTCGATCGCGAATCCGAATTTACGATACAGCTCGAACGCCGCAATGTTGTCGGTGTACACGGTCAGCTCGAGCCTCCGGTAATTGAGCCAGCGATCGGCGAGATCGATCGCCGCCTGCATCAGTGCGGTGCCCACGCCGCGCCGCTGACGGTCGTCGCGCACGGCCATGCCGAGGTATCCGACGTGACGCCGCCGCGGCGATTTCGATCCCGCGTGCAGTCCGAGGTTGCCGACGACTTCGCCGGCGATCGTCGCCACGAGCAGATAGTCCTCCGGTGCGAATTCGCTGATACGCTTCCGCCACGCCTCCACCGAAGGATACGGCAATTGCAGCGTGCCCGCGATCGCGCGCGGGCCGAGGAAGGTGGCGTGAATCGCTTCGGCGTCGCCGGGCTCGGCACGGCGCACGACGATGGGATGGCCGCTCGTCATAGCGCCGCCGCAACGGCTTCGCCCATCTCGCGCGTTCCGATCGTTCGCTCTCCGGGACGCGCGATGTCCACGGTACGACAACCCTCCCCCAGCACGCGCCGTACCGCGGCCTCGATCCGTGCGGCCACGTCCGGGCGCGAGAACGTGTAGCGGAACATCATGGCCGCGGACAGGATGGTCGCCAGCGGATTGGCCAGGTTGCGCCCGGCGAGGTCCGGAGCCGAGCCGTGAATCGGCTCGTAGAGGCCCTTGCCGTTCGCGTCGAGCGAGGCCGAAGGCAGCATCCCGATCGAGCCGGCGAGCATCGATGCTTCGTCCGAAAGAATGTCGCCGAACATGTTGCCGGTCACAATGACATCGAACTGCTTCGGATCGCGCACGAGCTGCATCGCGGCGTTGTCGACGTACATGTGCGTGAGCGCGACCTCTGGATATTCGGCGGCCGTCGCCGTGACGACTTCGCGCCAGAGGAGGGAAGTGTCGAGCACGTTCGCCTTGTCTACCGAGCAGAGCTTGCGCGCGCGCTTGCGGGCGATCCCGAACGCGACGCGCGCGATGCGCGCAACCTCCGGCTCGCTGTAGAGCATCGTATCGAAACCTTCGCTCTCGCCGGTTGCGTTCCTGCGCCGGCCGCGCGGAGCTCCAAAATAGATGTCGCCGGTCAGCTCGCGCACGATCATGAGATCGAGCCCGGCGACGATCTCGGGCTTGAGCGACGAAATGGCGGCGAGCTCGGGGTAGAGGAGCGCTGGCCGGAGGTTGGCGAAGAGTCCCAGCGCTTTGCGGATCGCGAGGATGCCCTGCTCGGGCCGAAGCGTCCGCGGCAGCGAGTCGTAGCGTGGACCGCCGACGGCGCCCAGCAGCACGGCGTGGGCAGAGCGGGCGAGTTCTAGCGTGCGCGCGGGCAGCGGCTCGCCCGCTTCGTCGTAGCCGGCACCGCCGATCGGCGCCGTTGCAATCTCGATCGGAAGCCCGTCTCCGCGAAGCCGTTCGAGGAGGCGCTGCGCTTCGCCGACGATCTCCGGGCCGATGCCGTCGCCGGGGAGCAGCACGATTTTCATCGAACCGGGCACGATCGTTCTCCTGGTCCGCGAATCGGTGGTCGCGCGGAAACCCTCGCCGTTCAGGCGAGCCAGGGCTTCTCGGCGAGGTGCTTCGCCTCGAAGGCGCGGATCTCGTCCGCGTGCGTGAGCGTGAGCGCGATCTCGTCGAGCCCGTTCAGCAGGCAATGCTTGCGGAAGGGTTCGATCTCGAAGCGAAAGATGTGCGCGCCGTCGAGCGTCGAAACGCTCTGCTGCTCGAGGTCGACGCTGAGCCGGAACCCGGGAAAGGCTTCGGTCTCATGGAAAAGGCGGTCGATCTCATGCGCCGGCAGGACGACGGGGAGCAAACCGTTCTTGAAGCAGTTGTTGAAGAAGATGTCGCCGAACGAGGGCGCAATGAGCGCGCGAAAGCCGTAGTCGAGCAGCGCCCACGGCGCGTGCTCGCGCGAGCTGCCGCAGCCGAAGTTGCGGCGCGCGAGCAATATCTGCGCGCCCTGGTAGCGTGGCTGGTTCAGCACGAAGTCGGGGCTGAGCGGGCGCCTAGCCGGATCGTTCCCCGGCTCGCCGCGATCGAGATAGCGCCATGCGTCGAACAGGTTGGGCCCGAAGCCGGTGCGGTTGATCGACTTCAGGAACCGCTTCGGGATGATGGCGTCGGTGTCGACGTTGGCTCGGTCGAGCGGCGCCACCAGCCCGGTGAGGGCGCGAAAGGGCTGCATCATCCGAGCCGACGCACGTCGACGAAATGCCCGGCAATCGCGGCCGCCGCCGCCATCGCGGGGCTCACGAGGTGCGTGCGTCCGCCGGGACCCTGGCGGCCCTCGAAGTTGCGATTCGACGTCGACGCGCAACGCTCGCCCGGCCCGAGGCGATCCTCGTTCATGCCGAGGCACATCGAGCATCCGGGCTCGCGCCACTCGAAGCCTGCCGCGGTGAAGATCCGATCGAGGCCTTCCCGCTCCGCCTGCTGCTTCACCTGACCCGAACCGGGAACCACCAGCGCGAGCTTCACGTTGTCGGCCTTGCGCTGGCCGCGTACGATCGACGCCGCGGCGCGCAGGTCCTCGATGCGCGAGTTGGTGCACGAGCCGATGAACACCTTGTCGATCGCGATGTCCTGCATCGCAGTGTTCGGCTCGAGGCCCATGTAGGTCAGAGCGCGCTCGATGCCCTCGCGCACGATCGGGTCCTTCTCTTTGTCCGGGTCGGGGACCCGGCCTTCGATGGTGGTCACCATCTCGGGCGAAGTGCCCCAGGTCACCTGCGGCGCGATCGTCGCCGCATCGAGCATGACGACTCGATCGAAACGCGCGTCCGGATCGGAGTTCAGCGAGCGCCAGTGAGCGACGGCGCGATTCCACGTCTCGCCCTTCGGCGCGAACGGCCGGCCTTCCAGATAGGCGATCGTGGTCTCGTCGACCGCGACCATGCCGGAGCGCGCGCCGGCCTCGATCGCCATGTTGCACACGGTCATCCGGCCCTCCATCGACAGGGCGCGGATCGCGGCGCCGCCGAACTCGATCGCGTAGCCGGTTCCGCCGGCCGTGCCGATCTTGCCGATGATCGCGAGCGCAATGTCCTTGGCGGTGCAACCGAATGGCAGGACGCCATTCACGCTGACGAGCATCGCTTTCGATTTGCGCGTGAGCAGGCACTGCGTGGCGAGCACGTGCTCGACCTCCGAAGTGCCGATGCCGAAAGCGAGACAGCCGAAGGCGCCGTGCGTGCTCGTGTGCGAGTCGCCGCAAACCACGGTCATGCCGGGCAGGGTCGCGCCGTTCTCGGGGCCGATGACGTGAACGATGCCCTGGCGCAGGTCGCGGAACGGGAAATACGCTTTCGCGCCAAACTCGCGGATGTTGCGATCGAGCGCGTCGACCTGGATGCGCGAGGTCGGATCGGTAATCCCCTGCTCCCAGTGCAGGGTCGGCGTATTATGATCGGCGGTGGCGATGATGGAGCCGCTGCGCCAGGGCTTGCGGCCGGCGAGCTTCAGTCCTTCGAACGCCTGGGGGCTGGTGACTTCGTGCACCAGATGGCGATCGACGTAGAGCAGCGTAGTGCCGTCGCTCTCCGTGCGAACCACGTGGCTGTCCCAGAGCTTGTCGTAGAGCGTGAGGGCGGTCATCGCGGGGCGCGGAGCGAACGGCAGTCGAACAGAGAAAATTACATTCAAATCCATTGCGGTGCAATAGGTGGCGTGGAGCTTGATTGGCTCCGCCGCGCACGGCGATCCGGACCATGCTCGACACCTTGTCGGTAGAGAAAAAAATCCTGATGGCGTTCATCGCCGCAGTGCTGCTGCTGCTC
>DATJWL010000024.1:0-39808 GCA_035501215.1 Casimicrobiaceae bacterium
GACGGCCGCACGTAGGTGTGGAACGGCCCGCCGTCGGTGTCAGTGATGCTCCCGAGGCGCGCGTGGCGGCTGCCTTCCGCGTAGATGGCGCGCAGTGCCTCGACCTGCGCCGTGCGTTTCTTGCGTCCGTAGTATTCGAGGTGCGTCGTGATCACGCGCACCGCGCCGAAGCGTGCCTGGACGACCGCCTCCAAAGCGATGCGGGGCATGCCGTTGACCTCGGGATCGACCGGGTAGGGCAGCAGATGACGGAACACCTGGCCGACGGGAAGGCGCGACAGGATCATGGTGCCGAAATGGCGGCGTCCGCCTTCCTCGGCGGGAACGTCGACCGCCACGCCGGGCACCGGCTGATAGTCCGGCAGCAGGCGCGCGATTTCCGCGAACTGGTTCTCGCCGCGGCTGCCGGCAAGGCGAGGATCGGGAAAATTATTCGCGATCTCCTGCAGGCAGAGCACGTCGAAATCGGCGATCGCCTTCGCCTCCCTGACGATCCGTGCCGGGTCGACTCTCGTGTCGACGCCGCGGCACCATTGCACGTTCCAGGTGATGAGCTTCATTTGATACCGGCTCGCATGAACGATTGTACGAATTGGCGCTGGAAGAGAAGGAATCCGATCAGCAACGGCGCCGTGGTAAGCAGCGTCGCAGCAGTGATGATCGACCAGTCGATGCCCTGATCGGTGCCCGAGAATACCTGCAGGCCTACCGTCAGCGGCCGCGACTCCACCGAATTGGTTATGATCAGCGGCCACAGGAAATTGTTCCAGTGGTAGCTCACGCTCACCAGCGCATAGGCCAGATACACGGGCCGGGCGAGCGGCACGTAGACTTTCCACAGCACCTGCAGTGGCGAGCAGCCCTCGAC
Source organism: Casimicrobiaceae bacterium (assembly GCA_035501215.1). Lineage (GTDB taxonomy): Bacteria > Pseudomonadota > Gammaproteobacteria > Burkholderiales > Casimicrobiaceae > PALSA-1003. Next base: position 869 of record DATJWL010000024.1, read on the forward strand.
GCGCGCCGCCTCGTCGAGCTCCTTCGGCACCGTCTTGAAGGTCTGCCGCAGCAGGAAGATGCCGAACGCGCTCGCCACGTACGGCAGCCCGATCGCTACGATCGTGTCGCGCAGACCCAGCGCGCTCATCGTGCGGTAGTTCTCGACGATCAGCACGTCAGGGGTCACCATGAGCTGCACCAGCACCAGTGCGAAAGCGATCGTGCGGCCCGGAAACTCGAAGCGCGCGAAGGCATAGGCTGCGAGCGTGCAAAGGAGTAGCTGCATGGCAAGGATCATCGTGCAAAGTATCACGGTGTTGACGAAGTAGCGCGCGAAGGGCGCCGCAGCCCAAGCCTTGGCGAAGTTGGCGAGCGTCAGCGGCGCCGCGAGCACGAAGCGCGTTGAGAATTCACCAGGATGGAACGCCGTCCAGAGCGCGTAGGCGAGCGGCAGGATCCATAGCGCGCCGAGCAGCCACGCGCCCGCGGTCTCCAGGCCGCGCGCGACTCCCGTTGCGCGGTAAACCGCAGCGCTCACTGGTAATGTACCCGTCGGTCGAGGAACCAGAACTGTCCCAGCGCGACGAGCGCGAGCACGGTGAGGAGCACCATCGTGAGCGCCGCGGCGTACGCCGTGTCCCAGAAACGGAAGCCGATCTCGTAGATATAGTAAAGGAGCAACTCGGTCGCGTTGTCTGGCCCGCCGCGCGTCATCACGACGATGTGATCGACCAGGCGAAACGCGTTGATCACCGCGTTGACGAGCACGAAGAGCGTGGTGGGCATCAGCAGCGGAAAGGTAACGCGGCGGAAGAAATACCAGCGCGAGGCGCCTTCGATCGCCGCCGCTTCGGCGAGTTGCGGCGAAATCTGCTGCAGCGCTGCGAGATAGAAGATCATGAAAAACCCGGCCTCCTTCCACACCGCGACCGCCATCAGGCAGCCGAGCGCGGTGTTCTTGCTCCCGAGCCAGTTGTGCGCCGCAAAGCCGAGCGCGCTGCCGATCTTCTCCACCAGTCCGTACTCCGGCGTGTAGAAGAAGAGCCAGATGTTCGCCACGGCGATCATGGGCAGCACGGTCGGCGTGAAATACGCAAGGCGCAGGAGCCCGCGGCCGACGAGCTTGCCGTTGACCCAGGCCGCCATCAGGAGCGCGAGCGCGATCGACAGCGGGATCGTGCCGGCCGCGTACCAGAGGTTGTTCGACAGCGACTGCCAGAAGATCGGGTCGTCGACGAGTTGCGCGTAATTGTCGATGCCGACGTAGGCGGGCGGTCGCGTCCCCTTCGGCGTCGAAAAGAAGCTGTGCCACGCCGTCGCCGCCGCCGGATAGTGCGTGAACAGCGCCAGCAGCGCCGCGGCCGGCAGCAGGAGCAGCCAGCCGTACAGCCATTGCGCCGTCCGCGTCATCTCGATAAATGGAGTCGGGTTGAAGCTCGGACCGGCCCCGTTCTTCTTATTTGCGCTTATTTGCGCTCATTTGCGATAAGGCCGCAGGAGCCGTTCCGCTTCGCGCTGCGCGTCCTTCATCGCCTGCTCCGAGCTCTTCGTTCCGGTGAGCGCAGCCTGCAGCCCGTCGTTGAGCGCCTTGGTGACGCGCTGGTTGTCGTGAGTCGACAGCTCGGCGACCGCATACGGCAACTGGTCGCGCGCGACCGCCGCCGCGGGAAAACCCGCGACGTAGTTCTTCATCGCCGGCGTTTCCCATGCGTCGGGGCGCACCGCGACATAGCCGGTATCGATGCCCCACTGCGCCGCGCGGGAGGGCGACGTGATCCACTTGATGAACTTGAACGCCGCCGCCTGCTGTGTGGGGCTGGCCTGCTTAAAGAGATAGAAGTTCCCACCGCCCGTCGGGCTGCCGCGCCGCTTGTTCGCAGGCAGCATCGCCACGCCGAAGTCGAACTTGGCGTTCGCGCGCACGTTGGTGAGATTGCCGGTGGTGGTCCACATCATCGCCATCTTGCGCTCGAAGAAGTCCTTCGGCGTGGTGCCCCAATCGACGATGCCTTCCGGATGCACCTTGTACTTGTTGACAAGATCGAGCCAGTATTGCAGCGCCTCGATGACCCCTGGCTTGTCGTAGTAGGTTTCGGTGCCGGCCGGGTTCATGAGCCTTGTGTCGTTCTCGGTCGTGAGTGCCTGGAACAACCAATATGGAAACCCGGTTGAAGGAATCTGCACGCCCCATTGCGTGACCTTGCCGGAGGCGTCGCGCTTGGTGAGCTTCTGCGCGTAGGCGGTCATCTCGGCCCAGGTCGCCGGCGGCTTGTTCGGGTCGAGCCCCGCTTCCTTGAACATCTCTTTGTTCCAGTACAGCACGATCGTCGAGCGCTGGAACGGAATGCCCCAGATCCTGCCGCCGGTCTGGCTGTTCTCCATGAACGCGGGATAGAAGCCCTTGACCCAGGCTTGGTCCTCCGGCGTCTTGATCAATCCGTCGAAGGGGACGACCGCGTCTTCGTCGATCAGCGTGTACATGTCGGTCGAGAGCAGCACCGCGGTTGTCGGTGCGTCGCCGCCCTTTACTGCGGTGAGCGCTTTGGTGAGCGCCTCCTGGTATGCGCCCGCATAGATCGGCCGCACTTTGATCCCGGGGTTCTCCTTCTCGAAGTCCGCGGCGAGCCCGTCGACGATCTTGGTGATCGGTCCGCCGACCGCAACCGGGTAGTAGAACGAGATCTCCACCGGCGCCTGCGCCAGCGCGAGCGTGCAGAGCGCTGCGCTCCCCAGGGCCGCCAGCATGCGTACGAATCCCCCGCGTTTCATGTTTGCCTCCTCCTCGCTTTTTCGAGAAATGCAACCCGACTATCAGGCGAACATCGTTGCACTGCGATGACTGCGCTCGATCTCGCACCTCGCTCCGCTCGCGCCGTCGAAGAAGTGCTGCGCGCCTCCCGCCCACGCAAGACGCGCGGGATCGCCGGCCGACAACCCGACACGGCCGCCGACGCGCACCGCGATGGATTGCGCGCCGACACGACACTGCAGCAAGGAGTCGGCGCCAAGGTATTCGACGCTCTCCACGCGCGCGTCGACGCCGCCCTCGCGCGCGAGCGCGATGTGCTCCGGCCGCACGCCGAGCCTCGCGCCTGCGAGCTCGACCGGCGCCACGGCCGGACCCTGCGTTCCGGCGATCACGGCGCCTCGCGGACCCACCTCCAGCGCGAGCAGATTCATCGGCGGCGTGCCGATGAAGCGCGCGACGAAAGTGTCGGCCGGCATCTCGTAGAGATCCGCCGGCGTGCCGTTCTGGACGATCTTCCCGCCCGAGAGCAGGATCACGCGATCGGCCATCGACATCGCCTCGACCTGATCGTGCGTCACGTAGACCATGGTGATCGACAGCGCGCGCTGCAGATGCCGGATCTCCTGCCGCATCTCGGCGCGAAGCTGGGCATCGAGATTGGACAACGGCTCGTCCATCAGGCACACCGGCGCCTCGGCGATAATGGCCCGGCCCAGTGCGACCCGCTGCTGTTGGCCGCCCGAGAGCTGATTGGGCTTGCGATCGAGAAGCTTCGACAGGCCGAGGAGTCCCGCGATGCGCTGCAGCCGTCGAGCGCGCTCGACGGGCGCCACCCGGCGCACCCTGAGTCCGAAGACGATGTTCTCGGCGACCGACAAGTGCGGAAACAGCGCGTACGACTGGAACACCATCGCGATGTTGCGCTGCGCTGGCGGTAGATGCGTCACGTCGCGTCCGGCGATGGAGATGCGGCCCGTGTCGGCCGCTTCCAGCCCCGCGATCAGGCGCAGCGTGGTGGACTTGCCGCAGCCCGACGGTCCGAGCAGGACATTGAGCGTGCCTTCGTCGAGCGCGAAGGAAAGCGCGTCGACCGCGCGGACCTGCCCTTCGGCGGTCGCCCAGTGCTTGCTGACGTTCTCGACGGCGATCGCCGACACGCGAATCCCCCGGGGCGCGGCGAATGCCGCCTTCAGGCCAAGGCCGGCAATGATACCAGCCGTCGGTTAGCGCAACAGCGCCGCCAGCGCCGCGCCGGGGTCGGCCGCTCGCATCAAAGCCTCGCCGACGAGAAAAGCCTGCACCCCGGCCGAGCGCAGGCGCGCGACGTCCTCCGGCGCGAGGATGCCGCTCTCGGCGACGACTAGGCGCTCGGGCGGCACCCACGGCAGGAGGTCGAGCGTGGTTTCCAGCCGCACCTCGAAGCTCTTCAAGTCACGGTTGTTGATGCCGATGAGCGGCGCAGCGAGCATGAGCGCACGCGCGAGCTCCTCCGCATCGTGCACTTCGACGAGCACCGCCATGCCGAACGACGACGCCGTCGCTTCGAGCGTGGTCAGCCGCGCGTCGTCCAGCGCGGCGACGATCAGCAGGATCGCGTCCGCGCCGAGCGCGCGCGCCTCGGCGATCTGGTAAGGATCGACGATGAAGTCCTTGCGCAGCAGCGGCAGCTTGCAAGCCGCACGCACGGCGCGCAGATGCTCCGGAGCACCCAGGAAGAATTCGCGGTCGGTGAGCACCGAAATGCAGGCCGCCCCTCCGATTTCGTAGCGGCGCGCGATCGCAGCCGGCTCGTAGATCGGCCGCAGCACGCCGCGGCTGGGGCTCGCCTTCTTCATTTCGGCGATCACCGCCGGTTCTCCGGCCGCGATCTTCGCGCGGAGCGCGCCGGCGAAGTCGCGCGGCGGCTGCTGCTGCCGCCCCTCTTCCACCAAAAGCGCGAGCGGCCGCGCCTGCCGTGCAGCCGCGACTTCCTTCGCCTTGGCGGCGAGGATCCGGGCAAGGATGTCGGACACGGCCGGCCTCTAGCCTTTCGCGAGCTTCTGCGTGACCGCCACGAACTCGTTGAGCTTCTTCTTCGCCGCGCCCGAGGCAATCGCCTCGCGCGCCTGCGCGATGCCCTCCACGATCGACGGCACGATCCCAGCCGCGTAGAGCGCGGTGCCGGCGTTGAAGACCACGATCTCGCGCGGCGTGCCGTCGACGTTCGACAGCGCCTCGAGCACCATCTCCTTCGATTCTGCGGCGCCGCTCACCTTGAGCCCGCGGTTGGACTTCATGTGCAAGCCGAAATCCTCCGGGTGGATCTCGTATTCGCGCACCTCGCCGTCCTTCAACTCCCCCACCATCGTCGCGGCGCCGAGTGACACCTCGTCCATGCCGTCCTTGCCGTAGACGACGAGCACGTGCCTGGCGCCAAGCCGCTGCAGAACGCGCACGTGAATACCGACCAGGTCCGGATGAAAGACGCCGACGAGCTGATTCCCCGCGCCCGCGGGATTGGTGAGCGGCCCGAGAATGTTGAAGATCGTGCGCACGCCCAGCTCTTTGCGCACCGGCGCGGCGTGTTTCATCGCACCGTGATGATTGGGCGCGAACATGAAGCCCACGCCGGTCTCGTCGATGCAGCGCGCAACCTGGGCCGGCGCGAGCATGATGTTCGCGCCGAGGGCCTCGAGGACGTCGGCGCTTCCCGACTTGGACGATACCGAGCGGTTTCCATGCTTCGCCACGCGCGCGCCGGCCCCCGCAGCGACGAACATCGCCGCGGTCGAGATGTTGAAGGTGTGCGAGGCGTCGCCGCCGGTCCCGACGATGTCGAGCAGCTGCTCGCGATCGGAGACTTCGACCCGGGTCGAGAACTCGCGCATTACCTGCGCCGCCGCAGCGATTTCGCCGATCGTTTCCTTCTTCACGCGCAAGCCCACGGTGAGCGCGGCGATCATCACGGGAGTTGCATCGCCGCTCATGATCTTGCGCATCAGCGCGAGCATCTCGTCGTGGAAGATCTCGCGGTGCTCGATCGTGCGCTGGAGCGCTTCCTGCATGCTGATTGTCATGATTCTCTCGTTCGCAGGGCCGGATTCACCCGACCATCAATACTTCAGAAAATTCGCGAGCAGCTCGTGCCCCTGCTCGGTCAGGATCGCCTCCGGGTGGAACTGCACGCCCTCGACCGCCGCGTCGCGATGGCGCACTCCCATGATCTCGCCGTCGTCGCTCTCTGCGGTGATCTCGAGGCACGGGGGCAGGCTCGCGCGCTCGATCGCGAGCGAATGATAGCGCGTGGCCGTGAGCGGGCTCTCGAGGCCCGAGAAAACACCCGCTCCGCGATGCCTGACTTCGGAGAGCTTGCCGTGCATCACCCGCGCGGCACGCACGATCCTGCCGCCGAACGCCTGGCCGATCGCCTGGTGCCCGAGGCAGACGCCAAGGATCGGCATCTTGCCCGCAAAGCGCTGGATCAATGGCACGCAGATGCCGGCTTCGGAGGGTGTGCAGGGCCCGGGCGAGAGCACGATCTTCTCGGGCTTCCAGGCGGCGATCTGTTCGAGCGTGAGCGCGTCGTTGCGATAGACTTGCACGTCGGCGCCCAGCTCGCCCAGGTACTGCACGAGGTTGTAGGTGAAGCTGTCGTAGTTGTCGATCATCAGCACGTTCATACGAACTCCGGCGAGTGCGACCTTGCGCCGCATCCCGGTCTGCGGCGCAGCAACCGATCGCATAGAATTGTCCCCGCCGCGCGCGCTGCACGACCGCCATGGCCACTTCCTTCGCCGCTCGCTCTCCCGAAACGGCAGCCGCCGCGCGCATCGCCGCCGCCGAACGCATTCCGGCGCTGACCGGAGTGCGCGCGCTCGCGGCCGGATGGGTGCTGGTGTTCCATGCCTGGAAAGTGTCGGCATCCCCACCGGTGTCGTTGCACGCGATCTTCTCGACCGGCTGGCTCGGCGTGGACCTGTTCTTCGTGCTCTCGGGATTCGTTCTGACCTGGCAGGCAACCAAGGGTGGCGACCCGGCGGCGCCGTTCGACGTACGCGCGTTCTTCGCTCGCCGCGTGCTCCGAGTCTATCCGGCCTACTACGGCTGCCTGACCGTATTGCTGGCCGCGTCGTGGCTGCGCCTGTCCGGTACGCCGCCCGGCCTCGGTGATCTTTCGCTGCATCTCGCGATGTTCCACAACGCGGTGTCCGAGTCCGTCGGAACGATCAACGGCGTGTTCTGGTCGCTGCCCTTCGAATGGGAGTTCTACCTCCTGTTTCCCCTGCTCTTCCTGCTCGCGCGACGCGTCGGCTTGATCGCATTCGTTGCGGGAGCATCGATCATCGCGCTGGCGTGGCGGCTTCTCGCGTATTATCGCGCACCCACACCGGCGCTGTTCGTCGGCGGCGTCACAGTCGATGTTCTCGCTCAGCTTCCCTTTCGCATTGACGAATTCGCAGCCGGCATGGCCGCCGCATTCATCGCCCGCGCACTGCGCCCCGGCGCCCCGGCCGCTCAGGCCTGCGCATGGACGGGCGCAACCGGTCTGGTGGCGCTCGTCGCCTGGTGCGAGATCTACGACGTGGACTGGTGGGCGGGTGACGCGACGCCCTTCGTCCGCCTGCCGTGGGTCTCGGCTGCCGTCGCCGCCCTGCTCATCGGGCTCGCGCGTAGCAACGGCATGCTGACCCGCCTGTTCGCGAGCCGGCCCGCCGTGTGGGTGGGCGAAGTCAGCTACAGCGTCTACCTCTGGCACCTTCCGATTCTTGCCGCCATCGCGCCCCATCTTCCGGCGCCGGTTTCTCCGGCGCTCGTCCTCGCCGCGGGCATCCCGGCCACGCTCGCGGTCAGCGCGCTCTCGTATTACGCGATCGAGCGCCCGTTCCTGCACCGGATCTGGGCCGCGAGCATCCCGCGCAAGCTCGGTGCGCTCGTCCTCTGGGGCGCCGCGCTGCTCGGCGTCGCGGCGATCGTCCGCTAGCTCCCTGTCGGAAGACGCGGGCTTCGCATGCGCCGATGGCAACGCTGGATCGGGGCACTTCACCGTCATGCCTCTTCGTCGAGCCCGGCCTGCACCATCTCCGCGGCGCGCTGCAGCGCGCGCGCCTTGGAAAGCGTCTCTCGCCACTCGTTCTCCGGCACCGAGTCGTGCACGATGCCGGCGCCGACCTGCGCGTAGAGCATGCCGTCCTTCACGACCGCGGTGCGGATGGCGATCGCAAGGTCCATATCGCCCTGGAAGGAGATGTAGCCCACCGCGCCGGCGTAGATGCCACGGCGCGAGGGCTCCAGCTCGTCGATGATCTCCATCGCACGCACCTTCGGTGCGCCGCTCACCGTGCCCGCCGGGAAGGATGCACGCAGTACGTCGAGCGCGGTCAAGCCCGGCCGCAGCGCGCCATCGACGTTGGAGACGATGTGCATCACGTGCGAGTAACGCTCGATCACCATCTGCTCGGTCACCTTCACCGAGCCGATCGATGCAACGCGTCCGACATCGTTGCGGCCGAGATCGAGCAGCATCACATGCTCGGCGATCTCCTTCGGGTCGGCGAGTAGCTCGGAGGCCAGCCTCTCGTCGGTCTCGCGCGTCGCGCCGCGCGGCCGCGTGCCGGCGATCGGCCGCAGTGTGACGGTCTCGCCCTCCTTTCGCACGAGGATCTCCGGGGAGGCGCCGACGACGTGAAAGTCGCCGAAGTCGTAGTAGAACATGTACGGCGACGGATTGAGCGAGCGCAGCGCCCGATACAGCGACAGCGGCGACGCAGCGAACGGCATCGACATGCGCTGCGAGAGGACGACTTGCATGATGTCGCCGGCCGCGATGTATTCGCGGGCGCGCGCGACCGCCGCCTGGAACGCTTCGGCGCCGGATTCGCTTGTCGCCTCGCTCTTCGCTGCCGTCGCTGGCTGCAGCGGAATCTCGACTGGGGCGCGTAGCTTGCGCCGCAGCGCCTGCAGCCGTTCCTGCCCGTGGGCATACGCGCCGGGTTGGGCAGGGTCGGCGTAGACGATGAGCGAGATCTTGCCGGCGAGGTTGTCGACGACCGCCAGCTCTTCGGTCAGCAGCAGCAGAATGTCGGGGATAGCCGCCAGCGCCGCGATCGCCGGCGGCGCGGAACCGGCGAGCTTCGTCTCGATGTGACGCACGGTGTCGTACGCGAAATAGCCGGCGAGTCCGCCGCAGAAACGAGGCAGGCCGGGGACCGGAGCCGCGCGGTAGCGGCGCTGAAACTGGGCGATGAAATCGAGCGGATCGCCTTCGTGCCGTTCGGCCACGCCGCGCGCGTCCTCGACCTCGATCGCCCGGCCGCGGGCGCGGATGCGCGAGGCCGCGGGAAGCCCGATGAACGAATAGCGGCCGAAACGCTCGCCGCCGACCACCGATTCGAGCAGGAAGCTGAACGGCGCGTTGGCGAGCTTGACGTAGAGCGAGAGCGGCGTGTCGAGGTCCGCGAAGGACTCGAGCACGAGCGGTATGCGGTTATGGCCTTTCGCGGCGAGCGCGCGGAACTCGGCTTCGGTCATGATGCTTCAACGCTTCTTTCGGCACGGCAACGGTTTCAGGATGCGTCGCTTGGCGCGCGACGCGAGCGCGAGCTTACGAGCGGCGCCACCAGCGCCAGTCGTCGTCGCGCACCCGGATTGCCCGGGCGGGTTCGTTGCAGTGAAGAGCGTTGAAGCTCATGGCCGGACTATAGCATCGGCGCGCACGCGGCGGCAACGGCCTCTCGCATCGCCGCGATCGTGGCCGCGTAATCGTTCGTTCCGAAGATCGCCGAGCCGGCAACGAAGGTATCCGCTCCCGCCTTCGCGATCGCGGCGATGTTGTCCACCTTCACGCCACCGTCGACCTCGAGCCGGATATCGCGCCCGGTGCGCGCATGCACCGCGTCGATTCTGGCCCTCGCGAGCTTGAGCTTGGCGAGCGCCTCGGCGATGAACGATTGCCCTCCGAAGCCGGGATTCACCGACATGATGAGCACTAGGTCGAGCTTGTCGAGCACGTGATCGAGCCAGACGAGCGGTGTCGCCGGGTTGAAGACGAGCCCCGCTTTGCAGCCGCAGTCGTGGATCAGGCCGATCGTGCGGTCGATGTGCTCGGACGCCTCGGGGTGAAAGCTGATGATCGACGCACCCGCCTTGGCGAAATCGGGCACGATGCGGTCGACCGGCGTCACCATCAGGTGCACATCGATGGGGACGGTGACGTGCGGCTTGAGCGCCTGGCACACCTGCGGTCCGACCGTCAGGTTGGGAACGTAATGGTTGTCCATCACGTCGAAATGGATCATGTCCGCGCCCGCGGCGATCACCGCTCGCACTTCCTCGCCCAGGCGCGAGAAGTCGGCGGAGAGAATTGACGGGGCGATCAGGCAGTTGGGCACGGCGCTATAATCTCACGCGATCATGCGCATCCATCAGTGAGGGACGACCCGATGGCGGAAGCGAAGCGCTACGAGGTCACGGTCGTGCCGAAGTCGACCTATGTCGAGGATCAATCCGATCCGGCCAAGAACCAGTACGTCTTCGCGTACACGATCACGCTCACCAACACCGGCAACGTCCCCGTGCAGCTCGTGAGCCGTCACTGGGTGATCACTGATGCGAACAGCAAGGTGATCGAGGTGAAAGGCCTCGGCGTGGTCGGGCAGCAACCGCAGCTCAAGCCGGGCGAGAGCTTCGAATACACCAGCGGCACGCATCTCGAAACGGCGGTCGGCACGATGCGCGGCACCTATCAGATGGTCGCCGACGACGGCAAGGAGTTCGACGCGCCGATCCCTCCGTTCACGCTCTCGGTGCCGCGCGTCCTGCATTAGTCCTTTTTCTCCCTGTCGGGGTCCGGCGGCTTGCGCCGGCCGCCCATCGTGAACCAGACGATGAAGATCGCGAGCGCAAGCGCGACACCGGCCTCGATGAAAAACCAGACCATCGCGCCGCTATTCTCCCGATTCCGCCAAGGCCGATCAACTGCCATCCGCACAACATGAAGCCTGCCCGCCACCCTACCGCGCTGCGCACCTTGCAGCTTCTCCGCGAGGCCGGCATCGAAACCCAGGTCGTCGAGTTCGAAGATTCGACTCGCACGAGCGCCGAGGCCGCCGCCGCCATCGGCTGCTCGGTGGCCGAGATCGCCAAGTCCATCGTGTTTCGCGGCAAGACGAGCGGCCAGGCCGTCGTTGTCGTCGCAAGTGGCGAGAATCGGGTCAGCGAAGCCAAGGTCGCAGCCAAACTCGGAGAAGCTCTCGCGCGTGCTGATGCCGATTTCGTGCGGACGGCTACCGGTTACGCCATCGGCGGCGTGGCGCCGATCGGCTATTCACAACCCGTCAAGCTGCTGCTCGACGAGGACCTTCAAAACTTCGCAACGGTCTGGGCTGCGGGCGGGACGCCGTTCTCGGTGTTTCCCATCAAGCCCGATCAGCTTCGGGGCCTTACCGGAGCGGACTGGGCCGACGTCAGGCTCTAGCGAGCACGCCGTGCGCCTGCTGGTCGGCGTGGTACGACGAGCGCACGAGCGCGCCGACCGCGGCGTGCCGGAAGCCGAGCGCATAGGCCTCGCGCTCGAACATCGAGAACGTATCCGGGTGCACGTAGCGCGCGACCGGCACGTGATCGCGCGTGGGCTGCAGGTACTGGCCGATGGTGATCATCTCGATTGCGTGCGCGCGCATGTCGCGCATCACGTCGAGAATCTCCTCGTCGGTCTCGCCCAATCCGACCATCAGGCCGGACTTGGTCGGAATCCCCGGGAAGCGCACCTTGAACTCCTGGAGCAGCCGCAGCGAATGCGCGTAATCGGATCCCGGTCGCGCAATCCTGTAGAGGCGCGGCACGGTCTCCAGATTGTGGTTCATCACGTCGGGCGGCGCCTGCGAGAGCACTTCGAGCGCCCGCTCGAGACGGCCGCGAAAGTCCGGGACCAGCACTTCGATCTGCGTGGCGGGCGAGCGCTCGCGCGCCGCCCGGATGCAATCGACGAAATGCTGCGCTCCGCCGTCGCGCAGATCGTCTCGATCCACGCTGGTGATGACGACATAGGCGAGCCCGAGCGCCGCGATCGTGTCGGCGAGGTTGGCCGGCTCATCGGCGTCGAGCGGCAGCGGCCGGCCGTGTCCGACGTCGCAGAACGGGCAGCGCCGGGTGCAGATGTCGCCCATGATCATGAAGGTCGCGGTGCCCTTGCCGAAGCACTCGCCGATGTTCGGGCAGGAGGCTTCCTCGCACACGGTGTGCAGGCGGTGCTCGCGCAGGATCCGCTTGATCTCGTAGAAACGCGGGCTCGAGGGCGCGCGCACGCGGATCCAATCGGGCTTGCGGAGCGGCGGCGCGGCGACGATCTTCACCGCGTATTTGCCAACTAAGCGAGAAGTCTTGGCGCCGCCCTTGTGCTTGACGCCGGCGGCGTTCGAAAGCGCGTCGCGCGAAGAGAGAGATTCGCTCATGTCGAAGGTGTCGCGGCGAGGCTTCTCACCAGAAAGGGCGCCAGCTCCGCGCCGGCTTCGTCGACGCTCTTCGCCACGCCGAAGTCGGCGAGCTGCGTCACCGCGAGTCCCGGATAGCCGCAGGGATCGATGTCGGCGAAGGGTGCAAGGTCCATGGCGACGTTCAGCGCAAGCCCGTGATAGCTGCAACCGCGGCGCACGCGCAAGCCGAGGGCCGCGATCTTCGCCTCGCCTTTTCCGGTGACGGCGTAAACGCCCGGCGCGGAAGGCTTACCGCGGGCTTGGATGCCCAGCGTGCCGAGCCATAGTACCACGGCGCTTTCGAGCCGCCGCACCATCTCGTGCACGCCGAGCTTCGCGCGCTGCAGATCGAGGAGCGCATATGTGACGAGCTGGCCGGGACCGTGGTAGGTCACCTGGCCGCCGCGATCGACCTTGAGCACCGGGATGCCGTTCTCGCGCAGCAGGTGCTCGCGCCGCCCGGCAAGGCCGAGCGTGTAGATCGGCGCGTGCTCGGTGAGCCAGATCTCGTCTCGCGTGTGCGCGTCGCGCGCGTCGGTGAAGGCGCGCATCGCCTCCCAGCAACTTTGGTAATCGCTGCGGCCGAGCGGCCGGACCGCGATGTCGCTCGCGGGCGCAACGGCCGGCTGATTGGCTTCTGCGCGCGTCGACGATCGGATAGGGAGGCTCACCGCTTGCATTTCTCCGGCGTCGTCGCTCGAGACGACCGGCAACCTAGAGAACCATCGTCACCATCGGGTGCGACGAGAGCTCGCGGTATAGGGCGTCGAGTTGCGCGCGCGAGGTGGCGTTGAGCGTGCAGGTGAGCGAGAGGTACTTGCCCTCGCGCGAGGCGCGCATCTCCATCGATGCGCTGTCGAAGTCGGGTGCGTGACGCAGCACGACGTCGAGCACGGCCTGCGCGAAGCCGTCCTCGGTCCGTCCGACGATCTTCATCGGAAAAGTGCAGGGAAATTCGAGCAGCGACTCGGCCATAGACTCCAATATTAGGCCACCGGCGCGCATGCGCAAGTGTTTGCGGAGGCCGCTGACCGCGAGCACCACCGGGCTTCCGCCGTGTTAACCGGCGCGTCAGCGCCGAGTTCAACACGGCGAGTTAGTACGTCACTCTGCGCGTGACGTACTAACCGTACATGTACTCGCGTGTCGGCGGATGCGGGAGCCGCCCGTCGGGGAACGGCTTGCCCGCGAGCAGCTGGTAGATCGACAGCCAGCCGCGATCGAAGGCGTGCGCGGATCCGGCGAGATAGATGCGCCAGACCCGATATTTTTCTTCGCCGACCTCGCGACGCGCCACGTCGGCGTTGGCCTCGAGACGCTCGACCCAGTGCCACAGCGTTCGCGCGTAGTGCTCGCGCAATGCCTCGGCGTCGATCAACTCCAGCCCCTCGGCAGCGAGTCCCTGGATCACGCGTCCCGCGTGGGCAAGCTGACCGCCGGGAAAGACGTACTCCTCGACGAAATCGCCGATGCCGCTGCCCAGGCTTGCACCGCTGCCGATCCAGTTGTGCGTGATGCCGTGGTTGAGCACGAGCCCGCCGGGCTTCAGGATGCGCTCGATCTTGCCGAAGTAGCGCGGGTAGTTGCGGATGCCCACGTGCTCGAACATGCCGATGCTGGCGATCTTGTCGTAGCGGCGGTCTTCGGGAAGGTCGGCATAGTCGAGAAGGTGCACGCGAACGTGCTCATCGAGGCCCAGCTCCGCGATCTTCGCCGACACGTAATCGTGCTGGTTCTGCGAGAGCGTGATGCCCGTCGCCCGGACGCCATACGCCTGCGCGGCGCGCAGGATGAGCGCGCCCCAGCCGCAGCCGATGTCGAGAAATTCCTCGCCCGGCGCGAGCATGAGCTTGCGGCAGATGTGATCGAGCTTCTGCAGCTGTGCCTGGTCGAGCGTGTCTGCGTCGCTCCGGAAGTAGGCGCAGGAGTAAACCATGCGCTCGTCGAGCCACAGGCGATAGAACGCGTTCGACACGTCGTAGTGATGCTGGATGTTCGCCTTGTTGCTTTGCCGGTGATGCAGCCACTGGCGCATGCGCGCGGAGAAGCGCTCGCGCTCGTGGGCAAAGCGTCCGACCAGCGTCTCGGCGAGAGCGAGGGCGCGCCGCGCGCTGCCGCTGAAATCGAGGTCGTTGCGCACGTACGCTCGAGCGAGCCGTCCCATCTCGGGCGAGGCGAGCGCCTTCAGTCCGCTCCAGGTGCGCGCGTAGATGTCGACTTCCGGTGTCTCGGAGAGAGGAACGCGGCCGCCGTCGGGAAGAACCAGCGCGATCGGCAGATTCCGGTCGCGATACCGGCGGGCAATGATTTCCTGCAGCGGTGCCTTCATGCGGAGGTAAAGACTGGAATCGGGCGATTTATTCTAGCAGCCCGGGCGGGGGCTGGTTCGCTTTTGACACGCCCGACCCCAGCCCCTAAGATCGGGCGGCTGGCGCCTGCACGATGCCGACCCTCCATCAGCACCCGCTGCGCCCTGCCGTTCCCGGGCAGCAATTCCGCGAGGCGCTGGCGCAGTTCGCCACCGGCGTGACGATCGTCACCGCGCGCGCCGCCCACGGCGCTTTCGTCGGCTTCACCGCAAATTCGTTCAACTCTGTCTCTCTCGATCCTCCGCTCGTCATATGGAGTCTCGCCCGGCGGTCAAGAAGCCTTGCAGTATTCGAGGGCGCGGAGCGCTATGCGATCAACGTGCTCGCGCACGATCAGGTCGAGCTCGCCCGGCGCTTCTCGCGCCCGCACGCCGACCGCTTCGCCGGCGTCGCGCATCGCGCGGGAAAAGGCGGCGCGCCGCTGATCGAAGGTTGCGCGGCCTGGCTCGAATGCCGGCACCACGCGCTGCACCCCGCCGGCGATCACATGCTCTTCATCGGCGAGGTCGATGACTGCGCGCACCGCAGCGTGGCTCCGCTCCTGTGGCACGGCGGCCGCTATCGCGGGAGCGCTCTCGATACCGGGCCCCGCGACACCTAGGACAGGTTCATCAAGCCGCGATGGAAGATCACGCGGCGCTCACGGCTTTCGGCTTGCTCGCCTGAAAGAGCGCGTGCATGCGCCGGAACATCGGCCCGGACTTCCCGCCCGCGAAAGGCTTGCCGTCGAGTGTGGTCACCGCGAGCACCTCCTTGGTCGACGACGAGAGCCACATCTCGTCGGCGGAGAGCGCTTCTTCCTTCTTGACCGGTCGCATCTCGAAGGGCAAGCCGCCATCGCGAGCCAACTCGGCGGTAGCGTCGTAGGTGATGCCGGGGAGGATGAAGTTGTCCTTCGGCGGGGCAATGATCTTCCCCTGCCGGACGATCAGCACGTTGGAGGCCGAGGCTTCGGTGAGATAGCCGTCGCGGAACATCACCGTCTCGACCGCGTCGTGATCCGCTGCAAATTGCCGCGCCAGCACATTGCCGACGAGCGAGATCGTCTTCAGATCGCAGTGCAGCCACCGCTCGTCGGGCGCGGTGACGACAGCCACGCCGCGCTCGATCACGTCCGCCGGCGGCGTGGCAAGAGGATTGCTCATCATGAACACGGTCGCCGGAACGCCCACGGGAAAGGCGTGATCGCGCTTTGCCGCGCCGCGCGTCACCTGGAAGTAGACGCCCTGCTGCTCGAAGGGCTGGCGCGCGATCAGCTCGGCGATGATCGCGCTCCACTCGGCTGCGGAGTGCGGATTGGCGAGACGGATGCCGTCGAGGCTGTGCTGCAGGCGCGCGAGATGCTGCGGAAGCCGGAAGGGCTGCCGGTGATAGACGGGCACGAGCTCGTAGACGCCGTCCCCGTAGATGAAGCCGCGGTCGAGCACGGAGACCTTCGCGTCCTCGATCGGGAGAAACTTGCCGTTGAGATAGACGGTCATTGTCTTGGCTCCTTCGGGGTTTGTACGGCAGATCCTTCGACTCGCTTCGCTCGCTCAGGATGACGCGGTTGTTCCAACCGCGTCACTTGAACCAGAGGCGAACCGTGTCCCACGCGCGCCAGAAGAAGTTGGCCAATGGAACGTCGGACAGCGCCACGAGCGGAAACTCGCCGACCGGAGCTGCATCGAGCGAAACCTTCACCGCGCCGATGCGCTGCCCGCGTGCAACCGGCGCGACGAGCGGCTCCATCGTCTCCATCGCGAGCTTCAGCTTCTGCGCCTGCCCCTTGGGCAATGTCACGTACTCGTCCGCGATGAAGCCGGCCTGGACTTCCTTCTCCGCCCCCTTCCACACCCGGACCGAGCTCACCGACTGCCCGTTCTGATAGAGCTGCACCGTGTCGTAGAACTGGAAGCCGTAGTTCAGGAGCTTCTGCGACTCGCTCGCGCGCGCGGCGTCGGATGCCGCGCCCAGCACGACGGAGAGCAAGCGCCTCGGCCCGCGCTTCGCCGAGGCGACGAGACAGTAGCCGGCCGCATCGGTGAAGCCGGTTTTCATTCCGTCGACGTACCGGTCGCTCCACAGCAGCCGGTTGCGGTTCGATTGCGTGATGTTGTTGTAGCGATACTCCTTGATCGAATACAGCGGATAGTACTCGGGGAAATCGCGCACGATCGCCGCCGCGATCCGCGCGAGGTCGGCAGCGGTGGAGACGTGTTGCGGCGCGGAGAGCCCGGTCGCGTTGACGAAGTGGGTGTTCTTCATGCCGAGACGCACCGCTTCGCGGTTCATGCGCTCGACGAACGCCCCCTCGGAGCCCGCTACCGTTTCGGCGAGCGCAATCGCCGCGTCGTTGCCGGATTGCACGATCTCGCCGCGCAGCAGCTCGTCGACCGAAACCGCTTTCCTCGGCTCGATGAACATGCGCGAGCCCTCTGCGCGCCACGCCCGCTCGGAGACCGTCACCATCTGCGAGGGCACGATCTGCTTGTCGCGCAACGCGCCGAAGGCGAGGTACGCCGTCATGAGCTTGGTGAGCGACGCGGGCTCGCGCAGCTCATCCGCGTTCTGCGCAGCCAGCATCTGGCCGCTCAGCAAATCGACCAGCACATACGCCTTGGCGGCGATGGCCGGAGGCGGCACTGTGGCGGGCAGAGTCGCGGGAGCATTCGCCGCGGCTGCACCGCCGCCCGATGCGAGCCAAAGCCAGCCGGGCAGAAGGCGAAATAAGATGCGGCCCTGGCGCGTCCCGGGGCGGCGAAAGTGATACGTCACATCGGAAGCCGCTGCGAACAACAGGGAATCATACGAGCTGATGTCCCTGCGAGCGTGTGGCGCTCAATGCTTACCTCTTCGCCGTCTGAGGATCGTCGGCGGGGTTGATGTAACTTATGTCGAATGGCCCCGTCCCGTTGACCTGGACTACCGTCGGAGCCTTCGCGAATGCGTAATGATGATCCCCTGCCGAAAGCGCATGGAATCCTCCCGCGCTGAGCGCGTGCGCCTTGCTCATGTCGATCTTGTCTCCGGTGCCGAAATAAAACGTGCCGGAAATCACGGTGAGACTCTCGTTCTGCGCATGTGCGTGCGGCGGAATCTTGTAGCCGGCGGGCAACATCAGCCGGATGACGAACGGCCCGGATTTGCCCGGATCGCCTTGCAGGACGGCGAGCTTCGCGCCCTTGGGTACCGAAGGCGGAGCGTCGCCCCATTTGATGTCCTTCGTGTTGATGAATATCTCTTTGTCACCCGCCCCCTGGGCTAACGCCGCGCCTGCCAAGGTCCCCCAGATGATTGCGGCCAACGCCATTGCGGTCGTCTTGCCTGACATGTTCATGATCCCTGACTCCAATGCGGCGACAATGATTGGCGAATCCAGCGGGCACGGGTGTCGCGCGATGCCAGTCCCGCCGTCGTCTTCCGGCGAGAGTACCCCTGTTGATGATAGCAAAATAGGCGCGACCGATAATGTGCGTCATCGTAGGCCGACGCAGGCATTTCAACCTTCGAGAAACTCGAAACCGATCTCGGGACGCCCCCCGGACACGATCTCGGCAAGCGCCTTGCCCGAGCCTGCGGCCATCGTCCAGCCGAGCGTACCGTGGCCGGTGTTGAGATAGAGATTGGCGTAGCGCGTCCGGCCGATCAGCGGCACGTTCGACGGCGTCGCGGGACGCAAGCCGGCCCAGTAAGTCGCGCGCTTGGCGTCGATCGCCGATCCGAACCATTCGACGGCACACCGCGTAAGCGCCTCGCAGCGCACGGGATTCAGGTCTAGGTTGTATCCGGCCAGTTCTGCCGTGCCGGCGACGCGCAAACGATCGCCGAGACGGGTCAGCACGATCTTCTTCGCATCGTCGGTGATGCTGATCGTGAGCGCAGCCTTCGGATCGACGATCGGCATCGTTGCCGAGTAACCCTTCGCCGGATACACGAGCGCGCTCACGCCGATCGGCGCGAGCAGCGCAGGGGTGTAGCTCGCCAGGCACACGATGTACGCATCCGCCGCGATCAGCTCGCCTCGTTCGCCGTCCCCGCCTTGGCGGAGGCGCACTCCGCTCACGGCGTTGCCGGCAACAGTGAGCGCCTCGACCGTGACGCCGTAGCGAAAAACGATCCCGCGCTTCGCGCCGAGGACGGCGAGCGCCTGCGTGAACTTGAAAGCATCGCCCGTCTCGTCGGTCGCGGTGTAGGCCCCGCCGACGATCCGATCGCGCCGCGGTGCGAGTGCCGGCTCGAGCGCGACGCATTCCTCCGGTGTCTTGATCTCGCGCGCAATGCCGTACCGCCTGACCAGTTCGGCCGCCTGCGCGGCGTCGTCGAACTCCTCGTGATCAGTGTAGATCTGCAGGATGCCGCGTTGCAGATCGTCGTAGGTGAGCCCGGTCTCACCGCGCAGTTCACGCAGCGCGGCGAAGGAATACTTGCTCATCGCCAGGATCTGCAGCGTGTTGCGCCGGGTCCGCGACGGCAGGCACTCGATCAGGAACTGCAAACTCCATCGCCATTGCCGCGCATCGAGCCTCGGCCGGAACAGCAGAGGCGCGTCCGGCTGGCCGAGCCAGCGCAGGATCTTGAGTGGCGCGGACGGATTCGCCCACGGCTCGACGTGCGACGTGACTTGCCCGCCGTTGGCAAACGAGGTTTCCTGTGCCGCCGTGTCCTGTCGGTCGACAACCGTCACCTCGTGCCCGGCCGCGCGCAGGAACCATGCGGCCGTCGTGCCAACGACGCCCGCGCCGAGGACAAGAACTCTCACTGGTACTCTTCGATCGGCACGCAGGCGCAGAAGAGGTTGCGATCCCCGTAGACGTTGTCGGCACGGCCGACCGGCGGCCAGTATTTGTTTTGCCGGAGCGAGGCGAGCGGATACGCCGCCTGCTCGCGAGTGTAGCGATGCGGCCAGCCGTCGGCGAGGAGCGCGCTCGCGGTGTGGGGCGCGTGCTTGAGCGGATTGTCGGCGCGGTCCATGCGGCCCTCTTCGATCGCGCGGATCTCCTCGCGGATCGCGATCATCGCATCGATGAAGCGGTCGAGCTCCGCCTTCGATTCGCTCTCGGTGGGCTCGACCATCAGCGTTCCCGCGACAGGGAAGCTCATCGTCGGCGCATGGAAGCCGTAGTCCATCAGCCTTTTTGCGACGTTATCGACCGCGATGTCCGCCGTTTCCTTGAGCGGGCGCAGATCGAGAATGCATTCGTGCGCGACGAGCCCGCCGGGACCCGAGTAGAGCACCGGATAATGCGGCGCGAGGCGCCTGGCGACGTAGTTCGCTGCGAGAATCGCCGACTCGGTGGCCGCCCTTAGCCCGTCGGAGCCCATCATCGCGATGTACATCCAGGAGATCGGCAGGATGCCGGCGCTGCCGTACGGCGTGGCGGCAACTGCGCCGATGTTCTTCGCGCCTTCGTCGCGCGGCAGATACCGGTGGCCGGGTAGAAACGGAGCGAGATGCGCGCCGACTGCGACCGGTCCTACGCCCGGTCCGCCTCCGCCGTGGGGGATGCAGAAGGTCTTGTGCAGGTTGAGATGCGAGACGTCGGCGCCGAATTCTCCGGGCGCCGAGAGCCCGACCAGCGCGTTCAGGTTCGCGCCGTCGACATAGACCTGACCGCCGTGCGCATGCACGATGTCGCAGATCTCGCGAATGCCCGCCTCGAACACGCCGTGCGTCGAGGGATAGGTGACCATGATCGCCGCGAGATCACGCGCGTGCCGCTTCGCCTTCTCGCGAAGGTCGGCGAGATCGACGTTGCCCTGCGCGTCGCAGGCCACGACCACGACGTTTAAGCCCGCCATCTGGGCCGAGGCCGGGTTCGTGCCGTGCGCGGATGCAGGAATCAGGCACACGTCGCGATGCGCTTCGCCGCGGCTCGCATGATAGGCGCGGATCATGAGCAGCCCCGCATACTCTCCCTGCGATCCCGCGTTCGGCTGCAGCGAGACCGCGGCATATCCCGTCGCTGCACAGAGCATGCACTCGAGCTCGGCGATCACCTTCCGGTAGCCGCGCGTCTGCTCCGGCGGCGCGAACGGATGGATGTGCGCAAACTCGCGCCAGGTGATGGGGATCATCTCCGCAACGGCATTGAGCTTCATCGTGCAGGAGCCAAGCGGAATCATGGAGCGGTCGAGCGCGATGTCCTTGTCGGCGAGGCGCCGCAGGTAGCGCAGCATCTCGGTTTCCGAGTGGTAGCGGTTGAAGGTCGGATGCTGCAGAAAGGCTGACGTACGGGAGAGCGCCGCCGGGTACGCGTCGTC
Source organism: Casimicrobiaceae bacterium (assembly GCA_035501215.1). Classification (GTDB taxonomy): domain Bacteria; phylum Pseudomonadota; class Gammaproteobacteria; order Burkholderiales; family Casimicrobiaceae; genus PALSA-1003. The sequence goes on from DATJWL010000024.1 coordinate 21,660, forward strand.
GAGCTTCGACTCGATAGCCTCGAGATCGGGAAGGGCGGTCCCTTGCGGGGCAAAGACCCGCCATAGAAGCGCAACGTCGGCGCGAGTGGTCGTCTCGTCGAGTGAGATGCCGATGTGATCCGCGTCAACGTGACGGAGATTCGCGCCGTGATCGACCGCCGCGGCGTGGATCGCCGCGGTGCGCGCGGCGCTCTTCACGCTCAGCGTGTCGAAGAAGCTATCGTTGACATGCCCGAGACCGAGTTGTCTCAGCCCCGCAGCGAGTATCGCAGTAAGCCGATGGACGCGGCCGGCGATCGTCGCGAGCCCGCGCGGCCCGTGGTAGACCGCATACATCGCGGCGATCGCGGCGAGCAGCACCTGGGCGGTACAGATGTTGGAGGTCGCCTTCTCGCGGCGGATGTGCTGCTCTCGCGTCTGCAGCGCGAGCCGGTACGCCGGATCGCCGTTCGCGTCGACGGTGACGCCGACGAGTCGGCCCGGAAGACTGCGCTTGAATTCGTCGCGGGTGGCGAGAAAAGCGGCATGCGGGCCGCCGAAACCCATCGGCACGCCGAAGCGCTGACTGGACCCGACGACCACGTCCGCGCCCCACTCGCCCGGCGGCTTCAGGAGGGTCAACGCGAGAAGATCGGTCGCAACGATCGCGAGCGCCCCCTTCGAGTGCAGCGCTTCGACGAGACCGCTGTAATCGCGCACGTCGCCGTTCACGCCGGGGTACTGCAGCAGCGCGGCAAAGCAGTCCACGTCCGCGGCGCCGGCCGCGGGCCCGACGACGACTCGGAGCGCGAGCGGCGCGGCGCGAGTGCGCACGACGTCGATCGTCTGCGGCAGCACGTCGTCGGCGACGTAGATCATCGCGCTCTTCGTCTTGCCCACGCGATGCGCGAGCGCCATCGCCTCGGCCGCAGCCGTCGCCTCGTCGAGCATCGAAGCGTTCGCGATCGCCATCCCGGTCAGATCGCACACCATCGTCTGGAAGTTGATGAGCGCTTCGAGCCTGCCCTGCGATATTTCCGGCTGATAAGGCGTGTACGCCGTGTACCACGCGGGATTCTCGAGGAGGTTGCGCAAAATCACGCCCGGCGTGAGCGTGCCGTAGTAGCCCTGTCCGATGTACGACTTCAGAACCCGGTTCTCGCGCGCGATCGCTTTCAGCTCGTCGAGTGCCTCCTGCTCGCCCTTCGCAGCGGCCAGCTTGAGCGCCTTGCGCGTTCGTATCGCACTCGGCACGACGGCGTCGATCAGCTCGGCGCGCGAGGCGTAGCCGAGGGGCTTCAGCATCGCAGCCTGGTCCGACTCGCTGGTCCCGATATGGCGATCGAAGAAGCCGTGATGCTGCTCTAGCTCGGCGAGGGTCCGGCGCGGCGACGGGTGGGTGAGCTCGTTCATCTTCATGTGCGCCCCTAGCAGGCAATGAGCTTCGTGTACGCCGCAGCGTCGAGAAGCTTCGCGACATCGCCCGCGCTCGCAGGCTTCAAGCGGTAGAACCAGTTGGCGTACGCGTCGGCATTGACCTTCTCGGGCGCATCCACGACTTCGTTGTTCGCCGCGACGACTTCGCCGGCGACCGGCGCATAGACGTCTGAAGCCGCCTTCACCGACTCCACCACCGCGCAGGCCTCGCCCGCCGCGACCTTGCGGCCGACTTGCGGCAGCTCGATGAAGACGAGATCGCCGAGAGCTTCCTGCGCGTGATCGGTGATCCCGATGGTGAGCGTGCCGTCGGACTCGGCCCGAATCCACTCGTGGCTTTGGGTGTACTTGAGCTCGGCGGGAACGTTCATCGCATCTCCGATGTTGTCAGACAAGGCGCTTGCCATGGCGAACGAAAGGCGGCTTGACCACGCGCGCCGCGAGGCGCTTGTCGCGAATCTCGACTTCGACCTGATCGCCTGCGTTGACGCCGACCGGGAGGCGCGCGAAACCGATCGACTGCGCCAGCGTGGGCGAGAACGTGCCGCTCGTCATTTCGCCTTCGCCGGTCGCCGTATGGACCTTCTGATGGCTGCGCAGCACGCCGCCCTTGTCGAGAAGAAGGATGCCGACGAGGTGCCGCTTCGGCGGCACTGCGATTGCCGATCTGCCGACGAAATCGCGCGGAGACTTCGTGTCGACCGTCCAGGCGAGACCGGACTCGAGCGGGTTCTCGGCTTCGGTCATGTCCTGACCGTAGAGATTCATCCCCGCTTCGAGCCGCAGGGTGTCGCGCGCGCCCAACCCGCACGGGCGCACGCCCGCCGCCGCGAGCGCATGCCAGAACTCGGCGGCACGCGCCGCCGGCAGCATTACTTCGAAACCGTCTTCTCCCGTGTAGCCCGTGCGCGCGATGAAGTATTCGCCGAACTCCGCGGCCATGAAGGGCTTGAGCGGCTCCGACACCGCGCGGCTGCCCGGGAGCACCTGCCACACCCGCTCGCGTGCGTTCGGGCCCTGCACCGCGATCATGGCGAGATCCCGGCGCGGCGCGATGGCCAGCGCGCTCGCGCGCTCGGCGGCGAGCGTCGTGAGCCACGCGACGTCCTTCTCTGCGGTGGCGGCGTTGACGACGAGGCGAAACCAGTCCTCGCTCAGAAAATAGGCGATGAGATCGTCGAGCACGCCGCCGTCGTGCCGGAGGAGGCACGAGTAGAGCGCCTTGCCGGGAACGCTAAGCTTGCCGACGTCGTTCGCGAGCGCGTAGCGCAGGAAATCGCGTACGTCGGCGCCGCGAAGATCGACCGGGAGCATGTGCGACACGTCGAACATACCGGCATCGCGGCGCACCGCATGGTGCTCCTCGAGCTGCGAGCCGTAGGACACCGGCATGTCCCAGCCGCCGAAGTCGACCATCTTCGCACCCGCGGCGCGATGCACGGCATGAAGCGGAGTTTCGCGAAGCATGTCTCTCCCGCAGAAACAAAAAGGGCGAAGCCGTCATGCCGGCCTCGCCCCGTCTGTCCTTTTACCTGAGAGATTGCGGCGCAGCCATCGCGCCGTATGCCCCTTCGGTGGACCGCGAGAAGCTGTGCGGTCGCTCTCCAGATTGTCAGCCTCCCGTGCGGTCCTCGTTGCCTGAGCGGTTGTGGGAGTTACGCCTTCGGCGGCGACGCGATCGTTTCACCGACACGCGGCGCGCTCTCCTGCACGGGGAGCGATAGGTTACCGGCTCGTTCGCGCGAAGTCAAAGGAGGACGCATCGCGAGAACGCGCCGCGCTAACTACTTCTTGAGCGTAAGGATCCAGTCGACGAGATTCTTGATATCCGCATCGGACACCTGAGCATTGGGCGGCATCGGGATCTGTCCCCAGGTGCCGACGCCACCCTTCTTGACCTTGTCAACGAGCATTGCGGCGGCCTTCGGGTCGCCCTTGTACTTCGCGGCGACTTCCTGATACGCCGGTCCGACGATCTTCTTGTCGATGGAGTGGCAGGCGGCGCAGCCGTCCTTCTTCATCAGGTCTTCGGCGGCTTTGTTGTCGAGCGCGGCGTTCGCGCTCGTCGCGGCAACCATGCCGGCGGCGAGCAGGATCCATGAGCTTTTCATTCTTGTCTCCGGTGCGGGAAGGGAAAAATCGCCCGCCATGGTACCCGAAGGGGTGCGCCCCCGCCACCGACGCCGCGCTCAGGCTTCCGCCCCGAGCGCAGCCTCGAGTTGATCGAGCGCGTGGATCGGCGGCAGACAAGCAGTGCCTTTGCAAACCCACGCCGTCGCGCCTTCGCCGGCTTCGTGCGGCTTGGCGAGGGCGCCGGGGAGCGCATCCTGGCGCGACAGATCGAGCGTATGCTGGGCCGGGCGATACCGCCGCTCGAGCCTGCGCTGCCACGCCGCGCACGTCGCCGCGTCGCCACGCAGCAGCACCGTCGTCGGCGGATCGAGGCAATCCTCGAGAGCGATGAGCAGCGACGCGTATCCCGCGGGGCGCTCGGCGAGCTCGCGGGCGAAAGCGCGCACGGCCCGTTCGGCGGCGGCGAGATAGCGCGGTTCGCCCAGCCAATGCCCGAGCGTGGTGAGCGCCTGCGCCGCAATGCCGTTGCCGGAAGGGGTGGCGTTGTCGTGCCCGGGCTTGGGGCGGTGAATCAGCGCCTCGTGATCGTGCGCCGTGAAGAAGAAGCCGCCGTGCGCAGCGTCCTCGAAACGCGTCAGAAGCGCCTCAGCGACCTCGGTCGCCCACGCGAGATCCTGCGCCCGGAACGAGCCCTGCATCAGCTCGACGAGGGCGGCGAGAAGATACGCGTGATCGTCGAGATAGGCGTTCAGATGGGCACGGCCGTCCTTGTAGGTGGCGAGGAGCCGCCCTTCGCGCCACATCGCGCGATGCAGGAAGTCGACCGCGGCTTGCGCGCTTGCAAGCCAATCGGCTTCGTCGAACACGCGCGCCGCGCGCGCGAGTCCTGCGATCATCAGCGCGTTCCACGATGTGAGAATCTTGTCGTCGCGCCCGGGCCGCACGCGCTGGCCGCGCAGAGCGAAAAGCTTCTCGCGCGCCGCTTCGAGCCGGGCCTCGGCGACGGCGAGCGAGATTGCGCGTTCGCGCGCAACCTCGGAGAGCGGCACGGCGACGTGCAGGTGCCAGGCTTCGCCTTCGAAATTCGGCGGACCGTCCAGCCCCCAGTGCCGCGAAGCCACCGCCCATTCTTCGGCGTCGAGCGCGGACTCGACGGCGTCGGGCCTCCACACGTAGAACTTTCCCTCCTCATGTTCGCTGTCGGCATCGAGGCTCGAATGAAACCCGCCTTCGGGCGCGCGCATCTCGGAGAGCGTCCAGCGAACGATGCCTCGCGCCGCCCGCGCAAACGCGCTCTCCGCGATTGCGCGCCATGCATCGGCGTAGAGCGCGAGCAGCAGCGCATTGTCATAGAGCATCTTCTCGAAGTGCGGGATCGTCCACTCCGCGTCCACGCTGTAGCGGCAGAAGCCGCCGCCGAGTTGATCGTGGATGCCGCCCGCGGCCATCCGCGCGAGCGTGACCGAAACAATCTCCAGCGCGCTCTTGTCGCCGCGTTGCGCGTGACGGCGCAGGCACATGGCCAGATCGGTCGCGTGCGGGAATTTCGGCGCGGCGCCGAAGCCTCCCCAGTCCGGATCGAACGCACGGGCGAGCGCGGCGAAGGCAAGCTGCGGCGCATCGGAGGGGAGCGCGGTGTTATCCGCCGGCGGCTCCGGATTGGTGAGCGCCAGCGCGGCCTTCAGTCGCTCGTTCTGCTCCGCGATCGCACCTCCCTGCTCGCGATACGCCGTGGCGACACGTGGCAGGAGATCCGCGAAGCCCGCGAGCCCGTAGCGCGAGGACTTCGGGAAAAAGGTGCCGCCGAAGAAAGGCTCCTGCGTCGGCGTGAGAAACATCGTGAGCGGCCAGCCGCCGCTCCTCTGCGTGAGCATCGCATGCGCGGTTTGATAGATCTGATCGAGGTCCGGCCGCTCCTCGCGGTCGACCTTGATGTTGATGAAGAGCTCGTTCATGAGCCGCGCCACCTGTTCGTCCTCGAACGATTCGTGGGCCATCACGTGGCACCAGTGACAGGCCGAATAGCCGATCGATAGCAGGATCGGCTTGTCTTCGCGCCGCGCCCGCTCGAGCGCTTCATCGCCCCAGGGATACCAGTCGACGGGGTTCTCGGTGTGCTGCAGCAGGTAGGGGCTCGTCTCGCCCAGCAGATGGTTCGGCACGGACTTCTCGGATCAGCTCAGGAAATTCCAGCCCGCGTGGGCTTGACTGCGATGCCGATCAGTCTCCGGTTTCCTCGAAGGCGACGCGCTCGAAGTCTGCGCCCCGTTGGATGAGCTTCGTCAACCGGAAGCGCCGCTCGGGTCCGGTGTCCATCGAGCGCAGCGAACGCCCCGGGTTGAAGGTGCGCGGCGGAGTGATCATCGTTGCGGGCTCGTCTGGGGTATGCCCGAGCAGAATCGCCGGAACTGGCGCGTCCTCCGCCAGCATCGTGGTGAGTGGTCGCACGGCGAGAGCTGTGGGCGAACCCGCCCAGAGGCGCAGCTTGACCGAAATCTCGCCGCGCCCATCGAGCGCAACGCGGGTGACGCAGCCGCAACGCACGCGTTCATCGTCGCGCAGGATCACGAGCTGTTCGAGGTGCCAGCGATGCAACGCGGCGCTGACACGCCGCACGCTCGCGTCATCCCAATCGTAGGTGCCCTGCCAGTGCTCCCACGCCCAGCTCTTCTCGGCTTCTTCCTTGTTGCGATCGTAGTCGGTCAGCGCGCCGAGCGTGGCGAGATGCTGGGTGCCGTGATAGGAGAGGCGGCCGAGCGGGTCCTGACGGTTAAACGTGCGCCCGGCGACGCGGAAATATGCGGCACCAAGTCCACCGACGCAGAGATCCAGCGAGGTCTGTGTCTCGTTTCCGGTCTTCTTCGGCAGAGCGTACCACTGCTGATCGAGATGGGTGAGCAGCACCGTGCAAGCTTCGACCGAAACGTCATGCCCGAGCTGCAGCTCGGCCGGATTGGCGCCGGTCGAGAGTCTCTTCAGCCGGCCGCGTACGCTCGTCGCGAGCTTGCCCGGATAGCCGAAGCGCATGGAATCGGTTACATGGCGTGGCGCGACGAGCGCGAGAGTCGCGCCCGCAGGCGCGTCGAGATCGGTGACGATCACCGGCCCCTCGGTCTCGCGCTGCTGCGCGTAGGGAAAGATTTTCCGCGCCCACATCGCGAGCCAGCGGTCGGTCAGCTCGATCTGACGCACCGTCAGTGCACAGAGATCGGCGAGGTTCAGAAGCAGCGCGTGCGCATAGGTCGAATAGCAGGACACGCCGATGGCATTGGGCATCAACTCGTCGGAAACCGCGGTGACGGCACACTCCAGTAGCTCGGCAAGGCGATAGTAGGCATGCAGCTCCTGCCACAGCGAGGCGGGCGGAATACGCCGGGCGAGCCCGTGCACCAGAATCACCTGCTTTCCGACCCAAAGCCCGCGCTGCAGAAGCTTGGCCTTGACCCCGTGCAACTCGGGGTCGCCTTCGAGCAGCGGCTTGAGGCACGCGGAATACTGCGCCCAGAGCGCCTGCCACAGCACCAGAGCCTGCTCGGCCGCCTCGTGCTCGCGCTCGTTCGCTGGATGCGGCTTGCCCGCGTAGCGGCGTGCAAGCTCGATGTGGAGATAGACGATCGGTTCGCGCAGAACCTCGGCGATCCGAGCGCGCTCCCTCGGAAGGACGTCGGCGTCGGCAAGCTTCTGCAGCTGGCCGAGCACTGCATCGTAATGCTTCGGGATGTTCGACAGCGGCTGCGCCCGCAGCCAACGAGCACAGCCGTCTGCGTCGGCGAACGCTAGCGCCGTCGGCTCGGCGCCGGTCTGCGTGAGCGTGAACTCGTTGGTCACCGTATCTCCGCGCGCCCGGAACGTTCGCCGCCTCGGTCGGCCAACGCGGTTTCGGGCCGCCCTGCCCTTATAGCACAAACCGCGCCGCAGCCGCCGGTCGGCCCGACGTGCCGCACCGCCTGCCATCCCGGGCGGGAGACGACTCCTGTTGTGAATATTCGACAACTCCCCCGCGGATTGTTCCCGCGCGTACCCGACGCCGATCGGCCAGACTTCATCCCAACGAGGCGGTCCTGAGCAGCGCCTCCGAGGAGAAAGCAAATGCAAGCCACGACACAACGCTTCTCGCCCCATTCTGCGGTGACTCGGCTGAAGGATTCGACGCCGGCCGCCAGCTTGCCTCCGACCCGCGCTGCGCGCTCCACGCGCAGCCGCGGGGCCTTTTTGGCAGGGTGCGGCGAACGCGGGCTGTGCCGCGGCTTCGTGCCCCTGTTGTGCGTTGCCGTGACGGCCTTGGGCTTGCTCACGGTAGCGCCCCGCGTGATCGACTCTCCGTCCGTGGCGGCAAACCCCGCATTCGAACTGGTCGCGACGACGTCACAACTCCCGCTCGCGATTTCGCATCCCCGGAATTGACCGGCGAAGCGGGGAGCCTCAGCTTCAGACGAGGACGCGCTCGATACCCCCGTTGCCCGCCGCGGAGACATACTTCGGCAACCAATCCTCACCGAGGACGCGGCGGGCAATCTCGACGACGACGTAGTCGGCCTGGGTGCCGCCGTCGTCATTAAAACGCGCCAATCCCTGCAGGCATGACGGGCAGGAGGTGAGCACCTTCACCGGCCCGATGAAACTATCGGCGCGCAGCGCCGAGGCGCCGTTCCTGAGCTCTTCCTCCTTCCGGAACCGGACTTGCGTCGAAATGTCCGGCCGGGCAAGCGCGAGCGTTCCCGACTCGCCACAGCATCGTTCGTTGAGCCTCACCGAGCCGCCCATCAGCTCGTTCACTACCCGAAGCGGCTGGTAGGTCTTCATCGGCGTATGGCAGGGGTCGTGGTACATGTACCGCACGCCGCTTACGCCTTCGAGCTTCAGGCCTTTTTCGAGCAGATACTCGTGTATGTCGAGCAGCCGGCAACCGGGGAAGATCTTTTCGAACTCGTAGCTCTGCAACTGATCCATGCAGGTGCCGCACGAGACGAGCACGGTGCGGATGTCGAGGTAGTTGAGCGTGTTCGCCACACGGTGGAAGAGCACCCGGTTGTCGGTGATGATCGCCTGTCCGCGCTCTTGATCGCCAGCTGCCGTCTGGGGATAGCCGCAGCATAGATACCCCGGTGGCAGGACGCACTGCGCGCCGACGTGATAGAGCATCGCCTGCGTGGCAAGCCCGACCTGGGAGAAGAGCCGTTCCGATCCGCAGCCCGGGAAATAGAAGACCGCCTCCGAGTCCTCGACGGGCGTGGCCGGGTTGCGGATGATCGGGACGATCCTCGGGTCCTCGATGTCGAGCAGTGCGCGCGCCGTGCGCTTCGGTAGCCCGCCGGGCATCGGCTTGTTCACGAAGTGCACGATCTGCGCTCTCACCGGCGCGGCCCCGACGGTCGCCGGCGGGTGGCGCGTCTGCCGTCGCGCGAGACCGGTCCGCTCGGCAACGGCGTGCGCGATGCGCTGCGCGCGGTACCCCATGCCGATCATGAATTGCCGGGCGAGACGGATCATCGCCGGGTCGGTGGCATTGAGGAAGAACATCGTCGCCGCGAGCGCCGGCTTGAACGCGCGACGGCCCTGCCGGCGCAGCAGATTGCGCATCGCGATCGACACATCGCCGAAGTCGATGTCGACCGGGCACGGATTGGCGCACTTGTGGCAGACCGTGCAGTGATCGGCGACGTCTGCGAACTCGTCGAAGTGCTTGAGGCTCACGCCGCGCCTGGTCTGCTCTTCGTACAGGAACGCTTCGATGAGGAGCGAGGTGGCGAGGATCTTGTTTCGAGGCGAATAGAGCAGGTTCGCCCGCGGGACGTGCGTCGCGCACACCGGCTTGCATTTCCCGCAGCGCAGGCAGTCCTTGATCGAATCGGAGATGCGACCGATGTCGGATTGCTCGAGAATCAGGCTTTCCGCGCCGATGAGGTTGAAGCTGGGCGTGTACGCGTTGCCGAGATCGGCGCCCGGCAGGAGCTTGCCGCGGTTGAAGCGGCCCTCGGGATCGACTCGCCGCTTGTACTCCGCGAAAGGCGCGCGCTCGTCCGCGGTCAGGTACTCGAGCTTGGTGATGCCGATGCCGTGCTCGCCCGATATGACGCCTTCGAGCGAACGCGCCAGGGTCATGATCCGGGCCACCGCTTCGCGCGCCTGATTGAGCATCGCGTAGTCATCCGAGTTCACGGGAATGTTCGTGTGCACGTTGCCATCCCCCGCGTGCATGTGCAGCGCGATGAACACTCGCCCGCGCAGCACCTCGCGATGGATCGCGTTGCAGCGCTCGAGGATCGGGCCGAAGGCGAGCCCGGCGAAGATCTCCTCCAGAGTGGCCTTCAGCTCGCGCTTCCACGACGCGCGGATCGAATGATTCTGCAGCGCCGGGAAGGTTTCCGCGAGCCGGTCGAGGAGGTCCTGCCAGCGTTCGCGCGTTGCGGCGAGAACCGCACGCGCCTCGTCGAGCTTCGAATCGAGCAGCTCCTGCGGCGGCGCAGCCTCCGCATCCGCCGGCCAGAGCGCAGGGGCCATCGGAGATGCGAAGAACCTCGTCAATGCGTCGCAGAGCGCGAGCTTGTTACGGATCGATAGCTCGATGTTGATCCGCTCCACGCCGTCAGTGTAGTCGCCGAGGCGATCGAGCGGGATCACCACGTCCTCGTTGATCTTGAACGCGTTCGTGTGCCGCGCGATCGCTGCGGTGCGCGAGCGGTCGAGCCAGAACCTCTTGCGCGTCTCCGGCGACACGGCGATGAAGCCCTCGGCGCCGCGCGCGTTGCACATGCGCACGACCTCGGAGGCCGCGCGCGCAACCGCGTCGTCGCTCTCCCCGACAATGTCGCCGAGGAGCACCATCTTCGGCCGCCCGTGGCGCTTGGCCTTGGTCGCGTAGCCGACCGCTTTCACGTAGCGCTCGTCGAGATGCTCGAGGCCGGCAAGCACGGCACCGCCGGGTCGTGCATCGAGGTAGCGCTTGATCTCGACGATCGCCGGCGTGGAGTCATGCACGGGGCCGAAGAACTCGAGGCACACCGTGCGGGCCGCCGGAGGCACCCGATGCAGGATGAATCGCGCCGACGTGATGATGCCGTCGCAGCCTTCCTTCTGCACGCCGGGGAGCCCCGAGAGGAATTTGTCGGTGACGTCCTTGCCGAGACCCGCCTTACGGAACCTCTCGCCCGGAATCGCCAGCACCTCCTTGCGCTTCAGCGCGCCGAGACCGCCGTTCGCGCCGGCCGCGTACCACGCGAGCTCGAAGCTCGCCAAGCGCGCATCGTGAATCTTGCCGCGGTTGTGATCGAGGCGCGTCACCTCGAGCCAGTCGCCCTCCGGCGTCACCATGCGCCAGGAGGCGAGGTTGTCGAGCGCGGTGCCCCACAGCACCGCCTTCTTGCCCCCGGCATTCATCGCCACGTTGCCGCCGATGCACGAAGCATCGGCCGAGGTCGGATCGACGGCGAACACGAGTCCTTCGCGCTCTGCCGCCTCCATCACTCGCTTGGTCACGACGCCCGCCGCGGCGTCGATCGTCGGCGTGGCCGCATCGTGGCCGGGCAGCGTGATCCGTTCGACTGCGGAGAGCCGTTCGAGCTTCTCGGTGTTGATGACGGCCGAGCGCCGGTCGAGTGGTACCGCGCCGCCGGTATAGCCGGTGCCGCCGCCGCGCGGAATGATCGTGAGCCCGAGATCGATGCAGTCGCGCACGAGACCCGGGATCTCATACTCGGCGTCGGGATGGAGCACGACGAACGGATACTCGACGCGCCAGTCGGTCGCGTCGGTCACGTGCGAAACGCGCGCGAGCGCGTCGAAGGCGACGTTGTCCTTGCGCGTGTGCCGCGAGAGGAGACGCAGCGAGCGCTTGCGCAATTCGCGCGTGGCCGCAAACTCGCGCTCGAAGCGGTTGACCGCCTCCCTCGCCGCGGTGAGGAGGCGCCCCACGCGCGCGTCGGCCCCGCGGTTGGCATTCGACTGCCGGCGCTTCTCGATCTCCTCGAGCCGGTGACGCATCGCGCCGATCAGAAGCTCGCGGCGACCGGGATTGTCGGTGAGATCGTCCTGCAGATACGGATTGCGATCGACAACCCAGATGTCGCCCAGCACTTCGAAGAGCATGCGCGCGGACCGGCCCGTGCGGCGCTCGGTGCGCAACTCGCCGAGGAGCGCCCACATCTCAGGACCGAGCAAGCGCAGCACGATCTCGCGGTCGGAGAACGAAGTGTAGTTGTAGGGAATCTCGCGCAGGCGCGGCGCGTCGACGTCGGCGTTCGCGTCGTTGAGCGGAGCATCGACGAGCGCGTTCATGGCCGATCGATTCTACCGCAGCGCAGCAAGCTGCGCGCCGCTGAAGCAATGCTCACTGTCGCGGCGTGCGGGCCGTGGCCGTGGATGCCGACTCGAAATTGCTCCGAAAGGGATTGATGTCGATGCCGCCGCGGCGCAGGAAGCGTGCGTTGACAGTGAGCGCGCTTGGCCGGCAGCGCTCGAGCACTTCGACGAAGATCCGCTCGACGCACGTCTCGTGAAATGCCGCGTGCTTGCGGTAGGAGACTAGGTAGCGAAGGAGTCCTGCGCGATCGACCCTCGGGCCGTGATAACGCACCATCACGTCCGCGTAGTCGGGCTGGCCAGTGACAGGACAATTCGAGCGAAACAGCGCCGAGCGCAGCGTCTCTTCGGTCTCGGCGCCGCCTGAGCGGAGCAGCTCGGGCGCCGGCTCGTACGCATCGAGCGCGACGTCCAGCCCGTCGAGCGACTCGCCGGGCAGCTCTTCGAGCGCGAGCTCTTCGAACCGCGCTGCCGGCGTCAGCTCGAGGTGAACCGCAGCCTCACAGACGCGCTCGAGGTCGTCCCCGATCCGCCGCTCGAGCGTGTCGATGCCGGGCAAGCGTTCCTGCGCAAACGAGCCGAGATAGAGCTTGAGCGATTTCGACTCCACGATCGCAGGCGAGTCGGCGGGCACCGCGAGGCGTCCGATGGCGAGCTGCGGCTTGCCGCGAGCGTCGAGCCAGGAAATCTCGTAGGCCGTCCAGAGATCGGCACCGCGGAACGGCAGCGCGCCCGACAGGCCGATCGCCTCGCGCTGCGCGGCTCTCTCGATCGGAAACAGCAGCGCGGGATCGTATCGGTCCGGATAATCGGTCGCCCTGCCCAGCGGCGAGCGGTCGAAAACGGTCGTCATCCGTCGAGATGGAACTCGAGCTTCAGCTCCGCGACTTCAATCACGTCGCCGTGCGTCAGTGCCTGCGCTTCGTCGCCGATCGGCCGGCCGTTGACGCGCGCCCTTCGGCGTCCGTGCACCTGGGTGATGAAATAGCCGTGCAGTCGCCGCGTGATGACGGCGATGTCTGCGTCGGCGCGTCCGAAGGTTGCGACCACGCGGTCGAGCTCGATCACGGCGCCCACCTGACCGCCCGCCAGCACAGTGACGTGGCCCTTCGGAAACCGGACCCGCGCCCGATGAAGAGCGGGCGCGCGCACTTCTTCCTGCGGCGGAGGCGATTCGGCCGACGCCCCATCGTCGCGTCTGCGCAGCCCCGAGATGAGCATGGTGCGGTCCAGGTCCGCTTCCGCCGACGCCCGCGGATTGAGGTAGCGCAGGTAGAACGAACCGAACTCGACGACGTCGCCGTGCTGCAGGATGTGCCGGGACACGCGCTCGCCGTTGACGAAGGTGCCCGTCTCGCTTTGCAGGTCCTCGAGAATGTGGTCGTTGCCGACCGGGATGATCACGGCGTGTTCCATCGCGACGGCCGGATCATCGATGACCATCTGGTTGCGAGGATCCCTGCCCAGACTCAAACGCTCCTTGTCGAGGAAGCGCTGTTGCAGGATCGACCCCCCATGGCTCAGCATGAGTTTGGCCATGCGCGTTCCGGTCCGTGCTTCACCTGAACCAGCGGATCAGACGACTGAGCAGCCATCGCGCGTCGTCGGCCGCAGGAAAGGGCTTCAGCACCTTGACGAGGATAACCGATACGTTGTCGTAGCCGCCGTTGTCCTTCGCGGCCTGCACGAGGTGATGGGCTGCAAGCGGCAGGTTCGTCTTGAGCGAACGAACGATCAGCTCGATGTCGGCGTCCTCGACGAGGTCGTTGAGCCCGTCGGAGCAGAGCACGTAGATGTCGCCCGGAACGACCTCGTCCTCCCGCAGGTGCGCGCTCAGGCTGGCCTCGGTGCCGAGCGCGCGCGTGACGAGGCTGCGGTTGTGGGACCCGCCGGCGTCGGCGGCCGAGACGAGTCCGATCTCGATCTGATCGCGCAGCAGCGAATCGTCCCTGGTGAGAAGCTGCAGGACATCGTTGCGCAGCCGGTAGATGCGCGAGTCGCCGATGTGCCCAAGCGCGGCACGATTGTCGTAGAAGAGCGCCAATGCGAGCGTGGTTCCCATCCCCCGATACGACGGCTGGCCTTGTGCCGCGTCGAAGACCGCCTTGTTGGCTCGGTTTATGCTTTTGTCGATGGCTTGCACTGGCGAGCGCGCGCCCGCGTCGGATCGGAGTTCGGCGAGCTGCGCCTGGAGGGCTTCGAAAATGACTTGCGTTGCGATACCGCTGGCGACTTCGCCGGCGCGGTGTCCGCCCATGCCGTCGGCAAGGACCGCCAGGCCGATGTCGGGACCGGTCACGATGCTGTCCTCGTTGAACTGGCGCACGCTGCCGGCGTCGGTGACGGCGGCCATTTCGACGAAATTGCGCGGCATGCTGCGCACGGCACCTTCCCGGCGTGGAATCGAATCTCCCGTCGCGGCGCGCCCGGGAGCGGCGAAGTATCATAGCAGCCCGAACCTATGACACCCGAGCACATCGGTCGCTACGAAATACTCGAGGAAATCGGCCACGGCGCGATGGGCATCGTGTACAGGGCCCTCGACCCGCTGCTCGACCGCGCGCTTGCTCTCAAGACCGTAAGCGTCGATCTCGCGGGCGACGAAGTTGAGGCGTTCGAGCGGCGCTTCTATCGCGAAGCGCGATCCGCGGGGCGACTGAGTCATGCCAACATTGTGACGGTCCACGACGTCGGCAAGAGCGACGGCGTGGCGTACATTGCCATGGAGTTCCTGCAGGGGCGGTCGCTGCGGGTGATGCTCGACCTCGGCGTGGTCTTTCCCCCGGACCGAATCGCTGACATCGGCGCTCAGGTCGCCGACGGGCTCGCCTTCGCTCACGAGAGCGGCGTGGTGCATCGCGACATCAAGCCGGCGAACATCATGGTCCTCGACCGGGGCGCGATCAAGATAATGGATTTCGGAATCGCCCTTCTGCCCTCGGGCTCGGCCACGCTCACCGGCCGGGTGTTCGGCTCGCCGAAGTACATGTCGCCCGAGCAGATCATCGGCCGTCCCGTCGATGGTCGCTCCGACATCTTCTCGCTCGGCGCGGTGCTTTACGAGATGCTGACCGGCTTCGCGCCTTTCCATGGCGGCAGCCTCGACGACGTTCTCTATCAGGTGATCAACGAAATGCCGGCCGCGCCAAGCAGCTGCAACAAGCGCATCCCCGCAGTATTCGACTTCATCGTCGCCAAGGCGATGGCGAAGCATCCTGACGGCCGCTACTCCGACGCGCGGGCGCTCGCTGCCGACCTCCGCGGCTATCAGGATCTGAAGTTGCCCGCGGAGGCTGCGCCGGGGACCCGTACGCTCGAGCGCCGGGCAATTCGTCGGCGCAAGGGAGAGGTCCCGCCAACACCGGTGCCTGCGCCCGCCGCAGCGAGCGAGCCCGCACGCGCGCAGCGCCGCAAGCTTCTTGTCTTCGTCGGCGCGCCGGCTGCGCTGGTCGCGGTCGCAGGCGGAGCATGGTTGGCGAGCCGTCTCGCGCAGCGTGCGCCTGCCGTAGCGAGGCCGGTCGAAGCGGCGAAGAGTCCCATCTCTCCTTCCGCACAGCAACTCGCCGGTGCGGACGCCCCTTCGAAAACGAAGGAAACCGCCGCATCCGTCGCGAGCGCACCGCCGACCGCAGCCTCCCACCCCACGCCGGGTGCCGAAGCGCCGCCGGCGGCACTTCGAGCCGCCCGCCTGGGTCTGGCTATAACCCCATGGGGCGAAGTCTTTGTCGATGGGCGCAAGCACGGCCGCTCTCCGCCGCTGAACGAGATAAGCCTGGCGCCGGGGAAACACGTCATCGAGATCAGGAACAGGAACTTCTCGCCTTATCGGCGAACCGTCGTGCTTGAAGCCGAAGCGCTTCTCGAGATCAAGTACAGGTTTCGATGATGCGTCAGTGGGCCCTGTCGAGACGGCGGTAGCCGATCGCCTCCGCGACGTGGCCGGCCGCGAGTCTCTCCGAGTCCGCGAGATCGGCGATCGTGCGCGCAACCTTCAGGATGCGATGGTAGGCGCGGGCTGACAACGACAGCCGCGCGAACGCGCTCTTGAGCAGCGCTTCGCCCTGGGGATCGGGCACACAATGGCGCTCGACCTCTTTCGGCTGCAGGTCGCCGTTGGGCTTCCCTTGCCTTGCACGCTGTCGTTCCGCGGCCGCTGCGACGCGCGCGCGGACGATCGAGCTGGATTCGGCGAGGGGGCGTCCGCTCGCGGGCAATGCGTCGGCAGGCAGCGAAGGCACTTCGATCTGCAGATCGATGCGATCGAGCAGCGGACCGGAGATGCGTGCACGGTAACGCGCGATCTGCTCCGGGGTGCAGCAGCATTTTCCGCCCGGGTGCCCGAGATAGCCGCAGGGACATGGATTCATCGCGGCGAGAAACTGGAAGCGTGCCGGGAAAGTCGCATGGCGCGCGGCGCGCGAGATATGAATCTCTCCAGTTTCGACCGGCTCGCGCAGGACTTCGAGCACACGGCGGTCCCACTCCGGAAGCTCGTCGAGAAAGAGTACGCCGTGATGTGCCAGCGATATCTCGCCGGGCCGCGGATCGCCGCCGCCGCCGACCAGCGCGACGGCGGAGGCCGTATGGTGAGGCGCGCGAAGCGGCCGCCGGCCCCACGCCTCGCGGCGGAAACTCCCGCACAGCGAATGGATCGCTGCGGACTCGAGCGCTTCCTCTTCGCTCATCGGCGGCAGCAGACCCGGCAGGCGGTGCGCGAGCATCGATTTGCCCGTTCCCGGCGGTCCGAGCATGAGCAGGCTGTGCCTTCCGGCAGCCGCGACTTCGAGCGCTCGCTTCGCCAGCGCCTGACCTCGGACATCGGCGAGATCAGGCGCGATCGGTTCCACATCCACGCTCTCGCGCGCTACGACGCGCGGCAGTCTCTCGCGTCCGGTCAGGTGCGCGCAAACGGCTAGAAGGCTGCGGGCCGGATGCACGATCGCGTTTCTCACCAGCGCCGCCTCTTCGGCGCTGCCGGTGGGAAGCACGAACGCGCGCCCGTCGCGATGCGCCTTCAAGGTCATCGCGAGCGCGCCGCGTATCGGCCGCAGATCGCCGGACAGGGCGAGCTCGCCCGCGAATTCGTAGTCGGCAACCGGCGGCGCAGGGACCTGCCCGGTGGCCACGAGAATTCCCAGAGCGATCGGCAGGTCGAAGCGTCCCGATTCCTTGGGCAGATCGGCGGGCGCCAGGTTGACGGTGATCTTGCGCGCGGGGAATTCGAATTGCGCATTTTGCAGCGCTGCGCGCACGCGATCGCGACTCTCCTTGACCTCGGTCTCGGGCAAGCCGACCAGGTTGAAAGCCGGCAGCCCGCCCGACAAATGCACCTCCACCACGACGGGCGGAGCGTCGAATCCGGCAAGCGCGCGGCTATGCAGAACGGCGAGCGGCATCGGGCGTGCGCAAGGATTGCCGCTCACGCCGCCAAAGGCGACGGCCGACGACGCTACGCGCCGCGCTTGCGCGGAGCGCGCGATTCGATTTCGGCCACCCGCGCCTCGAGCGCCTCGAGTTTTTCGCGCGTGCGCTGAAGCACCTGCGTCTGCAGCTCGAACTCCGCCCGAGGGATGAGATCAAGCCGATGCAAGCTCGCCTGCAGCAGTGCCTTCACGTTCTTCTCGACGTCCTTGGCCGGTGAGGCGTCGAGCGCCTGGCTGATTTTTTTCGCGAGTTCGTCGAGGGTGGCGCTGTTTAGCATCTTCGCTCCTTCGCATACGGCGGATCACAAGACGCGATCCCCGCCAGCGTTTCGAGTCTAGCAAAGCACCTTCGGGCCCGCTTCGGCCGAATGGCCGACCCGTGGGATGTGCAGCTTGATTCTGGGTCGCTCCATTTTCGTGCCCAACCGGGGAAAGCCCGCACGGCAATGGTGCGGACCTGTTTGGCGAAAGCGTTGGGTTGCGGCAAAAAACGCACGTAACTATCTGATGGACATCGTTTTTGTGCAATGGCACAAGAAATGCTGATGGAGTCCAGGCAACCTGCGTCTTTCCTCGACAACAACCGCGATGGATTCCGACATGAACCTCTCTGCTCGACTTTCCACCCGCTTGCTCGCCGCGGCTACCGCGGCACTCCTGGCCGGCGTTGCCTTCGCGCAGACGCCGGCGCCGGCCGCTGAGCCGCCCAAGGCCCCCGAGCCCGACTACACCCTGACTGGCAACTTCGGCATCTACAGCCAGTACATCTTCCGCGGCCTGACGCAGACCGATGCCAAACCCGCCTTCCAGGGCGGCTTCGACTTCGCGCACAAGAGCGGGTTCTACCTGGGCACCTGGGGCTCCAACATCAGCTGGCTGCACGACTCGGGCGTGTGCAATCACGGCTGCAGCCTCGAGTGGGACATCTACGGCGGCTGG
>DATJWL010000025.1:0-19220 GCA_035501215.1 Casimicrobiaceae bacterium
TGGGTTCTTCCCGGTGAGCCGCTGGACCATCTTCTGTTTGAACGCCACGGAAAACTGCTTGGTCATCTCGTCGTCGAGTTCTCGCCCCTGAGAGGTTCAACTTCGAACGACACGACAACTATCCTGGCACGGGGGGCCGGACACATGGGTAACACTTTGCGGCGAACGGTTTTTCGGCGCTACCCAGTGCGTTGGTCAGGTTGTCTTGCGTAGACGCACTTCCCCGCGACGTAGGTCGCCCGCACCGCCCGATCGTCGGCAAGCGTCATCTGGACGAACAGCGCTTCATCGAGGTCCTCCGCGTATTTCATCCGGTACTCGATGAGCGGCGTGGATCTGAGGTCGAGCACGACGAGATCGGCCTCCATCCCGGCAGCGACGCTGCCGATCGCGTCGTCGAGATACAGCGCGCGCGCGGCGCCGCGGGTGGCGAGATAGAACGCATGACCCGCGGAAAGCGCGTAGCCGTGCGACTGCGCCGCCTTGTACGCTTCGTTCATTGTCTGCAGCATCGAGAACGAAGTGCCCGCGCCGAGATCCGTCGCGAGCCCCACCCGCACGGGTCGCTCGCGCTTCGCGGTGCGGGCGAGATCGAGGCAGCCACTGCCGAGAAAGAAATTCGACGTCGGACAGTGCGCGATCGCGGTACCGGTGGCGTAGCAGCGCCTGAGTTCGCGCTCGGAAAGCCAGATGCCGTGCCCGTAGATAGCACGCGGGCCCGTCAGTCCGTAGTGGTCGTAGACGTCGAGGTACCCCTTGCGCTCCGGGAATAATTCCCTGACCCAGGCGACCTCGCGGCGGTTTTCCGCGATGTGCGACTGGAGAAAGCAATCGGGGAATTCGCGCCGCAGCTCGCCAGCGGCCGCGAGCTGTTCCGGCGTGCTCGTTACCGCGAACCGCGGCGTGATCGCATACGAAAGCCGTCCCTTGCCGTGCCACTTTTCGATCAGCGCGCGCGATTGCTCGTAGCCGGTTCGCGCCGTGTCTAGGAGCGCCTTCGGCGCATGGCGATCCATGAGGACCTTGCCGGCGATCATGCGCAAGCCGATCTTGCCGGCTTCCTCGAACAGCGCGTCGACCGACTGGGGATGCACCGTGCAATGCACCGCTGACGTGGTCACGCCGTTGCGCAGGCTCTCGGCGAGAAAAACGCGAGCGACTTCCCGCGCGTGGGCGCGATCCTCGAAGCGCTGCTCGGCGACGAAAGTGTGCTTCTCGAGCCAGTCGAGGAGCTGACCGCCGTAAGCACCGATGATCGGCGTCTGCGGGAAATGGACGTGGCAGTCGATGAAGCCGGCCGTGATCAGCGAGTCCTTCCCGTAGTCTTCGACGCGCGTGCCGCGCGGAAGAAGCGCCCCGATCTTTCGCGCGGGGCCCACTTGCGTGATCCGGCCGTCCGCGATCGCCACGATCGCGTCGGAGTCGTAGGAGAGCGTCACCTCAAGCCCGAGCTGGAACGGGTCGCCCGAGAAGCTGAGCACTGGACCGCGCAGCGCCGTCGTGCGCATGGCGTCCGGGCGTCCGCCCGTCTTGCGCGCCGGCCTCATTTTCGGCGCACCGCCTTCCACCGACGGTGCACCCAGTACCACTGTTCGGAATGGCGCAGGATCATCCGCTCGAGCGCGGCGTTGTACTCGCGGGTATTGCGTCTGATCTCTTCGCCGACGTCATCGCACTCGATCGTCGTCAGCGCTTCCTCGAAACGCAGCACGTGCCTGCCGTCGGGCTCGCGCCAGCTCGATGCCGGCACAACGGGAGCGCCGGTCGCGAGCGAGAGAATGGCGAGGCTCTTGAACGTCCACGCCGGATGGCCGAAGAAGTCGACTTCGATCCCGTCGGGCGGTCCGGCGTGCTGATCGAAGGGAAACACAATCGCATCGCCGGCTGCGAGCCGTTCGAGGATGGTCTCGAGCGAGCCTCGCTTCGAGAGCACCCCGAAGCCGGCTCGGCGGAAGCGCCAGCCGACGAAAGCATCGAGCCAGCGGGGCTTGATCGGGCGGCGCAGGAAGTGGAAGCGGCCGTGCATTTGCGGGAACTGTCCGAGCCCCGCCACCGTAGCGACTTCCCAGTTCCCGAAATGTCCAGTGAGAACGAGCACGCCCTTGTTGCGTGCGAGCGCCCGCGCGAGCGCCTCGTGATTCTCCACGCGCACCATCGCCGCCTTGCGCGCCTCCGACAGTGCGCGGAAGAGCACGAACTCGCCAACGAGCTGCCACAGGTGCGCGTAGTGCGCCTGCGCCAGTCGCTCGATCTCCGCTTCGGGGACCGCGTTTCCGAACACGCGACGCAGATTTTCGACGATCACGCGGCGGCGGATCGGGAGCAGCCGATCGATGATGCGGCCGGCGAGCGGAACCTCGGCCTGCTCGGGCACCGCGAGCGCGACCGCGGAGGCGCTCAAGCGGTCGTGGGTCAGGGACAGCGCAATCGCGCGGATGCGGTTCCGTCCGAGCACCGATGCCGCTCGCGGTCCGATCACCGCCTGCGGCGCGCCGTAAGCGTCGCGCGCGACCGCGAAGTCGGCGGGCTCGATCTCGCCCAGTGCGGCTTCGCGCGGGAAAAGCTTGACACAGGCTTCCTTGGCGGCGAAGCGCGCGGCGAGGCTCGCGGCGCGTCCCGGTCCGTCACCGCTCTCGGCTAGCTCCTCTGCCGAGAACAGCCGCTCCAGGTCGCGCGACGCCGACTCGCGCAGCAGCCGATCGATGCGCGCGATCTCCACCGTGTCGATGCCGCACCGCGTCGCGCCGTCGGCTGTGGCGGCAAGCGCTGCGCTCATCACGACGTCAGCGCGAGGCGCGCAGCAGCAACGCCGCGTTGGTGCCGGCGAAGCCGCGGCATAGGACGAGCGCGACGTCGCTGCGCGGCCGTTGCGGCTCGTGAGATACCGGCACGCCCTCGCAGACCGGGTCGAGCGACTCGAACGTGGCCACGCCCGGGACGAGGCCTTCGCGCAGTGCATGCAGAGCGAGCACGGCGTCGAGAATGCCGGCCGCGGCGATGAGATGTCCGAAGGACCATTTGAATGCGGTGGTCGGCGGCGCGCTCGCGCCGTTCGCGCCGAAGATGCGGCGAATGGCCAGCGCCTCCGATGCATCGGATTGCGGCGTGCCGTTGCCGTGCGCCGCGATCATGCCGACGTCTCCGGGAGAGAGTCCGGCGTCGTCGAGCGCAAGCGCGATGGCGCGCGCGAGCGCATCGCCGTCGTCGCGTATCGCAAGCAGCCCCTGCGCGTCGCTCGCCGAGCCGCCTCCGAGAACCTCGCCGAGGAGCGTCGCGCCGCGCGCAGCGGCAGAGGTTTCAGTCTCGAGCGCGAGCGCGGCGGCGCCTTCGCCGAAGAGACTTCCATCGTGGCGATGATCGAACGGACGGATCGTTTCACTCGCGAGCAGTCCGACGTCGGCGTAGTAGAGCACCATCTGCGGCTCGATCGGGGCGTCGTGTCCCACCGCGAGCGCGCGGTCGGCCTCGCCGTTGCGCAAGGCCTCCGTCGCCTCGATCACCGCCAGCGTGCCGCCGATGCTGTGATTGGTGATGCACGCGTTCGAGCCCTTGAAGCCGTGGCGGATGCCGATGTGGCCGAGGACGTTGTTGGGAAGCGTGCGCAGCAGCCACATCGGATTGACGGTGTTGGCAAGCTCGCGCCCGAACGCCGGCAGCGCGTCGTTCGCCTCCGTCATCAACGGGAAGTAGTCGTACTGGCTGTCGTAGTTCCCGCCGCCGGAGCCGACGTAGACGCCGGTGCGATCGTTGTATTGCGCCGCCGCTTCGGGCGCGAGGGAGTCGCGATAGGCGGCGAGCCCGGCCGCGTCGATCACGCGCGCCGCGGCGTAGAGCCCGAAGAGATCCGTGCGGCGGATGAGCTTGTGGAGCTTCCGGTCCTCGACCATCTCGCGCGGATTGAGATCGGCGATCTCGCCCGCCATGCGCGTCGGCCAGCCGGAGCTGTCCCATTGACGTATCGGTCCGATGGCCGAGCGTCCCGCGCGAACCGCCTCCAGGATCTCCTGCGGCGTTCTTCCGGCCGCGCAGACGGCCCCGGTCCCAGTGATGACGACTTTCGGTTTGCTCATTGCTGCCGCGCGAAGTTCGCTCAGGCGCTGAACCCGATGCCGTCGACGTCCTGCGGGCGCCGCAGCGCCACGCAGCTGTTCGAGCCGCCGAAACCGAACGAATTGGAGATGGCGATGCGCACGGGGCGGCGGGCCGACCTGCGCACGAGGTTGAGATCGCACTCGGGATCCGGCTCGCGCAGATTGGCGTTGACCGGAAGCTCTTCGTGGCGGATCGCGAGCGCGCACACCGCCACTTCCACGGCGCCCGCGCCGGCGATGAGGTGACCCATGCTGCTCTTGGTGGAGCTGACCGAGACGTTCCTGGTGTGCTCGCCGAAGACGACGTGAATCGCGGCACTCTCGCTCTTGTCGTTCATGAAGGTCGAGGTGCCGTGCGCGTTGACGTAGTCGACTTCCTCCGTCCTTGCGCCGGCGTCGGACAATGCCTGGCGCATCGACTGGATCGGGCCGTCCCCGTCGGGCGGCGAATCGGTGATGCGATAGCTGGAGAGCGAATTGCCGTCGCCGGCCAGCTCAGCATACACCTGTGCGCCGCGGCGGCGCGCCGCCTCCCACTCTTCGAGCACGACGAAGCCCGCGCCCTCGCCGAGCAGAAAGCCGTTGCGCGTGATGTCGAAAGGCCGGCTCGCCCGCTCTGGCGTGTCGTTGTCCGCCGAGAGCGCGGAGAGCAGGCAGAAGCCGGCGATGCCGACCGGGCTGATCATCGAGTCGAAGCCGCCGGCCAGCACGCGATCGACGGCGCCGCGACGAATGAGCTTCAACCCGGTGCCGATCGCCTGGCCGCCCGAGGCGCAAGCCGTGTGCACGGAGGTCGCGTAGCCGCGAATGCCGTACCGGCGCGTGAGCAGCGACACGCCGGTGGTCGATTGACTGCGGCAGAACACGAGCGGGTTGTTGGCCGACTCGTCGTCGAGAAGCCGCGCCGCGTCGAGCTCGCCGCTTGCCGCGCTGTGCTTGTGGACCGCGGTCAGCTCCGCGAAGTCCACGCCCATCATGCCGGTGCCCACCGTGCAGCCCCAGCGCTCTCCCGTCTCGTACGTGGGCCGGATGCCCGCATCGGTGAGCGCCTGTTCCGCCGCGGCGAGTGCGAAGGTGTGCGAGCGGTTGGCGAGCTTGAGAAGCTTCCTGTCGCCGATCGCTGCGAGTGGATCGAATCCTTTCACTTCGGAGGCGATGCGCACCGGGAAACCCGACGCATCGAACAGGCTGATCGGCGCGCCGCCGCTTTTTCCCTCGAGCAGAGACTTCCACGTCGAAGGCACGTCGTTGCCGACCGGGGTCACGAGTCCCAGGCCGGTGATGGCGACGCGGCGGCGGTCAGACATCTTTCGACTCGGCGATGTCGAGCCGCGCGGTCGCCACGCTGCGGCCGTCGGTCGCGGCGGACAGTCGCGCCGTGCCGCTCGCCCCCTGGGTCGACACCATCTCGGCGGCAAGCTCGACCTCCTGTCCGGGAACGATGAACGAGCGGACCTTGACGTTGCTCATGCGGCGTGGGACGAGCTTGGTCCCGGATTTGGCGTCGATCGTCTTGCGCGCGAGATCCATGGCGAGCCTGATCTGGCTGTCGAGCAGCAACGTGGCGGGAAACACCGCGCGCCGCGGAAAATGATCGGCGAAGAATGGTGCCGCCTGCGGAACCGAGAGCTTCGCGCGCAAGCTCCCCGGCGCGCTGTCGAGTGCAACGAGCTGCGGACTGGCGATGCCGCGAAAGCGCCCGGCCGGCGCCCCTTCGCCGCAGAGCAGGCGATAGCGCTCGCGCATCGCGTCGGGCGAATCGAAGTCCTGCACGGGGAGCATCGGGCCGAGACAATCCTTGAGCTCGATCGTCTTTTCACCGTCGACTTCGGCGAACCCGCCGTAGGCGACCGCTTCGTCGTCGCAGCTCTCGATCTCGACCGCGAGCTCGAGCCGGCTCCCCGGTGCGACGTCGCGATGAAAGATCGTCTCGGTCGCGAGCGCCGCGACCGGCCGGCCGCGAAAATCGATCTTGCTCATCGCCACCCACGCGGCGAGCTGCCCCAAGGCCTCAGCGACGAGACACGATGGGAAGCCCGCGATATCGGCCGGCACGTCGAACATGGCGCGCGCGCGAACTCCGGGCTCGATCTTCGTGATGCGATCGACGAAGGAAAAGGCGGCGAAATGATCGGCCATGCGCTCGCTGTCACGCCGCCGTTCGCTGCGCTTCCTTCTGCGCGCGCACGACGAGCTTGCAGAAAGTCTCCGGCGTGAAGAGCCGCGGGATGTCGGCCACCTTCATCGGCGTCTTGAAGCGCTCGGCGGGAACCTCCGACAGGTAGGCTTTCAGCTGCGCGAGGCCCTTCTCGGTGACGATGCCCTTCTGCTCGAACTCGGATTCCGGAAGATCGCCGCGCGCGTTCTCGACGATCTTGCCGCGCGGAATCTTGATCTTGAACGCGCGCTCGAGCCGGAACACCATGTCGAGAAAGTCGATCGACTCCGCGTCGAGACCCTCGATCAGCGACACGTCGAGCTTGACCTGATCGACGTCGCAGCCGAGCGCATCCGCCATCGTCTCCGCGACCTTGGGGAACACCGCCAGGACTTCTTCTTTGGTGACCGCTTCGCTCATTGCATCATTGCTCATTTTGCTTACTCCATTTTGAAACCGCCATCCACTCCCAGCACCTGCCCCGTGACGTACTCCGCGTACGGAGAGGCGAGAAACCAGACCGCCCAGGCTACTTCCTCGGGCTTGCCGTAGCGCCGGAGCAGGATTTTCGACTTGATCGCATCGCCGGCGAGCTCGCGCACGTCGGCCGACATGTCGGTCTCGATCACGCCCGGCGCGACGCAATTGACCGTGATCTTGCGCGGCGCCAGCTCGACCGCCAGCGCGCGCGTGAAAGCATCGATCGCACCCTTGCTCGCGGCGTAATTGGTCTGGCCGCGACCGCCCTTCGCACCCGACACCGAGCCGATGTTGATGATCTTGCCGCTGCGACGGACGATCATGTGCGGGACGACCGCGCGCGTGACGTTGAACACGCCGCCGACGTTGGTGTCGAGCACCACACGCACGTCTTCATCGTCGAACGCCGCGAGCTGGTTGTCGCGGATCGCCCCGGCGTTGTTGACGAGGATGTCGATCGTTCCGCCGCGCTCGGCGAGGCGGTCGACCGCCGCCGCGCAGGCGGCGGAGTCGCGGATGTCGACCTTCTCCGCCGCGACTTTGCGTCCCGCGGCGCGCGCGGCGCTCACGATCTGGTCTGCAGCCGCGGCATTGTCGCGATAGAAGAACGTCACGTCGGCGCCCTGCTCGGCGAAGAGCTGTACGATCGCGCGGCCGATGCCGCGCGAGCCTCCGGTGACGAGCACGATCTTGTCGGCGAGTCCGGCATCCATTCTACGTATCCTGGTCAGCCGGAAATGCAGAATCCGCCGTCGACCACCAGCGTGTGCCCCGTGATCATCTTCGCCTCGGGCAGGCAGAGCAGGTACACGGCGCCCGCGACATCCTCCGGCGTCAGCGTCGGGCCGGCGGGCGTTCGATGCGCGAAATTGGCCAGCAGCTCCTCGCGGTTCGGGAAGTAGCGCAGCGCGTCGGTGTCAACCACGCCGGCGCTTACCGTGTTGACGCGAATGTGGCGCGGGCCCAGCTCCTGCGCCAGCGTGCGCACCAGCGATTCGAGCGCGGCCTTCGATGCGCCGATGAATCCGTAGTCGGGCATCGCGCGCGATGCGCCGAGACTGGATAGCGCGATCATGCAAGACCCGGCCGGCATCATCGGCACCGCGCGCTGCGCGAGAAGATCGAGCGCGAACGCATTCGTCTCGAGGCACCAGCGCCAGTGCTTGAGGGTCATCTCGAGCGCAGGCTTGAGCACTCCGCTCGCCGCGTTGCTGACCAGGATGTCGAGCCGGTCGAAATGTTTGGAGAGCTCGACGAACATCTCGTCCACGCTGTCCGGAATGCCTACGCTTGCCTGAAGTGCAACCGCCTTACGCCCCATGGCGCCGATCTCGCGGCACAACGCCTGCGCCTCGTCGGCGCTGTTGTAGTAGTTGACTGCCACGTTGCAGCCCTCGGAGGCGAGCTTGTGCGCGATCGCGCGGCCGATGCCGCGCGATGCACCAGTGACGAGCGCGACCTTTCCCGCCAGGGGGCCTGCCATGATTGGATCGAAGTGAAGCTGCGTTTAAGGTCGCGTTAACCGGCGCGCAAGCACCGGTTCAACGCGGCAAACCTTGAATTATAGCGTAGGGCAGGCTGGTCCCGGCTGTCCCGTGCGGGAGTGGACGCGGCGTCGCGAATGCGCCGTCCGCGCCTGCGACGTCAATGCGCGCCACCGAGCGCGCGCTTGGCGCGGATCAGCCGCTGCGCTTCCAGGCACCAGTGCTTCTTGATGCTGTACCAGACGTCCGCCGCCCACAGCACGTTGTCGCTCGGGCCGGGCGGCAGCGCCTCGACCTGCCCCGGCCGGTCGGGAACGTAGGCGTCGATCCAGTCGCGCATCGCCTCGCTCGTCGCCAGTTCGCGCGTGACCGGGACCACGACGTGGTTGTACGTCGAAGGCAGGATGACGTTGCGCACCTTCGCCGTGCCGTTGTGGTGAAACTCGCTGGCGCCGCGCGCGCCGGGGAAGGTCATGGCGATGAAGTCCACGCTGATGGTGAACCCGGTGAAGTCCTCGACCGAGTCGGGAATCGTTCGCAGTCGGTGCACCATGCTCCATTGATTCGGCAGCAGCAGCGCGGCGCCCCCGGCCCCGACCGCCGACACGTAGGGAACGGCGAGACCAACGACGGGACGCTTCTCGCCGGTCAGCGGGTCGACGATGGTCGTGCGCTCCTCCGCGACATCCGTGACCGGGTTCCACACGTGAAGCTCGGTCTCCGACGCGCCCGCGAGATCGTAGAGAATCTTGACAGCCTGCACGCCGCCCTGGCTGTGCCCGACCATCATCGGACGCACGCCATCGTGCTCGTAGTACCAGGCGATCAGACCCGCGATCTCCCGGCTGTCCTGATAGGGACTATAGGAGTAGACGCTGTCCAGCACGCCGTCGGGACGGCGAATGCGCTCTTCCGGATAGCCCATGCCGATCAGGAATTCGGCGAAGGATGTCATCGCGAGATGGACCGGATAAATGCCTCCATGCAGCAGCACGATGCGCGGCGCCGGCGCCGCGGCGAGCGTATTGCGAACCTCTTCGCCGCTGATGTGCTCGGGATCGAGAGCGAGCAAGCGATCTTCGAGGGCATGGTCGAGCCTGATCGACTTCAGCACGGTTCCCGGCGCGGGGAGCGGCGACGGTTCGCCGGTCTGCAGCGGCCGCGTGGCGCAGGCCCCGAGAACGAGCCCGAAAAGCGAGACCAGGAACGCGCGCGACAGGCGATCGGATCGCTTCATTCCAGGCCCGCCAGGCGGCGGAGAAACTCGCGCGCGACGCGTTCCGCAGTCTCGGCGTCGAGATCCGCCTCCCGATAGGAAACACCGAGCCACATCGTCTCGCCGAGCGTGGTAACGGCGAAGACGAGCGGCGCCAGCGGACCCGTCGACACAGCTCGCCGGTATTCGATGAGCGGCCCGACCGTGCCGTTCCACAGCGGGTCGACGCGCAAGGAGGTGACGCCGGCCCAGATCGGGTAATGCTTGGCGAGGAAGCATCGGCGCTGCTCGGGCGAGAGAAAAGGCCACATCAAACCCGAAACGCCGAGCGCGAGCAAGCTCTGCAGGTAGAGCCTGCGCGCGAGGACCCGACGGCTCTCCGCGTGAACTTCCTTGGCGAGTTCCCGGAGCGCGATTCCGGGAGGCAAGCGGTGCGAGAAGCGCAATGAGGAAAGGAACTGACCGAAGACGGCGCGGGCGTCCGACTCCAGCTCGGGGCGAAGGTTCACGATCGACGCAACCCCGAGCTCGTTGCGACGCGAAGCTGCGTCGCGGCCGGTGGTTACGGGGTCGAGCGCGACGAGCAGGATCGCCAGCAGCAGATCGTTGACCGTCACTTCCCATGTCCTGGCTGTTCGCCGCACGCGCTCGAAGTCGACCGGGTCCACCGGAAACCAGAGGAAGCCGTTGCTCGCGTCGGCTTCTCGGCGGCAGGGCGCGCGATGCGACCGCCGCGCGCTCGCCGAGAGCGTGCGCAGGTAGCCGATTCCGCGCAGCGCGGCCCCCAGGTGCCGCAGGAAGAGCCGCCGATAGGTGTGCGGATAAAGCTGCGGCGTCCACGATGGCGCATCGCTCCGGGGCTCATCGCCGTAACCACGGAGGCAGTGCTCGAGCAGCACTGCGATCGAGTCGCCGCCGGCGATGAAGTGGTCATAGGCGAGCCCGAGGTCGAAAAACGCACCGCAGTCCACTGCGAAGAAGCGAAACGGCAGGAAAGCGCCGTCGCGCGGAAAAGGGGCGTTGAGCTGACGCACGATCTCGAGCCGCGTCGTCTCGCCAGGGTCGGCTCCTCCCGCGAGCACCCTCAGCTCGATCGCGGCGGCGCCGCCTGCGAATTCGTAGCGCGAGCGCCGGCGGTCGAGCGCGAAACCGGTCAGTCCGGCGCCGCCGAGGCGCGCCTCGATCTGGGCCTCGAGCGCGGCGGCTGAGCAAGGCTTCGTCACGCGTACGACGTGCACGGCCGAGTACGGATGCAGGTCGCGCCAGCGCAGCATCATGGCCTGAAAGAGATTGAGCCGCCCGCGCATGCCGATTACTGCCGCGCGCTTGCGTTCTTGCGCAGCGCGCGAATCATGTGCTGCGCCTCGAGGCACCAGTGCTTCTTCACGCTGTACCAGATGTCGGCTGCGTGGAGGAGGTTGGAAAAGTCCGCGCCTGCTTCGACCGGCATCACCGGCGCTCGCGCCGGCGAGTACTCGTCGATCCACGCGCGAGTCACCGGATCGAGGGCAAGCTCTTTCGCCAGCGGGAGCCGGATGTGGCTCGCCGCCGGCGGCAGCACGACGTTGCGCACCTCGGCCGTGCCGGTTGCTTTGTATGGCTCCGCGCGCCCGAAATTGCCCGCGATCGGGTCCCACTCGAGCGAATAGCCGGTGAACTCTTCCACCGTGTCCGGGATCTTGTGCAGCCGCTCCACCATGTCCCATTGACCGAGCAGGATCCGCGGCAGGGTGCCTGTTGCGATCGCCGCCGCGTAAGGGACCTTGAGTCCGATCACGGGCCGCTCGCTGCCGTCGAACGGATCGATGATGGAGGTCCGGTTCTCCCCTTCGTCGCGCAGCGGGTCCCACACCGTGAGCGGGTGTCCGAAGTCGCCGGCCAGCTCGTGCAGCACGCGTACCGCCATCATTCCGCCCTGGCTGTGCCCGATGAGCATCGGCACCATGCCTTCGTGCTCGTAGTACCAAGCCATTGTCCCGGCTAGATGTGCGCTGTCGACGAAGCTCGCGTATGAAAGCGAGCCGTCGCGCGGATTGACGACGCGCTCCTTCGGATAGCCCATCGCGATCAGAAACTCGGCAAACGGCGCCATCGTCACCACAGCAAGGCTGCCTTGCAGGTCGATGATCCTCGGGGCGGGAGCGCGCGCAAGAACGCTCTGCACTTCCAGGCCGGAAATCTTTTCCGGAGAGAGCGCGAGGATTCGCTCTTCGGTTTCGCGGTCGAAGTCGAGCGCAATGCGCGGTGCAACGACCCCGGGAACGCGCGCAGCGCCGGGATCACCGGGCGCTGCACTCGCGAAGAGCGCGGCGACACAGATGGCCCATCGCCATGGTCCGAACCGCGTGCTGCTGCGTTGCGCGGCCGTCAATGCTCTCCGCCCGGAACGGATCGCTCGAGGGCCGGTCGCGATCGACGCTTCGAGAGGGCCCGCAGGGGAAGAAAGCGTCCCGTGCGCGCGAGGTAGTCGCGATAGGCTCCGCCATGGAGGGCGCAGAGATGCCGCTCCTCGTATCGTGCCTTCACTTCCGTGAGCACGAACAGAACGACGCCAAGCCCCAGCATAGGCCAGCTCGGAATGACCGCGACCGAGCACAGCATGAGGAGCCGCGACAGCGCGTAGATCGGATGGCGGAGATAGCGGAAGGGTCCGTCGGTGATGAGCTCGCCCTTTTGCCTGCCGACGTCCATACGCCAGTGCCGCCCCATGCGCGCCCAGCAGAGGCTCGTCATCAGGAGGCTCACAATCGCACCCAATGCGCCGAGCCCGCGCAGCAGGGCGTAGCCGGCCTCCTGTCGCGCGAAGTCGGGGACCGCCCAGGGACCGGTCGTGTGCGTTAGCGCGAGATACGGCAGCACGATCCATGCGGCGACCAGCGGCACCCACAGAAGCCAAAGATACTGTTCCGCGCGCAGTTCCGGCACGAGCCCGGCAAGCCTCTTCGTATCGCGGCGTGCGTGCGCGATCATGACGCCGACGCCGAACCAGTACGCCCAGATGGTCGCCACCAGCAGGACGCCGGGAAAGTCCCTCATCGGGCGCACCTCAACTCCTGCGATGGGCGCACGCGACAGGGCTTCGAACTGTGAATTAACCGCAAGATTTGTAAACGGAAATGAATGGCCCTAGAATCCGGGCTGGCTGCAGCGCTCGAATGCCGGCGCGCCGGGGCTCCCGCTCCGATGTCGGCGAGCCGAGTTCATCGATGCAATCCATCCTTCCCGCACTCAACCGGCGCGCCACGGACGACACTTTCGTGCTTCGCCTGCTATGCATTTCGCTCGGCGTGCTGCTGGCGATATTGCCTCTCGCCCACGTCACCGGTTTGCGCAACGTGCTCGTCGGTGTCGTGGGATTCAGCGCGCTCGCACAATTTCGGCTCAGCCCCTGGCGGAAGGTTCCGGGATTTTTTCCGTGGGCCATCTGGCTCGCGTTCGCCGCTGGGTCGATCGCATGGTCCGCGCTGCCGTACAGCTCGTTCCAGAGTTTCCGCACCGACCAATTCTATCCGTTCGTGATTTTCCTGGTGAGCTTCGTGCTGATGCGGTTTCTTGGCGGAAGGCTCGCCATGGTGGCCGGAACCGCCGCCGGCACGCTGCTGTGCCTCGCCACGATGTTCGCCTCTGCGGTATCGGGCTTCGATCCCAACGCCGACGAGCCCGGCGCCGGAGCGCTCGGCTGGCTTGCGTGGAAGGCTGCCGCGACGACTGATTCGAGCACGTACGTCGCATTCGTCGCCGTCCCGCTCTTTCTCATCGTGGCCGTCTCGCGCCGCCCGTGGCGGCGCTGGGCCGCCGCGGCATGGCTCGTCGTGTTCGGCGCCATCGGGCTCATGAGCGAGAGCCGCACGCTGATCGCCTCGCTCTTCGTGTCCTTCGCGGGATTCCTGATCGTGCTCGGCATCCTGCGAGGAAGGCTACGCCTAAAGTTGGTCCTGCCGATCGTGCTCCTGAGCTTGGTTGTCTCGGCGGCGAGCCTCGAGCTGATATCGCGCCTGCGCCTCCCGGGAACGCAGCCGCACGATCGGAGCGCGGCGCTCGAGATGATCATGAGCGACCCGCGGCCGGCAATCTGGGCGGCATACCTCGATCTCGCCGCCAAACGCCCGTGGTTCGGCGTCGGGCTGGGACGAACCGTGCCGTCGCGTGCCTATCATGTGCAGGACGATCAGACGATTCGCAATTCCGACGTACAGGCGTCCACCCACGCGCACAACGTGCTGCTCGATCTCGTGCTCCAGGTGGGGATCGTCGGACTGGCGCTCTGGGGGTGGCTGCACTTCGAGATCCTTCGCCTCGCGCTAAAGCGCGCGCGAGCGAGCGGAGACCGGGAGAAGGCGTGGGCCGCCGCGGCGGTGGCGCTGGTGCTCGCGATGCTGGTCAAGAACTCGACCAATGATCTGATCGTGTTCGGCAACGCGATCCTGTTCTGGGCGCTGCTCGGGACGATGCTCGGCCTGGTGTGGCGCGAGGGGGGCGACGCGCGCGGCGATACCGTCCTTCTTTCGGAGCCGGCGTCGCCGGAAAAATAGCCGGGCTCGTCACCCGGCTAGGCTTTCTTTACTGCAACGACGGCATCAGGCCGTCTGAATGTTCGAAGCTTGTTTGCCCTTCGGTCCCTGAGTGACCTCGAAGCTGACCTTCTGTCCTTCCTTCAGCGACTTGAACCCCGGCATGTTGATTGCCGAGAAGTGCGCGAACAGATCTTCCCCTCCGCCGTCGGGCGTAATGAATCCGTAACCCTTGGCGTCGTTAAACCACTTCACTGTTCCAGTTGGCATATCTTCCAATTCCTCAATACATAAGAAAGTACGGTCGAACCCGGCCGATGTTCGATCTCAAGGACAGGAAAGTACGGCGTCTCCGCGCCAGCCAACGAGCTGGACAGATCGTGCTTTAGTACTTGAAATTAAACACGGAGCGGACTATACGCGGGGCGGCGGCGGCGGTCAAACGGCGCCGCGGACCGTGCGAGGGGGCGCTTGGCTCTCCAACTCGCCCCGAACCAGGGCCGCGCCGGCGGTAAGCGCCTCCAGCTTCGCTCGCGCCAGCTCGCGCGGCAAGGGAACCATCCCGCAATTGGTGCACGGATAGAGCTTCGCGGCAGGGACGTAATCGAGCGCCGCCCGCAGCGTGGCCGCCACTTCCTCGGGCGATTCGATCCGGTCGCTCGCCACGTCGATCGCGCCGACCAGGACGTCCTTGCCTTCGAGGAGCCCGATCAGGGCCAGCGGCACGTGCGAATGGGCGCATTCAAGCGAGACCTGGTCGATGGTTGGCGAGGCGGCGAGCAGAGGAAAGGTCCTCTCGTACTGTCGCCACTCCGCGCCGAGCGTCTTCTTCCACTCGATGTTGGCCTGGATGCCGTAGCCGTAGCAGATGTGCACCGCAGTCGCGCACCCGAGCCCTTGCGCGGCGCGCCCGAGTGCGGCGACGCCCCAGTCGCGAACTTCGTCGAAGTAGACGTTGAATGCGGGCTCGTCGAACTGGATCACGTCGGCCCCGGCCGCTTCGATCGCCCGCGCCTCTTCGTTGAGGATTTCCGCGAAGGCCCAGGCGAGTTTCTCGCGGCTCCCGTAGTGCGCATCGTGGAGCGTGTCGACCATCGTCATCGGTCCGGGCAGCGTGACCTTGATCCTGCGCACGGTGGCGCTGCGCAGGAAGCGCGCGTCGTCGACGAAGATCGAATGGCGGCGCGCCACCTCGCCTACGACGACGGGCACGGCGGCGTCGTAGCGGTTGCGGATGCGCACGGTCTTCTTGTGCTCGAAATCCACGCCCTCGAGATGCTCGATGAACGTGGTGACGAAGTGGCGCCGCGTCTGCTCGCCGTCGGTCACGATGTCGATGCCCGCACGCTCCTGGTCGAAGAGAGCGAGCCGCACGGCGTCGCGCTTGCCCTCGGCGAGCGCTGGGCCCGCCAGCAGCCACGGAGCCCAGAGCTGACCCGGCGCCGCGAGCCATTCGGGCTTGGGCAGGCTCCCGGCGATCGTCGTCTGCAACAAGTTGGGCATGGTGTCCTGCGGGGGCGGAAATCGCTGCGATTATAATCTCGCGCGATGCCGCGAGTTCTCCTCTCCGATCACGAATTTCCCGATGTCGAGCTCGAGCGCCGACTCTTTGCGAGCGCAGGCGTGGAGATGGTCGCCGCGCAGTGCAGGACCGACGCCGAGGTGATCGAAGCAGCAGCCGGCTGTGCCGGCATCCTGCTGCAGTACGCGCCGATCACCGAGCGGGTCGTCGCCGCGCTGCCGCGGCTCGGCATCGTGAGCCGCATCGGCGCCGGGTTCGATACGGTCGACGCCGACGCCTGCGCGCGGCACGGCGTGTGGGTGGCCAATTCACCGGACTATGGCGTGGGTGAAGTCGCGACCCATGCCCTGGCGCTCGCGCTGGCGCTGGTGCGCAACATCGTCGCCTATCATCGCGACATTCAAGCGGGGCGCTGGCATTACCTTTCGCCCGGGCCGCTCAAGCGCGCGAGCGAGCTGACGCTCGGCATCCTGGGGCTAGGACGCATCGGCAAGCGCATGGCGCACCTCGGGCGCAACACGTTCAAGCGCTTGATCGCCTGCGATCCATATCTCATCGACGGAGACTTTCCCGCCTACGTCGAGCGCGCCGCCGATGCCGACGCGCTCTTCACCGCGAGCGACCTCGTCAGCATCCACACGCCGCTCACGGCCGAGACGAGGCGTATGGTGGGCCGTGCGCTCTTCGAACGCATGCGCCCGGGGTCCTGGCTCGTGAACACAGCGCGCGGCGCGATCGTCGATACCGGCGATTTGCTTGCCGCACTCGATGGTGGAATACTTGCCGGCGCCGGGCTGGACGTGCTGCCGGTCGAGCCGGTCCCGGCCGACTCCCCGTTGCTGAGCCATCCCAAGGTGATACTGACCCCGCACGCTGCCTTCTTCAGTGTGCAATCGGAAGTCGAATTGCGGCGCAAGGCGGCGCAGAACATCGTGACCTGGCTCGAGCACGGACGCCCCGATTACGTCGTTGTCGCGGGCTCGCGGCGCCCGGCGAACTAAACCGCGGAGGAGGAGGGCAGTGGCGGCGGTAACGATCAGCGCGGTGCATAAACACTTCGGGTCGACGCATGTGATCCGCGGTGTGGACGTGGACATCGCGGACGGCGAGTTCTGCGTGCTGGTCGGGCCGTCGGGATGTGGCAAGTCGACGCTCCTGCGAATGATTGCCGGGCTGGAAGAGATCAGCACGGGCGAGATCGCGATCGGCGGCAAGGTCGTCAACCGCGTGCCGCCGAAGGAGCGCGACATCGCGATGGTGTTCCAGAACTACGCTTTGTATCCGCATATGACGGTGCGCGACAACATGTCGTTCGCCCTCATGCTCGCGAGGCAGCCGAAGATCGAGATCGACGCGCGGGTAAAGAAGGCGGCCGACATTCTCGGCCTCGCCCAGCTTCTCGCGCGCTACCCGCGACAGCTCTCGGGCGGCCAGCGCCAGCGCGTGGCGATGGGCCGGGCCATCGTGCGCAATCCGCAGGTATTCCTTTTCGACGAGCCGCTGTCCAATCTCGACGCCAAGCTGCGCGTGCAGATGCGCACCGAGATCAAGGAGCTGCATCAGCGGCTCAAGACGACGTCGATCTACGTCACGCACGATCAGATCGAGGCGATGACCATGGCCGACAAGATCGTGGTCATGAAGGACGGCGTCGTCGAACAGACCGGCGACCCGCTCTCGCTATACGATCAGCCGAACAATACCTTCGTCGCCGGTTTCATCGGGTCGCCCGCGATGAACATGGTCCCGGGCACCGCGCGGAGCGCCAACGGCGTCTCGCGGGTGGAATTCGCCGGCGGGATCACGCTGCCGGTGCCGCACGGCGCGCGCGCCGCCGACGGACAGAGCGTCCTCTACGGCATCCGCCCGGAACATTGCCTGCTCGCGCAAGGCGAAGGGCTGCCGGCGGAAGTCGTCGTCGTGGAGCCGACCGGCGCGGACACGCAGCTCTATTGCCGCTTCAACGGCCAGGAGCTCGCGTCGCTCGTGCGCGATCGCGTGGCCTGTCGCGCCGGCGACCGCGTCGCGCTCAAGCCCGACCTGGCGCGAGCCCACCTTTTCGATGCGGCCAGCGGCATGCGGCTGGCGGCGTAACAGCCATTCGAGCGAGCTTCGACAACGTCGACTCGAAGTCAACGAACTTTTTTGGAGGAGACCATGAGCAAGTTCAAGCGTCGCGATTTTCTCAAAGCCACCGCGGGTGTCGCCGCCGGAACCGCGCTGGGACCCGGCTCGGCCTTGCTGTCGACCGAAGCCGCCGCGCAGCAGTACAAGGTCACGCCCGAGAAGGGTGCGAAGCTGCGCGTGCTGCGCTGGAAACGCTTCGTCCAGGGCGACGAGGACGCCTGGGCGGAGAACACCAAGAAATTCACCAAGGTGACCGGCATCGACGTGCGCATCGACGCCGAGGGCTGGGAGGACGTGCGTCCCAAGGCGGCGGTCGCGGCCAACATCGGCAGCGGGCCCGACATCATCATAGGCACGTTCGAGGATGCGCATCAGTACCCGGACAAGCTGGTTGACGTAAGCGACCTTTGCAACTACCTCGGCGGCAAGTATGGCGGCTGGTACGACATCTGCAAAGCGTACTGCACGAGCAAGGCGAAGTGGATCGCCGTGCCGATGGGCGCAGCTGGCGCCTGCTTGACTTACCGCGAGAGCGCGATGAAGGCCGCGGGCTTCGAGACTTTCCCGAAGGACACTGCGGGGTTCCTCAAGCTCTGCCAGGGATTGAAGGCGAAGGGTCTTCCGCCCGGGTTCGCGCTTGGGAACGCCACCGGCGATGGCAATACCTGGTGCCACTGGGTCGTGTGGGCGCATGGTGGCAAGATGGTCGACGCGAAGGACAACGTCGTCATCAACAGCCCGGAAACGATCGCCGCGCTCGAGTACGCCAAGCAGCTCTACGAGACATTCGTCCCAGGCACCTTGTCTTGGCTCGATCCGAGCAACAACAAGGCATTTCTCGACGGCCAGATCGGGGTCACCAACAACGGCATCTCGATCTACTATGCAGCCAAGACGTCTCAGGACCCGAAGCTGCAGGAGATGGCAAAGGACATCAATCACGCCAACTTCCCGGTCGGCCCCGTGGGCAAGCCGACCGAGCTGCAGCTGTTCTTTCCGATGATGGTCTTCAAGTACTCGAAGTATCCGAACGCCGCGAAGGAATACCTGCGCTTCATGATGGAGAAGGAGCAGTACGTCCCGTGGCAGCAGGCGTCGATCGGCTACGTGACGCAGCCGCTCAAGGCGTACGAATCGAATCCGATCTGGACTTCCGATCCGAAACACACCCCCTACCGCGACCTGCTGAAGTACATGCTTCCGAACGGCTATGCCGGCGAGATGGGTTACGCGTCGGCGGCGACGATGGCCGACTTCGTCATGGTCAACATGGTCGCCGAGGCGGCGTCGGGATCGAAGTCGCCGAAGGAAGCGGCTGAGAGGGCGCAGAAGCGGGCCGAGCGCTATTACAAGGTGTGAGCGAGACTTGGGTTTTTCGTGCGTGAGCACGGAAAACCCTTAGTCGAGCCACACCTGAGCGAAGCGAAGGATCTGTTGCGGAAAGCAGATTCTTCGCCGCTATCGCGCCACATAATGACAGTATCCTCACGCTCCGGCGCGCTTTCCCGAGCGCTCGACAACCGCAACCTCCTCGGAGCGCTGTTCATGCTGCCGGCGGCGGCGCTGCTGCTCGTGTTCCTGACCTACCCGCTCGGATTGGGCACATGGCTTGGCTTCACCGACACCAAGAT
>DATJWL010000026.1:0-2628 GCA_035501215.1 Casimicrobiaceae bacterium
GCCGCCGCCGTATCCCTACTACCCGCACGTCGGCGAAACGCTGTACACGGCCAACGTGACTGCGGTGCGCGCGGTCCTCGGTCCCGCCGAACAGCGCTGCTGGGTGGAGCAGCAGCAAGTCGTCAAGCAGAACCAGCCGAATGTCGCCGGCGCAGTCGTCGGCGGCGTGCTCGGAGGCGTGCTCGGGCATCAGATCGGCAGCGGTCGCGGCAACGACGTGGCCACCGCGCTCGGCGCGGTCGGCGGCGCCTACGTCGGCTCGAACGTCAACCGCGGCACACAGGTGCAGACGCAGGACGTGCGCCGCTGCGAGGAGATTCCCGGCTCGGCGAAACCGCAGTATTGGGACGTGACCTATGTCTTCCGCGGAGTCGAGCATCGTGCCCAGCTCGCCGCGGCGCCTGGCGCAACGATCACAGTCAACGACCAGGGCGAGCCGCGAATGTAGTTGGAGGTTCTCGCGCAGCGCAGCTCCGCAGGGTCTCGGCACTCTAGCGACGCGGCGGAACCACGTCAAACGGACCCCGTATAATCACTGCAGACATCGGGTCTTGGGGGGCCGTTCCGCATGACCACGCGCAGGGAGGCATTGCTCGCGCTGGGAGCCGTCACGCTCAGCGTACGCCTATCGGCTCTCGCCCAGAATCAGCCGAGGGTCTGGCAGGTAGGCTACCTCGCAGCGGACTCGCCCTCGACGCGGCTCTACGACACTTTCCGCCAGGGGATGCGCGATCTCGGTTACGTCGAGGGCAAGACCTGCGTAATACAAGCCCGCTTCGCGGAAGCAAGGTACGAGCGGCTCCCGGCTTTAGCGCAGGAGCTCGTGCGCTTGAAGATGGACGTGATGGTCGCCGGGACGACGCTCGCGGTGCAGGCCGCCAAGAAAGCGACGTCGAGCATTCCGATCGTCATGGTCGCCATTCCCGATCCGATAGGAGAGGGATTCGCGGCGAGCCTCTCCCGGCCAGGCGGAAACATCACGGGACTCACGACGATCGTGACCGAGGCGAGCGCCAAGCACGTTGAGTTGCTGCGCGCCGTGATTCCCCGGCTATCGCACATCGCTGTGCTGATCAATCCATCCAATCCCAGCGACGCGCTCATTCTGGAGCAGGTAGGCGGCGCGGCGTTCTCGAGTGGCATCAAGGTGTCCTCGGTCGAGGCGACGACCGTTGCGGAAATCGACGCCGGATTCGCCGCCATGGCGCGGATGCGCGCGGAAGCCGCGGTCGTGACGGCAGATTCGCTTTTCGACGTGCAACGCGCGCAGATCACGCGGCTCGCGCTCAACAACCACCTGCCCACGATCTATTCGAACCGGGACTTCGCGATAGCCGGCGGCCTGATGAGCTATGGCCAGGATCTAGGCGACCAGTATCGCCGTGCGGCCATGTACGTCGACAGGATTCTCAAGGGCGCGAAGCCGAGCGACCTGCCGATCGAGCAACCGCTCGTGCTGGAGTTCGTAATCAACCGCAGGACGGCCAAGTCGCTCGGGTTGGCGCTGCCGACGGAAATGCTGCTGCGCGCGGACCTTGTTATCGAATGAACTCTCCACTCACCGTGTGCCGGCGCATGCGAGCTTTGGGCTGCACCTGCTACGGCTTGATCTGGCCGCGTAGCTCACCGCCCTTGTAGGCGGCGCTGTGAACGTTGTAGTAGAGGTTGCCCGCTCTGTAGCTCTCGAACTGGGCGTCGGTGAATTTCGCCCCTTCCGGCACCGTCCAGACGGCATCGGCGCTCTGCGTGAGCGGAATCACGATCGGGCCGTTCTTTCCCGCGGGCGCTTCGTGAATATGCGCGGCCGTGGGCGAGATTCCGGCGACGGTCACGCTGCCGCGCACGGACCTGTCGGCACCGACGCTGATGACCCCCGTAGCGGTAGCGTTGGTCGTCACCGGAGGAATCTCCTGACTGCCGCTCAGGACGATCTTGATCTCGTCGCTCGAAGCCAGGCCGGAGTGGACAGAAAGAGCTAAACCCGCTGCGGCGGCGGCAGCCCACGCTGAAGCGATGCCAAGGTATCTCGTGCTATTCATGAGTTTGCCTCCTCTTCCAATTATCGCATCCTTCGATTGCCCTCAGGCTAACGGCGGTGCCTCGGCGAGTGTGCACGCCCCGACGGAGGCATCGCAAGGGAGTGCGCGGCGACATTGCTAGAATGCCTGCGCGATGCGTGCCCTGCGCTACCACCGCTATGGCTCACCGGAGGTCATCCAGCTCGACGATCTCCCCGAGCCGACGCCCGGTGCCGGGGCCGCCAAGGTGCGAATCCGCGCCGTCGGCTTGAATCCCCTCGACTGGAAGATCCTTGCCGGCCACGTGCGCTTCCTGCCGATGTTTCGCTCGCCGCCGCGCGGCATCGGGTTCGATTTCGCCGGCGAGATCGTCGGCATCGGCGGCGGCGTCACGGAGCGGCACGTGGGCGAGCGCGTCTTCGGCTCGCTCGTGCCATTCGGGCGGGAAGGCGCGTGCTCTGACTACATTATTGCGCCGTACGATCGCATGCTTCCTCTGCCCGCCGAGGTGGATGATCTCCAGGCAGCCGCGCTGCCTATCGCCGGCGGAACGGCCCTGCAGGCGCTCATCGACGAAGGGCACCTGCTGCGCGACCAGCGTGTGCTGATC
>DATJWL010000027.1:0-4372 GCA_035501215.1 Casimicrobiaceae bacterium
GTTTTTTGCCGATTCGGTGTAGAGTACCGATCCATTCTTCGCGTCGAAAGATGAGCTCGATGAGTGCCGAATGGCAGGGCGATCACAAGTTGCTCGATGCGTCCGGAGAGAAACAGGATTTCGAGCGCGCGTTGACGCAGCTCGGCCTCGACTCGAGCAAATTCCTGGTGGAAGTCCGGCCTGATTCGACAGGCGCTAACTGCGACATCTATGTCACCGATCTCGAGCATCCGGATCGTGAGACGTCGAAGCTGCGCGGGGGACCGGGGGAGAACTGGGTCGCGCAGTTCGTCAAAGGCCGCCGCCGCTAGTCCTCTTTTTGTCAGATCACCCGTCACGTAGTAACCTTCGCTCGATGACACCGGATCACCGCGGCGTCTTCGTTCCCGCACTGACGCCCTTTCATCGCGACCTCTCGGTGGATGCCGAGCGCTTCGTCGAGCACTGCCGCTGGCTGCTCGCCGAGGGCGCAAACGGGCTCGCCGTGTTCGGCACGACGAGCGAGGCGAACTCGCTCTCGATCGTCGAGCGGATGACTCTCCTGGAACGGCTGATCGAGCGCGGCGTCCCGCCCGGGACGCTGATGCCGGGCACGGGTTGCTGCGCGCTGCCCGATACGGTGACCTTGACGCGTCACGCGGTCGAGCGCGATTGCTTCGGCGTGCTGATGCTTCCACCGTTCTACTACAAGGGCGTGAGCGACGACGGGCTCTACGCGAGCATCGCGGAGGTCGTGCAGCGCGTGGCGGACGCCCGTTTGCGCATCTACCTCTACCACATTCCGCCGATGGCCGGCGTTGGTTACTCGCTGCCGCTGATCGAGCGGCTGCTCAAGGACTATCCGCGCGTCGTCGTCGGCATCAAGGACAGCTCGGGCGACTGGAAGAATACGCAGGCGCTGCTCGAGGCCTTCCCCGGCTTCGAGGTTTTTCCGGGGAGCGAGACGCATCTCCTGGCTGCACTTCGCAAAGGCGGCGCCGGGTGCATCTCGGCGACCGCGAACGTGAACGTCGCCGCGATCGGCCGGGTCATTCTCGACTGGGACAAGCCCGACGCTGACGTCTTGCAGCAGTCGGTCAGCGACGTTCGCGCCGCGATCCAGAAATATCCTATGGTGGCCGCCAACAAGGCGATTCTCGCGCAGCTACGCGACGTGCCGGAGTGGGATCTCGTGCGGCCGCCACTGCGCTCGCTCGATGCGGATTCGAAAACCCGGCTCTTTCAATCGCTCGAAGTCTTGCAATTCGATCTCGGACGGCGGCTCGCGACCGTCTGAGCCGAGACAAGCGCGCAGCAACGCTCGTTCGCGCCGCCATCCGAAAGAGAAGAGCCCGTGTCGGCGGGCTCCTTTCCTTTGAGGAGGTCAGGTCAGAATCGGTACTGCGATGCGACCACAGGAACCACGTCAAACACCGGCCCGCATTGCTTCGCAGGCGGCCATCTGCAAGGCGTTTCGGTTGGCGTGCGTCGCACGCCTGCCGCCGAGTGTGCAGGGCACTCAGGCGCCTGCCAAGTAGCGTGGGTCGTGCGCGTGTCCGCCAGCAGAGCGGGCATTGGTACAATGCGCGGCACTTGAGGCAACGCCAACGACAACCAATGCGAGTCTCGCTCAGCACGCTCGTCACCCTTTTCGCTCTTGCCACCGCCGTTTCGAATGCGTCGGCGCAGGACGCGCTTGCAGAGGGCATGGCCGCCTATCGCAGCGGCGATTATGCGAAGGCGGTCGAGCTGTGGCGTCCGCTCGCCGAGAACGGAAACGCAGCCGCGCAGTATCGGCTCGGCAACATGTACGCGGACGGCAAGGGCGTTGCCCGGGATGACAAGACGGCGCTCTCGTGGTTTCAGCGCGCAGCGGAGCAGGGTGACGCCGCGTCGCAGTACAACGTCGGTGTGAGTTACGCGAGTGGCACGGGTGCCGCGCAGAACGACGCCGAAGCCGCGAAATGGTTCCGCCGCGCCGCCGATCAAGGCATGGCGGTCGCGCAGCTCAACCTGGGTCTCCTTTACGCTGCCGGGCGCGGCGTCCCGCAGGACAACATCGCAGCGATGACGTGGTTGCAGCTCGCCCTCTTCGCGTTGCCGCCGGGCGGAGCGCGCTCCGATGTGGCGCGCGCGATGGAGGACGTGTCCAAGAAGATGACCAATGAGGAGCGCGAGGATGCGCGCGAGCACGCGCGCGTCTGGAAAGCGAAGCCGGAAGCGAAATAGCCGGCGAAGCGTTCCCGCGTAAGCAGGTTCAGAATCAGCGCAACAGCGCTTCCGCGCGTTCGCGATCGCGCGCCGCGCCGGTCTCCGCAAACAGGTCCCGCGCCCGCCCCGCATCGACGCGCGCGCCCGCGACATCGCCGCGGTCGATCTGAAGCGAAGCTCGACAGGAGAGCGCGCGCCCCAGCTCGAGGCGGCTCCCGGTCTTTTCGAAACCGGCGATCGCTTCGCCGAAGGCGAGCGCGGCATCGTCGTGTTGCTGTCGAGCGGCATGCATTTGACCCAGCACCCGCCGGGCGAGTGCGAGGTAATGCGGAGCTTTCGCGAACTCGGCCACCTCGAGTGCCTTGGCCGCCAGACTCGCGGCTTCGTCCACTTTTCCGGCGCGCAGATGCGCCTCCGCTGCCGACGACATGATCAGGTTGCGGGCAACCCCGTTCTCCGTATGGCTCACCAGCTGCACATACCGCGAGTATGCTTCGAGCGCTTCCTCGAGATCCCCGCGCTGCATAGCCGTGTAGCCGAGTGCATGCAGGGCACCGGCGGAGAGCACGAGCTGCTGGAGCCGCTGCGCCCGTTCCCAAGTGCGCTTCGCGTGCTGGCCGGCTGCCTCGTCGTCGCCAAGATCCGCCGCGACGGCCGCGGCGTTGGTGCCGATCCACGTCGCTAGACGTTCCTCGCCGATCTGCTCGGCAAGCTCGAGC
Organism: Casimicrobiaceae bacterium; assembly: GCA_035501215.1. Taxonomy (GTDB): domain Bacteria; phylum Pseudomonadota; class Gammaproteobacteria; order Burkholderiales; family Casimicrobiaceae; genus PALSA-1003. Next base: position 2,910 of record DATJWL010000027.1, read on the forward strand.
GCGGCGAGCGCCGCGTTTTTCGCTGCGCCCAGGTCGCCCTTTCCATAGAGTCCCGTGCCGTAGCAGAACCCGCTCCAAGCGGCGCGCGCGATCGAGCCAATCTTGCGCGCCTGCTCGCGATCGCGATCGGCGAAGGCGAGCGTGTCGTCCCAGAGCCCGCGCCCTCCGGCATTCTCGGCCAGGAATTCGTTGCCGAGCGCCAGCGCGAAACCGAAGCTCTTGCGCTCACCGAGCGCGATGCTCGCGCGTGCCCAGCGGTCGCTTTCATCGTAGAGCAGCAGGTGCTGATGCGCGCCGGCGAGATAGCTGTAGATGTTGCAAAGAGTCCACGGATCGTCGAGCGGCTCTGCCAGTTTCCGCGCGCGCTCGAGAAACTCGATTGCCTTGCGGTGCTCGGTGCGATAGTGGTAATAGCGACCGAGGAGCGCGGTGGCGAGCGCGAGCGCATTGGTCTGCGTTTGTGGATCGAGTTCGGCCAGTGCCTCCTCGAGTCGGGCGAGGCCACGCGGGTCGCCGATCGGCACGTACGCGTTGCCGACCTTCACCTTGAGCGCGGCTCGCGCCTCGCGCGTCGCCGCCTCGGCGAGCGCGCGCTCGTAGCTCTCGACCGCTGCGGGGATCACTCCGCGCGCGTCGTGGATGTCGCCGATCTCCTCGTCGATCGCCGCGACTTCGCCGGAACGGTGCAAGGCCTCGGCCGACTCGCGGGCGTGCTCGAGAAACTTGAGCGCTTCATCGTGTGCGAAGACCATGACCGCGTTGCGCGCGGCGCGCCGCGACCAGGCGAGCGAGCCCTCGAGATCGCCTGCCTGGGTGAAGTGATAGGCGAGATCCTGGGCGTGCTGGTCCGCGGGCGCAGCTCCCCCGCCTGCCGCAGCCGGCGCCGCATAGAGCTTCTCCAGCGCTTCGCCGATGCGCTGGTGCAGGCGCCGGCGGCGGATCGGATTCAGCTCCTCGTACAACACTTCACGAATCTTGTCGTGTGTGAACACGAAGCTCTCGTCGCCGCGTGCCGAGCCGGTGCTGGCGCGGATGAGCTGGGCCGCGCTTGCTTCGTCGAGCGCATCGAGGAGCGAGTCTTCGTCGGCGGCGGCGACGCTCGCCAGCTCGCCGAACGCGAAACTCTTGCCGAGCGCGGCCGCGGTGCGCAGCGTGTCGATCACCTTGTCGTCGAGGCGCGTGAGCCGCCTGCCGATGGCCTCCTTCACGCTCTGCGGGATCGCCAGCTCGTGCACCTCCTTCCGCTGCCACCGCTCACCCTCGCGGTAGATCTGTCCCTGCTCGATGAGCGACTTGACCACCTCTTCAATGAAGAACGGATTGCCCTCGGTCTCGCGGTACAGGGCCGAAGCGAAATCCTCGGATACGCTCTCCTGTCCGAAGAGCGTTGCGATCAAAGCGTTGCTGTCTTCGCGCGACAGGCGGCCGAGCATCACGCGCGTGGCGAGGCGCTCGCGATTCCA
>DATJWL010000028.1:0-7881 GCA_035501215.1 Casimicrobiaceae bacterium
CGCCCGTTCCACCGGCGGCGAAGACAGGCAGCGAATCCCCAGCGCCGGCGGCGAGCAAGCCCGCGGCCGGTGTGGCCGCTCCGATGGCCGCCGTCCCGAGCGGAACGAGCGCTACGGCCTCGGGCGAGCGCATCGAAATCAAGACCGATCGCTATGTCGCCGACGTCGATACGCTCGGCGGCGTCATCACGCAGCTATCGCTGATCGAGCATCGCGACACCGAGGACGCAGCGAAGCCGTATCAGGTGCTTCAGCAGAACGCGAACCGCACCTTCATCGCGCAGTCCGGCCTCATCGGTGACGGTTTGCCGAACCATCGCACCTTGTGGCAGGCGCTGCCGGGAGCGCGCGAGCTGGCGCCGGGCGCCGACAAGCTCGAGCTCAAGCTCGCCGCGACGGCTGCCAACGGAGACAAGGTGGTGCAAACGCTCACCTTTCACCGCGCCAGCTATCTGATCGACGTCAGCTTCGAGCTTACCAACGCCGGCTCGACCGCGGCATCGCCCTATGCGTATTTCCAGTTCACCCGCGACACCAAGACCCCGGTCAAGCAGAGCTCATGGGCGCCGTCCTCGTATACGGGACCGGTGCTCTACAACGAAGCCGACAAATACAAGAAGCTCGATTTCTCCGACATCGACAAGGGCAAGGCCAAGTTCACGGAGAAGACCGACAACGGCTGGATCGGCATGGTCGAGCATTACTTCGTCACTGCGTGGCTGCCGCCGGAGGCGAACAAGGCCACCCGCGAGTTCTACGTCAAGAAGCTCGACAACGGGCTTTACGCCGACGGCGTGATCCTGCCCATGGGCACGATCGCGCCAGGTTCGAGCGCGAGCGTCACGGTGCCTCTCTACGCGGGGCCGCAGGAGCAGGACGTGCTGAAGTCACTCGCTCCCGGGCTCGACCTCGTCGTCGACTATGGCATCTTCACGGTCATTGCGGCGCCGCTGTTCTGGCTGCTCAAGTGGCTGCACGGCCTGCTCGGCAACTGGGGCTGGGCGATCATCGCCATGACCATCCTCATCAAGAGCGCGTTCTATCCGCTCAACCACGCGAGCGCCCGCTCGATGGCGAAGATGAAGGTCGTGGCGCCGAAGATGAAGGCGCTGCAGGAGCAATACGCGAACGACAAGCAACAGCTCCAGATGAAGATGATGGAGCTCTACAAGACTGAGAAGATCAACCCACTGGGCGGCTGCCTGCCGATCCTGGTGCAGATTCCGGTGTTCCTCGCGCTCTACTGGGTGCTCCTCTCCGCCGTGGAGCTGCGGCATGCGCCTTGGATCGGATGGATCCACGACCTGTCCGCGCCCGATCCGTATTGGGTGCTTCCGATCGTGTACGCGGTCACCGCGTATCTGCAGGTCAAGCTCTCGCCAACACCCATCCAGGATCCGGTGCAGGCGAAGGTGATGCAGATCATGCCCATCGCATTCTCGGTGATGTTCATCGTGTTTCCATCCGGCCTCGTGCTCTACTGGCTGATAAACAACTCGATCCAGATCTTCCAGCAGTGGCACATGAACCGGGTCCTTACGCGCGAGGCGGCCGCTGCCGCCGCCAAGCGGCGATAGCGGCAAGCGCCGGCGAGACCGATGCGTCCGGCCGCTGACACGATCGCGGCGGTCGCCACGCCGGCGGGACGCGGCGGCATCGGTGTTGTTCGCGTTTCGGGTCCGGATCTCACGGAACTCATCGCCGGCATTCTCGGGACGACGCCGTCCGCGCGCGTGGCCACACTCGCGACGTTTCGCGGCTCGCACGGCGAACCGATCGACGAGGGGATCGCGCTCTACTTTCCGGCGCCATCGTCGTACACCGGCGAGACGGTGCTCGAGTTGCACGGGCACGGCGGCGGCGCCGTGCTCGCGCTCATCCTCAACCGCTGCCTCGATCTGGGCGCGCGGATCGCCGAGCCGGGCGAATTCACCCGCCGCGCCTTTCTCAACGGCAAACTCGATCTCGCGCAAGCCGAGGCGGTGGCCGATCTCATCGAGGCGGCGACCGCGACCGCAGCGCGGGCCGCGGTGAGGAGCTTGAGCGGCGCCTTCTCGGAAGAGATACGCGCGGCGGTCGACGGCTTGATCGAGCTCCGGAGCTTCACCGAAGCCACGCTCGATTTTCCCGAAGAGGACGTCGAGTTCATGCGCGCGAGCAATGCCGCGGGCAAGCTCGCGGCGCTCTGCGAGCGCCTCGGAAGCATCGTCGGGCGCGCGCGGCAGGGGAGCCTCCTGCGCGAGGGACTCGACGTGGTGCTGATCGGGCAGCCGAACGTCGGCAAGTCAAGCCTGCTCAATCAGCTCGTCGGCGAGGACGTTGCGATTGTCACGCCAGTCCCGGGAACGACACGCGACGCGATTCGCGGCAGGATCGAGGTCGGCGGCATACCGCTGCACGTCATCGATACGGCGGGCCTGCGCCCGACCGTCGATGCCGTCGAGAAGATCGGTATCGCGCGGACCTGGGCGGCGACCGAGCGTGCGGATCTCGCGCTCGTCGTCACCGATGCGCGCGAGCCGGAGCACGCGGAAGATGCCGCCATCGTCGGACGGCTGAGGACCACCTTGCCGAGGATCGTGGTACGCAACAAGATCGATCTGGCCGGTATCGCTGCCCGCTCGAGCGTTGATGACGGCGCGCGCGAGGTGTGGCTCTCGGCCAAGACCGGTGCCGGCCTCGATCTGCTGCGCGAAGCGATGCTCGCCGCCGCGGGGGCGCAGGACGACATGGAGGGGACCTTCCTCGCCCGCGAGCGGCACTTGCGGGCGCTCGATGCGGCCGCACGGCATCTCGACATCGCGGCGCAGCACCTTGCGACACTGCCTCCGCCGCTGGAGCTCTTCGCCGAGGAACTGCGCCTCGCGCAGGAGGGGCTCGCAACGATCACCGGCGAGTTCACCGCCGATGATCTCCTCGGGGCGATCTTCAGCCGCTTCTGCATCGGCAAGTAGGCGCCTGTCCGACACAGCCGGGCGCTTCAACGCGATGTCGTAACATAGAACGCTTTGCGGCGTCGCGAGTCGTAACAGATGCTTACAACTGGCCGCGAACGACGCCAGTAGAATCAAGACAGAAGAACAAACAACGCCCGCCGCCATGGCCGTGCCCGAAACCCCTTCCGACCCCGCGTCGCGGCAACCTCCTGCGCGCGCTTGGTACGCGCGCAGGAATGCATGGGTCACCGCGGCGATCGCGCTCGCGTTGCTGCTCGCTGGCCTGTGGTGGTGGCTGCATCGGACGACCGAGGCTTCCGGGTCGGGCCACGATCCCAATGCCCGCGCGCTGCCGGTCGTCGCGGCGCCGGTGACGCAGGGCAGCATCGGCATCTACCTCACTGCGCTCGGCACGGTGACGCCGCGCAACATGGTCACGGTGCGCTCGCGCGTGGACGGCCAGCTGATGCGGGTCGCCTTTAACGAAGGCCAGCTCGTGAAGGCGGGCGAGTTGCTGGCCGAGATCGACCCGCGGCCCTTCGAGGTTCAGCTCACGCAGGCGCAGGGTCAGATGGCGAAGGATCAGGCGCTGCTCAAGAACGCGCAGCTCGACCTCGAGCGCTACCGCACGCTCCTCGCGCAGGACTCGATCGCCAAGCAGCAGGTCGACACGCAGGAATCACTCGTACGGCAGTATCAGGGCGCCGTGGAGGCGGATCAGGGGCAGATCGACAGCGCGAAGTTGAACCTGACGTATTCACGCGTCACGGCGCCGATCGGTGGACTCGTCGGCCTGCGCCAGGTCGACCCCGGCAACGTGATTCACGCGAGCGACGCCAACGGGCTCGTCGTGATCACGCAGATCCAGCCGATAACCGTGCTGTTCCCGATTCCCGAGGACAACCTGCAGGAGGTGCTCAAGCGATTGAAATCCGGCGCCGCGCTGCCCGTCGAAGCCTGGGATCGCGCGCAAAAAGTGAAGCTTGCCACGGGAAAGCTCCTCACCGTCGACAACCAGATCGACACGACGACCGGCACGGTGAAGCTGCGCGCCGAGTTTGCCAATGACGACAACGCGCTCTTCCCCAATCAGTTCGTGAATGTGAAGATGCTGGTCGAAACGCGCCAGGATGCGACCTTGCTCCCCACGGCGGCGGTCCAGCGTGGAGCGCCCGGCACGTTCGTCTACGCGGTGAACGACGATCGCAGCGTGAGCGTGAAGCCGGTGAAGCTCGGTCCGGTTCAGGGCGAGATCACCGCCGTCGAGAGCGGCATCGCGCCCGGCGCGACGGTCGTGGTCGACGGCGCCGACAAGTTGCGCGAGGGCGCAAAGGTGGAGCTCATCAGCCGCGAGGCGCGCGCCGCGCCGGCCGCGGGAGCGCCGCAACGCGGCAACGGCAACAAGGCGGGCGGCGAGCGCCGCAAGAGCGGCAGCTGAGGCTTGACGGCGCCGCGCACGCGCTTGGCGCCACGAACGCGATGAATCCCTCCCGTCCCTTCATCCTGCGGCCGGTGGCGACCTCGCTCCTGATGGTCGCGATCCTGCTCGCCGGCATCGTGGCCTATCGCGTGCTTCCGCTCTCGGCGTTGCCGGAGGTGGACTATCCGACCATTCAGGTCGTGACGCTCTACCCCGGCGCAAGCCCCGACGTCGTCACCTCTTCCATCACCGCGCCGCTTGAACGCCAGTTCGGCCAGATGCCGGGCTTGAACCAGATGTCGTCGACGAGCTCCGGCGGAGCCTCCGTGATCACGCTGCAGTTCAGCCTGCAGCTAACGCTCGATGTCGCTGAGCAGGAAGTCCAGGCCGCGATCAACGCCTCGAGCAATCTGCTGCCCACCGACCTGCCGACGCCTCCGGTCTACAACAAGGTCAATCCGGCCGATACGCCGATCGTGATTCTCGCGCTCACCTCGAAGACGCTGCCGCTGCCCAAGCTCTACGACCTCGCCGACACGCGACTCGCTACCAAGCTCTCGCAATTGCCGGGCGTGGGCCTGGTGAGTCTCTCAGGCGGGCAGCGCCCTGCCGTGCGCGTGCAGGTGAACCCGCAGGCGCTCGCCGCGGTGAACCTCTCGCTGGACGATGTGCGCACCGCCATCGGCAACGCCAACACCAACCAGGCGAAAGGCAGCTTCGACGGCCCGACGCGCGCTTCCACCATCGACGCCAACGATCAACTGAAAAGCGCCGATGAATACCGGGGCCTCATCGTTGCCTATCGCAATGGCTCGCCGATCCGCCTCTCCGACGTCGCCGACGTCGTTGACGGCGCCGAGAACGTGCGGCTCGCCGCGTGGGCGAATCAGACGCCGGCGATCATCGTCAACATCCAGCGTCAGCCGGGGACCAACGTGATCGAGGTGGTCGACCGGATCAAGCAGCTGCTGCCGCAACTGCAAGCCTCGCTTCCGAGCGCGGTCGAGGTGACCATGCTTACCGACCGCACGGTGACGATACGCGCCTCCGTCCACGACGTGGAATTCGAGCTGATGCTCGCCGTCGCGCTGGTGGTGATGGTGATCTTTGTCTTCCTGCGCAGCCTCGCGGCGACCGTCATCCCGAGCGTGGCCGTGCCGCTGTCGCTCATCGGCACCTTCGGGGTCATGTATCTCGCCGGATTCTCGATCAACAACCTCACGCTGATGGCGCTCACGATCGCGACCGGATTCGTCGTGGACGACGCGATCGTGATGATCGAGAACATCTCGCGCTACATCGAGGCCGGGGATCCGCCGCTCGAGGCGGCGCTCAAGGGATCCGAACAGATCGGGTTCACGATCATCTCGCTCACCTTCTCGCTCATCGCGGTGCTGATTCCGCTGCTCTTCATGGGCGACGTGGTCGGGCGGCTCTTCCGCGAATTCGCGATCACGCTGGCGGTGTCGATCCTGATCTCGGCCGTGGTTTCGCTCACGCTCACGCCGATGATGTCCGCGAAGCTCCTGCGCCGCGTGCCCGAATCGGAGCAGGGAAGCTTCTACCATCGGAGCGGTGCAGTCTTCGACCGTGCGATCGGACGCTATGGCGAGATGCTCAACTGGGTGCTCGACCGCCAGGCCGCCACACTCGTCGTCGCGATCGTCACGCTCGTTCTCACCGTTCTTCTCTACGTCGTGATTTCGAAAGGCTTCTTCCCGATCCAGGACACCGGAGCGATCCAGGGCATCTCCGAGGCGCCGCCGACGGTCTCCTTCGCATCGATGGCCGAGCGCCAGCAGGGGCTCGCGCGGATCATCCTCCAGGATCCCGCCGTGGAGAGCCTCTCCTCCTTCATCGGCGTCGACGGGACGAATACCACGCTCAACAGCGGTCGCATGCTGATCAACCTGAAGCCGCTCGGACAGCGCGATGCGAGCGCGGCGCAGGTGATCAGGCGCCTGCAGGCAAAGCTCGCCGACGTCGAGGGCATCTCGCTCTACATGCAGCCGGTGCAGGATCTCACGATCGAGGACCGCGTGAGCCGCACGCAGTACCAGTTCACAGTCGAGGACACGAACGCCGAGGAGCTCTCGCTCTGGGTGCCGCGCATGGTTGATCGCCTGCGCAGGGAGAGCGTTCTCGCGGACGTCGCAAGCGATCTGCAGGACGGCGGATTGCAGGCCTACGTCGAGATCGACCGCGCGACCGCGAGCCGCTTCGGCATCACGCCCGCGGTGATCGACAACGCGCTCTACAACGCCTTCGGCCAGCGCCTCGTGTCGACGATCTTCACGCAGACGAACCAGTATCGCGTCGTGCTCGAAGTGCAACCGGAGTTCCAGCTCGGCCCGGGCGCGCTCGACAACATCTACGTTCCCGCGAGCAACGCCGCAAACGCCGCCCCGAGCGGCGGGACGAGCAGTGCCAGCGGTGCCGCAACCGGTACTGCCACAGCAACGCCGAGCAGTGCGAGCGGCCTCGCATCCGGGGCGGCCACCGCGACAACGGCAAGCGCCGTTCCGACCTCGGGCGCGGGAACTCAGCAGGTTCGGCTCTCCTCGATCGCGCGCGTGGTCGAGCGCCCTGCCCCGCTCGTCGTGAACCACATCGGCCAGTTTCCGGCGGCGACGATCTCGTTCAACCTGGCCCCCGGGACTTCACTCGGCGAGGCCGTCAAAGTCATCGAGTCCGCACAGAGCGGCCTCCAGATGCCGGCGAGCGTGCAGATCCGCTTCCAGGGCGCAGCGCTCGCGTTTCGCGCCTCGCTCGCGAACGAGCTATGGCTGATCCTGGCGGCCATCGTGACGATGTACATCGTGCTCGGCGTTCTCTACGAGAGCTACATCCATCCAGTCACGATTCTCTCCACGCTGCCTTCCGCAGGGGTGGGTGCGCTCCTCGCGTTGATGCTCGCGGGACAGGACCTGTCGATCATCGCCATCATCGGCATCATCCTTCTGATCGGCATCGTGAAGAAGAACGCGATCATGATGATCGACTTCGCGCTCGACGCCGAGCGCAACGAAGGCATGGCGCCGCGCGACGCGATCTACCAGGCGTGCCTGCTGCGCTTCCGTCCGATCATGATGACGACGATGTCGGCGCTTCTCGGCGCGTTGCCGCTGATGATCGGCTGGGGCGTGGGCTCCGAGCTGCGACATCCGCTGGGGATCACGATGGTCGGGGGGCTCATCCTCTCGCAGGCGCTCACGCTCTTCACCACGCCGGTGATCTATCTGTATTTCGACCGGCTCGCCCGGCGGGTGAACGAGCGCCGGGCGCGGCGCCTCGAAGCGCGGCGCGCCGAGGCGGCCGGGGAGTGAGTCAGATGCGCGCATGAACTTCTCCGCGCCCTTCATCGACCGGCCCGTCGCGACGACGCTCCTCACCATCGGCGTTGCGCTAGCCGGTGCGGTCGCCTTTCGCCTGCTGCCGGTGTCGCCGCTGCCGCAAGTGGATTTTCCGACGGTCTCGGTGCAGGCCTCGCTTCCGGGCGCAAGCCCGGAGACGATGGCGGCGACC
>DATJWL010000029.1:0-2697 GCA_035501215.1 Casimicrobiaceae bacterium
TCGTTTCGGGATCGACCGTCGGCGCACCGAGCAACTCTCGACCTTCGTACGCCGCCTTTGCGCCCTTGGCGCCTTCATGAATGGCGTGACCGCTCTCCTTTATAGCGTCCCTTCCGATCTCCTTCGCGACGCCCTCGCCGAACGCACCATGAGTCGCTTTGTACATGCTGTAGGCATCTTGCAGGCCCTTCGCGGAGCTACCTATGGTCTGTGCCAACGCGAGAATTCCACCGACGCCGGTCGAGATCTCGGCGATCACTCCGATCGCACCGATCAATTTCTCTATCGTGCTCTTCGCGAGCGCTTTCTCATGTCCCCGCTTCGCGTCCTCGTAGTCCTTAACCGCTTGCTCGCCGACAGCCTTCACATTCGCCAAACTCAGCATCACCGGGTACAGCTGCGCTGCTCCCTTCTCGGTGGCTTCAAGACCTGCCTTTCCAAGCTTGCCATTCGTGATGTAGAGGTACGCTTCGCTGCCCGCGAGCGTGACCGGCGGCGTCGTCTCGGTCTCCGGCTGCTCGTGAGCCGTTGCCGGCTGCCGAGGGCCGTGCGTGTACCTCACTCCCTCGTCTTCGTGCGGAGCCGCAGCTCCTCGAGACTCATCGCCAGTTTTCCCCGATGCTGAACTGGTGCGACGCGGCTTGGGCAGCACCGGGCCGCCGATCACCGGCTTCTTCGGATCCGCGTTCTTCGGCAGAGCGGGCTTCGAAGCCGGCAGCGCTACCTCGTCGAGCTCGGTGTCGTCACTCTTCTTGGCGTCTGCTCCGTGGCTTCCCATGCGGCCGTTATCGACCGCTCGCGCTGCGGGTTGCGTAGCCGCCACGAAGCTCGCGCGGAACAACTTCGATCGCCGCACGCACGCCGGAAAACGCGGCGGGTAACGACCTCAACTCTCCGACCGCGCTCGGGAATTCGTCAACGAGAGTAACTGTTGAGCGCGTAGAAAGCTGAGATCGCTACACTTCGCCGGGACTCAGGTGCCAGTGGGTAACACCGTGGAGGTTCGAGTCCTCTCGATCGCACCAGCTTCTTCGCGCAGTTGGCCGAGTCGGCGATGCGCGGAAGAAGCCTTTTGGGCTTTCTGGTAACTCATCGAGCGTTACCCGTTACCCATGAGGCTGTCGCAGTCGAGCAAGAAACCGCAATCTTGCCCATCGCCTCGTACTCGATGCGCGCAGCGCGGACCAGGTGATCGTCGCCGATGGCGGTGCGTTCGTCGGCCGCGAGGAACGCCGCGCGTACGACCGCGTTGCGAATGTGGCCGCCGCTCATCGCGAACAGCTGGGCGATCGCGTCGAGCTCGAGCGCTCCCTCGGTCGGAGCGCCCGCAGGTAGTAGTGCGCGCCAGAGCCGGGCGCGTTCGTCGGCTTCAGGCAGCGGGAACCGGATGTGCACCGCGAGACGACGCCGGAACGCTTCGTCGATCGCGGAGTCATGGTTCGTCGTGAGGATGCACACGCCGGTGTAGCTCTCGAGGCGCTGCAGCAGGTAGTTCACTTCCTGGTTCGCGTGCCGATCGTTGCTCGATTGCACCTCGGTGCGCTTCGCGAACAGCGAGTCCGCCTCGTCGAAGAGCAGGATCGCGTGGCCGGCCTCGGCCGCATCGAACAAGGCGGCGAGGTTCTTCTCGGTCTCGCCGATCCACTTCGATGCGATCTTGCTCGTGTCGACCTGGTACAGCTCGCAACCGAGCTCGCGCGCGACCAGCCCTGCGGCCATCGTCTTGCCGGTGCCGGGCGGCCCAGATAGCAACGCGGCCACGCCGAGGCCGCGTCCGACCTTGTCAGCAAAGCCCCATTGTTCGTACACGACTCGGCGCTCGCGGATGCGCGCGATCAGCTCCGCGATGCTCGCGAGCTGATCGTCGGGCAGCACCAGGTCGTCCCACGACTGGCTCACCGCGACGCGAGTGGCCAGGCCCGCAAGGCGCGCGTCGAGCACGCTGCGGATCCCGGCTTCGATGTGCGCCGCCCGCATGGGAGATGCACCGCTGGCGACGCGAGCTGCTGCGCCGGCGGCGAAGATGAGTGCGGGTGATAGCGGGTAGATCGTCGCGAGGTGATCCGTGTCGCTGTCGCTCGCCGGCGGCAGCGCGCGAGCCCAGACGCGCTTGCACGCGGCGCCCGACAGCGGTGGCAGCTCGACCTGCACGACCGGTTTCGTCCAGCACCGCGCGATCGGGCGAATGCTCGTCGCGAGCACGACACCATCGAGCTCGCGCTCGATCAGCCCGAGACGATCTGGCGTATCGCCGGACGCTGCGAGCGCGTCGAGGTGCTGGATGAGCGGAACGCGCGCGAGCAGGCGCGCTTCGCGCGCGACGGTTCGCAGCTGGGCGCGAGCCTGATCGAGCTTGGCCGAGATCGCGCGTCCGTCGACGAGCAAGATCGGTCGCTCGACGGAACCTGCAAGCAGCGAGCGGCGGCCGGTGCCGATCCGGCCGTGCACGACGATCAGCGACGCGCCACCTGCGAGCGCGTTCGCCACGCCAGAGACTGCCGATTTGGCCAGCTCCAGGTCCTCGAGGCGCGGGTGATCGTCGAGCTCGCGCGCGAATCCGGCGAGCTCCGAGCCGAGCGCGAGCTCGCCGTATGCGAGCGCGAGCACGCGGCGCGCGAGCTTGAACGTTTGCCGCTGCTCCGGCGCCTCGCCTGCCCCATCCGTGCGCTCGATCAGGGCGAGCGAGCGCAGCTTGCC
>DATJWL010000030.1:0-3446 GCA_035501215.1 Casimicrobiaceae bacterium
CTCCGGCTGGCCCGCCAGCCTGGCAAGGGCGCCGACGGCGTCGTCCTTCGCGCGCGCGCCGCGCTTGTCGGGCGAGAAGTACAGGTGGCGGAAGGAAACGCGCGGCGGCTCCTGGAACTTGTCGGCATTCTTCTCGAACCATGCCTTGAGCTCGGCAGAGGTCGGCGCGCGCGCTGCGGCGACGTCCTCGGCGATGAACTGCATCTTCTGCGCCATGCGGCGCTTCACGATGGTGTCGTCCTTGTCGAGGCCCATGGCCAAGCCTTCGCGATACAGGACTTCCTCCTGCACCTTGGCCTCGACCATGCGGCCGAACTCCTCCGGGGTCGGATCGCGCTTCCACTGCGACTGGAACAACAGCGCGAGCTGTGCAATGTCGTCGAGCGACAGCTGGATCTGCTTCGACGGCTCGACCCCGCCGCGGCCTCGCTCCTCATAGGCGTAAACGGCGAACAGAATCGCACCCAGGAGGAGAAAATGAAGCAACGGCTCCCGCAGCAGGCGTTTCATGAGGACGCTGCGGGCGCCGTCGTACAGGGGCCGCCCACCCGGACGAGCGCGAACATCATCGAGGCACGACCGGCGTAACGCTGGTCTCGCGAGCCGTATCCGCCGACGGTTTCGCGGCACGCGGCTCCGACGCGCCCAGCGCAGCGACATCAGCACCGGCTGCCCGGCTCTGCCGCAGATACGCGGCGATGGCGACACGCGACGCGTAGTGTTGCGGAATGTCGGATTTCATCAGCGCAACGTATTCCGGCACGGCGTCCCAGCACCGCCAGCTTGCAAGGTCCTGCGCCACGAAGCCGGCGAGTTCCCGCTGCTCCTTGATGAACGTCCGGTACGACTGGATCACACGCTCGCGCGGAATCACGCCGTTCGCGTTGCCCTGCACAGAGAGCGCGAGCAGTGCCGCCTCGAGCTCGCGGGTCGAACGCCGCTGATCGCGCATGTACCGCTCATCCACCCACGCCATGCGCGACGGTCCCTTAAGCTCGAGATCGGCAGCAATCATGGGACCGACGTTTGTCGGATCGCTCGATGTCCACGCTGCCTCGAGACGCTGCTCCAGGCCAGCGGCGTCCTGCGCGTTGCCGGCGATCCCCAGCAGCAGAAGATACAGAGGCTGGCGCGCAAGGCGCTCCGGATCCGCGACCCACCGGCGAACCGCAGGCGCGGCGAGACGCGATTTCAACGTTCGCAGAGCGGGGTATGGCGCGGCGGCGAGCTCGCCGTAAGCGATCTCCGCCGCCAGCGGCTCGCGGCTCTCGAGATAAGGAAGGACGAGCGCGGCACGGACGCGCCAGTCCTCCGAGCCCATTTCCGCAGCGGGTTTTCCCGCGGCGAGCTTGCGCAGCCAGCCCAGGTGATCGGCGCCGATCGTGCCGAGGATCGTCCATGTCGGAAGCGGGTCTTCGCGAACCAACAGCAGTGCCATGCCGCTCGTCGATTGCGCGAATTCGAGGGGGCCATTGCGGGGGTAGCCGCCCTCGACCGTGCCGCTTGCCGGGTGTTCGCCCTTGACGACTTCGATGACACGGAAGCGACTCGGGTCGGCGGTCGGAACCGCCAGCACCGCGTGCGACGCGCTGACCAGTTCCTGCGCCTTGGATTGCTGGAACGCGCCCATGCACAGCGGACAAGCGATCGCCACCGCGGTCGCGCACCACAGCGCCACGGCCAACAGGCCCTGTGTCATTGACCGCATGTGGCGCTATTTTCGAAGATCCTGCTTTGGCCCGATCGCCGCCCCCTCCGCCTTTTGCTTCAGCTCCTCGAGGTCCTCCTTGACCGCCCCCGCGACCTTGGAACCGGCCTCGCTGGCCATCTTCTCGACGAGCCGCTGGCGCAACGCCTCGCGCATGGCCTGGAACTTCGACTGCTGCTCCGCATTGAGCAGCGGCTTGATCTTCTCGTCGAAGGACTTGCCAATGTCTCTCAACTGCTCGACCTTCTTCAATCCGCTGAGCGAAGTGTCCTTCTTCAGCGCCTCCAGCTGCTTGAACTCGTCCTTCAGGATGGGCAGGATCTGCTGGCGCTGCTGCTCGGTCAGTCCCAGCTCGACGGAGAACTGGTTGGAGATCGCGATCACCGGGTTGAGGGCGATCTGCGGCACTGGAATGATCTCGTAGTTGGCGTAGCCGAACTCGTTGCTGCGCGCGCCGTAGTACATGTTGCCGAGCTTGTAGACGGTCACCGAGTACGCGTCCTGCGAGACGTACGTGACGAGCTTGCTGTCCGCGATCGCGTAGCGGCTGGTGACTCCCTCGTAGCCGTTCAGCGCGACCTTGCCATAGCCGCTCGGCACGGCGGTGTTAAAGCCGGTGCGGAACATGATCGCGTCGCCCTCCGTCGTGAAGTTCACGCTGAACTGCTCGCCGGAGACGTTGTTCTGCAGCCACATGGCCTTGCCGACGAGGAGCGCTTTGAGCTGCGCGTCGTTCAGTGCCGTGGCGCCCTTCTTCTTGAGGTCGGCGACGGTCATTCCCGCCGGCGCGTTTTTGCGCGCGTCGGCCGACGGTGTGTACCAGATCGGCGATGTCCACGCCCGCTCCTGCCCCGTCAGCGGCACGACGTCGGGGGGAGGAAGCCCTGACTTCACGGCCTGGATGAGCGTCCACCGGGGCGTCGGAATCTCGATCACGCGAGCGTAGTAGAACGCATGGAGGCTCGCGTCGAACTCCGGATCCGCCCATACCGTCTTCAACTCCGCCGAACCGACGCTGTTGGTGTAGGTGGCCGTCTGGAGATCCACCGTGCTCTGGATCGCGGGAACCCTGCCCGACCACTTGTCGGGCTTGCGGTCGCCGGACCAAACGACGTCATAGACCTTCTCGAAGCTCTGGCCGTTCTGCGTCCAGCCCTTGACGATCTGGATGCGATCGAGATTGCCGGAGGTCGGGTCCTTCACGGCCCAGACAACGAATGTCGGGGTGGTCCCCTTCCCTGACGGCATGGGCTTGAGGTCAGAGCCCATGGGAACGCCACCCGAGTAGGACTGCTTCACCCAGTCGCCGGCGTTCAGGATGTCCTTGTTGTAGCCCCAGCCGCCGAAGAGGCGAACCTTGATGTGCGGCCCGCTGACGCCGAAGGTCTCCTTGCGATACATCGCATCGAAGAGCGAGGCCCGCGTGTTCTCCTCCGCCCACACGCCGGTCAGCCCGCCGGGATTCTCCAGCCGCACGTCCATCGTGCCGCCGATCAGTACGCCGGCGAAGCGCGTCACCAGCGACCCGTCTGCATCGGCATGCAGGCCGTAGAAATTGTCCTGGCGGTAGGGACTCGCCGAGTTGTGCGAATCCGATCCGCCGGCCATGCCGAACTTGTACGGGTTGTAGCCGCGCACATCCTGCAGGGTGATGCCGTCTTTCAGAGCCTGGCGGGCATAGCTGCCCGTGATGCGGTCGATGCGGCCGACGTTGCCCGGAAGGCCGAGGATTGCCTCA
>DATJWL010000031.1:0-2530 GCA_035501215.1 Casimicrobiaceae bacterium
GATGCGCACGTAGACGGGGCAGTAGCCCAGCGGCCGCAGCCGCGGCACGATACCGGCGCGCAGGATGGAGGTCTTGCCCAGTCCTGATTGCCCGAAAAGAATGGTGAGCAGCTTGCGCTGCACGCGGCGCGCGAGTTCCGCCACCTCCTCGTCGCGTCCGTAGAAATAGGCGCGCGTCTCCTCGCTGAACGAGTCGAGGCCGAGCCAGGGATGCTGGGCGTCGACGGCTGGAGGTGCGCTGGTGCTGTCGGGTGGCGCCAAGCTGATCTCGCTTACTCGTGACGGCCGGAGAGAAGGTCGCGCAGGCGGTGAGCGAACTCGGGCGAAACCTCGCCGCCGGGCAACCGCGTGAAGTGCAGTGCCTTGAACCTATCCGGCACCTGGGCTCGCCCCGCGTCGGTGTCGTCGACGCATACGGGGAGGATGAAGAGCGCCCCCTCGGCGATGTTGCGGGAGCGATCGAGAGCGTAGCTCCACTCGCGGCGGAAGTAGGCCTCGAGCCTGCGCTCGGTCGCCGCCGAGACGACAGGAACGAAGAACGAGCAGCGCGCGATGTTGCGCTGGATCTTCCGGTCGTAATCGTCGCCGCTTTCGAGTCGTTCCAGGTCGAACCAGGTCTTCACGCCGGCGGCGTCGAGTCCCGCCTTGATTTTTTGCACGGCAGCGAGGTCCTCGCGCGCGTAGCTGATGAACACCGCCTGGTCGGGCATCTCTCGTTCCGGCGGCAGAAAACGCTGCGGCGCGGCACCGATAGCGATGACATCGCCCGGCTTGTGGCGCGCCGTCCAACGGCGGTGCAGCTCGTCGACGAACTTCTCCGCGCCGATATAGATGCGCGTGCGCACGCTCACCTGCTGCAAAAAGCTCACCAGCCGCTCGTCGTTGTCGGAATGGTTGTCCGCGAGGATCTCGCCGACGTCGCGCGGGTCGGAGAGCCGGTGCCGCTTGGCCATGCGCAGGAAGAGCCGCGCGAGCCAGTTGGTGAAGCTGCTTCCGATCAGGAGCAAATGGTTATGCTCGAGCTCGTGGAAAAGCTTCTCGGGTGTCAGATGCTCGCTTTGCAGCGCGCAGAAGAATTCGAGCGTGTCCTCGTCCGATATAACGTAGGTCGGGGACGCGGAGAGCCGGCCGAGCAGGTGATAGACCACAGGCCGTTGCAGCTTGTCGCGTTCGGCCGGCAAGTCGGCAACGCGGTTCGGCAGGTAGGCGACGACCTCGGTCGACTGCGCCCCGTGGAAGCGCTCGGCATTGATTGCCTGCTCGAGCAGCGTGTCGAATGTCGTCGTCACGAAGAGGTCGAAATCAGTGATCTGCGCGAGCTGACGCAACGCGACCGGTGGGGCAAAATTCGCGTCGCGAAAGATGCTGCGCAGGCGGGTATACGCCTCCTCGCGCCGGCCGCGCGAGGCGAGGAACCAGCAGACAACGTCGTTGAGTGTGTACGGCTGCGGCAACAGCGCAGGATCAACGCCAAGTTTTGGCGCGAGCTTTTCGGCGAGCCAGTCGTAGAGCAGACGCGGTCCCGAATCGGTCTCCACCATGAGCAATTCGGGTCCGACGATGGGGATGACGCGTCGCTCTTCGATGAAATTGAGCAGGTCGTCCCACGCGTCTTCATCGAGCGTCGGGAGCGGCTGGCTGATTTGCGTCACACTGCTCATGCGCAGATTCCGTGGTTGGAGTGTCGTGGGTGAGAGAGCGCGGTTCGAACCCTCCCCGGAACGATCCGGAGCGAAGTGTCCATGATTCCCCCACCCCGGTCAAACGGCGGACCAGGGCGCGCACCGATGCTGATGGAACGATGGACAGGAGCTCGACGAAGGCTCGCTCGACTTGCGCGAGGCGCGCGCAGGCTGTCCATTCGTCTACTATTTGTCAGACAACGAGTTCGCGGAGGCGTCACGTGCAGGATCTGAACCCCCAAGGCAGGCAGATGGCCGACCAGTCGATGGTTCGCAACCTCGAGGCCCAGGCACGGGCGATCTGGCCGCAGGAGGTCGCGCTGCTGCGTCGCTACGCGCTGCCCGCCGAGCCCGCGATCCTCGACGCCGGCTGCGGCACCGGCGAGGGGGCATCGCGACTCGCCGAGCTCTTTCCCCGAGCGCGCGTGCTCGGGGTCGACATCCTCGATCAGCATCTCGCGCTGGCGGCGAGGCGCTACGCGCCTCTCTCCGCGCGCCTCGCGTTCGAGCACCAAAGCGTCTACGAGCTTCGCGCCGCCGACGGAGCCTACGATCTGACCGTGTGCCGGCACGTCATCCATTCGATCCCGTATCCGGAACGGGTCCTGGCGGAGCTCAAACGCGTGACGCGTCGCGGCGGATACCTGCACATCATCGCCGAGGACTACGGCATGCTCCACTTTCAACATGGCGCGCTCGATCTGGCGCAGTTCTGGCATGACGTACCCGCCAGCTTCGGCGCGGCGACCGGCACCGATCTGTACATCGGCCGGAATATCTTCGGTCTGCTGACCGACCTGGACCTCGAGGAGATCGCGCTGCACTATATCGTCGTGGACACCTTGCGC
>DATJWL010000032.1:0-6294 GCA_035501215.1 Casimicrobiaceae bacterium
GGCGCCGGAGCTGACGATGTCGGACGGAGTCACTTTGCGGGGACTTCTGGTAACCGCGTCGGAGCCCACCGAGCGGCGAAAGGCGCTGCTCGTGCTCTACGGGGTCGTGCATTACTCCGATTTCGTCTATGAATTGCTGAAGCCCCTCGAGGTCTTTGATCCGCACTACGATGTCTACATCTACGATTACCGGGGCTATTGGAGATCGGACGGCACTCCGCGGTTCCGCGCCCTGGTGGACGATGTGGACGAGCTGCTCGCCAACCTGGCGAAGCGCTATGACGAGATACGGATCTACGGAGTGTCCCTCGGTTCGCTGATAGCAAGTCGCGCCGCGGACAACGAAAAGGTCACTTCGATATTCCTCGACAGCGTCGTCTCGCGACTGTCGAGCCTGTCCAAGCTTTGCAGGGACAAGCTTCTGGACCCGGTCGACATGAGCGAGGCCACATGCAGGAAGGTTACTCTGCTCATCGGGCGCTACGACTCGCTGTTTCCCCCCGAGCGTGCGGAGCCGTTCGTCGAACGCATGAGGGGTTGCGGAAACGCGCACGTGAGCATCCTCGCCGACCTGGGCCATCCGTTCAGCGAAGGCGCGCCTGACGGGCCGCGGGCCTCGGAGCTGCGCTCGATGATGATCCGGCGGTGGCTGGCAAATGACGCCCCCCGGGGTCCTTAGCGCGCGAGACCTGCCGCATGGCATGCGCCCGGCCAACCGGCGGGGATAGCTCCGACGTTGTAAGATTCGCCGGAGGTTTGCGCGCGGGCCCAGCTCATCGTGCAACTCGCGGGCGATGCGGCTCTGCTCCTGCTCGCGCGCTTTGTGCGCCGCCGTGGCGAGGCGACTGGCGGGAAAACTAAGACGGCGGGACCCGGAACGCCATCATAATACTGCTCAGGCGGACCGAGACTAGAACCTATCTCGAAATCATTGAATTCTGAAACTGGTTGCCTACAATGATAGCGTGCTGCAGTCCTTGATTTGCCTCGTCTCCCTGAAGCGCAGCTCGATGTCGCGGCAGAAGTTCCCGGCATCGTCCACCGACCAGGTACCGAAGATCGCGCCCCTGGCGCGGGTCGCGTTCGTGAGGTAGCCCGAGGTTGTACCGTTCTCCTTCAATTCAGCCAGCGATTGGCCCCCGGCGGCGGTTGGACCGGAAATCGTTGCGCGACGCAGGACGGCGAGCGCTTCATCCTTCGTCAGTCGCTTGCCGCCGGCTGCGAGAAGGTCCCCTATCGTGTCTTGAGCGAGTGCCGCCTCGACCATCAGCAGCGCCAGAATTAGCCCCAATGCGAAGCGCATGGCAATCTCCCCTTTCAAAGCGACTGAGCATCGGCTGATGCTGTCGAAGCCGCGAAGCCCGCCGCGCTAGTCGGCGGCGTCTGTGGATCGACCCGACGCGGGGTCCTTGATCGAGCCCCGGATCAGCCCCAGGCACCGCTCCAGGTATTCAGCAAACACGGGGCTGCGCGGATCGAGCGCCTGGTCGTGCGTCGTGCCCACCTCGAAGCGGCGGAGCTTGCCGGGGAAGACGCTCCTGAGGAATGTCGCCTCTGCGCCGCTCATCCTCTGGCGGCTGCCCAGCATATAGACAGGGCCATCGTAGGGCTGGGGTCGATGCTGCGCCAGGGCGTGCTCGAACGCCTTTGCCGTCCGCACCGCCGCCGCCGCGTAGACGGGATCATCCAGCTCCGGAGCGATTCGGCCCGTTGCCTTGTGCGCCCTTAATCCCTTGAGCAGCGCGCGCTCCCTGAAATCGAATCGCTGCAGCGGCTGTTGCGGCGGATCCAGAAGCATCAGAGGCAACACGGCCTCGCCCGCTTCGCGCAGCGCGCGCGCCATCGCGATGGCGATGTACGCGCCGGCACACAGCGCGGCGATAAAGTACAGCCCGTGCGGTCGCAGCTTGCGCATCTCGCGCAGGTAATCCGCCGCCATCGCTTCGACCGTCGCGTGCGGTTCATGCAAGCCATCGAGTCCCCGCGCCTGGAAACCCCAGACCGGCTGATCGGCCCCGAGAAGATCCAGAAAATGCGGGCTGACGAACGCCTGCCCGAGCCTGCCGTGCACGAGAAACATCGGCGGCTGAGCCCCTTGTCTGCGCAGCGGAACGAGAACCGGTAGCGGCGATGGGGCGCCCGACGACGTTTCGCGACTGCGCCGAATCTCGGCGGCGACGCCGGCAATGCTCGCGTCCTCGGCGGGGTTCGCGAGACCGGCGCCGAAGCGGCCACGCAGTCGTGTCTGGAGCTCGACCACGGAAAGCGAATCTCCGCCGAGCATGAAGAAATCCTCGCTGCGGCCGATCGGTCCGAGCTTGAGCACCTGCTCGAAGACTTCGGCAACGCCGCGCTCCAACTCGTCGCGCGACGGATCGAGCCTGCGCTCGCGGTCCCCGGTGGGCGCCTTGATCGCGGCGAGCGCCTGGCGGTCGACCTTCCCCGTGGCGGTCGGCGGGAGCGAATCCAGGAACACGAATGCGGCAGGCAGCATGTACCCCGGAAGCTTCGCCGCCAGGCGCCGCCGAACGAGCAGCGGATCGCGCTCCCCACCCGCTTCGACGACGAGGTAGGCAGTCAGTCGATCCGATTCCGCATTTCCTTCGGCGCGGGTCATCGCGACGGCGGCCTTGGCGACCCCGGGACACGCCGCCAGCGCCGCCTCGACTTCGCTCAGGTCGACCGTGTGCCCGCGGATCTTCACGCGGCCGCCCTCGCGGCCGAGGAATTGAAGCCTGCCCGTATCGTCGACGCTCCCGAGGTCGCCCGTGAAATAGCGCCTCGCCCCTGGATCGTCCGGATCGGCACCGAACGCAACGGCGTCGAGCTCCGGCCTGCGCCAGTATCCGGGGCTGACATGCACGCTGGAAATCACGATCCGCCCCACTTCGCCGGCTGCCGCGAGCGATCCGTCGGGACGCTGCACCCGCACGCGCAGCCCATGCGGGCACACACCGACCGGCAGAACTCCTCTGGAGATCTCCGCGCTCGAATGCTCGACGATATGTTGCGCGATGACGCTCGCCTCGGTGGCTGCCAGGTGGTTGACGAGCTTGCAGGCCTTCGTCGTATGCGCAAGAAACAGCTCGACGTCGCTCGCGAAAACCGTTTCGCCGCCGAGATCGATGGCCCGAAGGCGCTCCAGCCTTCGGCCGGGCGCCAGCGCGCGGAAAGCCTCGCGATACACGCTCGGAACAGCGTGCAGCACCGTGATCTGCTCGTGATCCAGCCAGTCGGCGAGCGAGGCGGCGCCCGTCCTGCGCACGTCGCAGGCGTACAGGGTTGCGCCATTCAACAGGCCGCCGAACACGTCCATGCTCGATGCGCTGAAGCTCATCGCGTACAGCAGCGTCGCGCGATCGGCCTCGCCGATGCCCAGCGTTGCAGCGTACGCATCGGCGAAGAACAGCAGGTTGCGGTGCGTCTGCTGGACGCCCTTCGGCCGACCGGTCGACCCGGATGTGTAGTAGAGGCTCGCAAGCTGATCGGGACCGACGCAGGGCAGCGCTGTCGACGACCCGCTGTCGTGATTCAGCGCCTCGACATCCAGCACGGCGCAGGATTCCGATGCAACGAGCGAGCGCGCCCGCTCGCGCACGCCGGCCTCGGTCAGCAGCGCAATCGGGTCGCTGTCGCGAAGGATGAAGCGCAGACGTTCGTCGGGATCGTCCGCGTCGAGCGGGACGTAGGCGCGACCGCATCGGGCGGCGCCGAAGATGGCCTTGATCGCGGGAGTCCTGTGCTGAAAGAGAAGACAGACGAATCGCGGGCGACCATGCTCTGCCATCGGGATGGAACGCGCGATCGCGGTGGCAGCCGCGTCGAGCTCCGCGTACGTCACGGCGGCGGCTTCCTCGACGATCGCCTTTCGATCGCCCAGCCTCCCGGCCACCTGCGCCAACCGAGCTCCGATCGTCTCCTCGCGCGAGGTCGGCAGCGTCACCCCGTCCACCATCTATCCCCCTACCCCAGATAATGACTGTAATTGCTTTTAAACGTCGCGCCGCTCGTGCGACTACCGTTCTGCCCTAACCGCCGCGACCAACGCTAGCACACCCGGAAAACCGTGTAAAACCATAGAATCGACGGGCTTGACGCTCGGCAACGAGCATCCGATCCTATCGCCTCGCTCCACTGCCGCAATGACCAACTCGACCCCTGTCAAGCCGCACCCCGAACGCGCGGCTGCACCAGACCGCTCCATGCCGCTGATGTCGGTCTTCGGGCCTATCGTCGGCCTGACGCTCTTCACGATCGTGCTCGCGCTGATCGCCGCGTGGGCCGAGTGGTATCGCACCCAGATGCTCGCTGTCGCGGCAGGGGTGAGCGCCGTCGTCCTGCTGGTCGCGACCTTCCTGCTCTACCGCCAGGCCTCCGCTCGGGTGATCGCGCAGACGGCGCTGCGGGAAGTCGATGCACGCGTGGTCTCGATCGTCGACTCGGCGATGGACCCCATCGTCGCCGTCGATGAGGATCAGCGTGTGGTGCTGTTCAACGCCGCCGCCGAGAAGGCTTTTGGCTGGACGAGCGCGCAGGTCATCGGCCGCCCGCTCGACCTGCTCATCCCGCAGCGTTTTCACACCTTGCATCGCAACCACATCCGGCGCTTCGGCGCCACCGGCGTGACGTCGCGCCGCATGGGCTCGGAGATGGTTCTGACCGCGGTCCGCGCGAGCGGCGAGGAGTTCCCGATCGAGGCCTCGATTTCGCAGCACAGCGCGGGCGAGCACAAGTTCTTTACCGTGATCCTGCGCGACGTGAGCCAGCGCATTCGAGCCGAGGAAGCGCTGCGGCGATCGAAGGACGAGCTGAGGGAGCTGGGCGCCGCCGCACACAACGCGCGGGAGCAGGAACAAAGCCGGATCGCGCGGGAATTGCACGACGAGCTCGGGCAGTCGCTCACGGCGCTCAAGATGCTCGCTGCGTCGGCGCGTGAGACTGCCGTCGGCGACGGCCCCACCGCCGCCAAGCTCGCCAAGATCGAGTCCCTGCTGGACACCACCGTGGCCTCCGCGCGACGCATCGCTGCCGATCTGCGCCCGCTGATGCTCGACGATCTGGGGCTGATCCCGGCGGTGGAATGGCTCACCGAGGACTTCAGCCAGCGCCATCGCGTGGCCTGCGAGCTCGACGTCGAGGATCCCGAGCTGCGGCTCCCGTCCGCGCAGGAGTCTGCCGTGTTCCGCATCGTGCAGGAGTCGCTCACCAACGTCGCCCGCCACGCCCGCGCCAGGCACGTCGTGGTCAGGCTCGCGCGGGAGAATTCCGGACTGGCGATCAGCGTTTCCGACGACGGTATCGGGTTCTCTAGCGACGCCCCGCGCAATCCGAATTCGCGCGGGCTCCTGGGCATGCGAGAGCGGGCCTATCTGCTCGGCGGGGAGGTCCACGTGGCGAGCGGGCCCGGACGCGGGACGATCGTCGAAGTCCGGCTGCCGATCGAGTCCGAGGCGCCGCGAGCATGATCCGCATCGTCATCGCCGATGATCACACGATCCTGCGCGAAGGGCTGAAGCAGCTCCTGCTCGCGGCGGGAGACATGGAGATCGTGGGCGAAGCCGTGGACGGCAACGAGGTCCTCCAGCGCGTGCGGCAGGCCGAGTTCGATGTGCTTCTTCTCGACCTGTCGATGCCGGGCCGCAGCGGCATGGAGTTGATCAAGCTGGTGAAGGCGGAACGCCCGCGGCTGCGAATCCTGGTGCTGAGCATGCACGGCGAGCAGCAGTACGCCGTGCGCGCGATCAAGGCGGGCGCCTCGGGCTACCTCACCAAGGAAAGCGCATCGGCGCAACTCGTCACGGCGATTCGCAAGGTGGCCTCCGGCGGTGCCTTCATCAGCGCCGAGGTCGCGGAGCAGCTCGCGCTCGACGCGATGCCTTCCGCCGAGGGCCCGCCGCACGCGTCGCTCTCCGATCGCGAGTACCAGGTCTTTCGCATGCTCGTATCGGGCCGGGCCGTGGGCGAGATCGCCGAATCGCTGAACCTTTCGGTGAAGACGGTCAGCACGCACAAGGCGCGTCTGATGCAGAAAATGGGCATGACCACCCAGGCGGAGCTGATCCGCTACGCCTTGAGCCATCACCTGACGGACGATTCGCAGCCTTCCGTCTGATCCCCCGCAAGGGTGGGACGATTCCGACCCCTACCCCGGCGGGCGCCTACCCGCGGATTCGGACGGCCCCGACGGTTGCTTTAAGCGCCCGCCGATATGCGGTGGCCGTGCCGCTGCCGATACTGCGCTCATGTGCTGCGCGGCGGCAACGAGCGTCTACATCGTCGAGGACTCGGCTTCCA
>DATJWL010000033.1:0-6587 GCA_035501215.1 Casimicrobiaceae bacterium
ACAAGCTCAAGCTCGACCAGTCTTTTACCCGCGACGCAGAGCAGAACGAGGGCGACGTGGCGATCACTCGCGCGATCATCTCCATGGCGCAGAGCCTGAACCTCACGGTCGTTGCCGAGGGGGTGGAAACGCAGGCGCAGATCGACCTGCTCATGTCTCTCGGCTGCACCATGGTCCAGGGATTCTTGCTTGGGCGACCTTTGCCCGCGCACGAAACGGCCGAGCTCCTGCGCCACTATGTCACGAGCGCAGGGGCAGGAGTCGTTCTGGCTGCCGAAGCCTCGTCGAGTGCATCGCTTCAGCCGAGATCGCCGGCGGCGCTCGGCGTGAGATCCGTCGAAGAGCCCGTCGCAGGCGAGACGCCGTAGGCCGCCTCGCGATCTGCCGCTGGAGCCATCCTCGGCGCGTGAATCTTCAGGGTCGGGCGCCACGCCCCTTCCGGTTGGCAGCGGCCGCGCACGGCGTTAGAGTGGGCGCCACAGTAGCCAATCGGGCGCCCCTGCGTGCAGCCACAATCCGCCAACGCGACCCTCGTGTTTACCGACATTGAGGGCAGCACCCGCCTGTGGGAACAGGAGGGGCAGCGCATGTCGCTCGCGCTCGCCGAGCACGACGCGCTTTCGCGCAAGGCCGTCGAGCAGCATCGGGGTTCCATCGTCAAGATGACCGGGGACGGGATATACGCGTACTTCTCCGACGCCGTCGATGCCCTCAACGCGGTGGCGATGCTGCAACAGGGACTGGAGGAGCTCGCGGCAGCCAATCACGTCCCACTTCGCGTGCGCGCCGGATTGCACCTGGGCATCGTGGAGCGGCGCAACGACGATCTCTTCGGCAGCGCCGTCAACCGCGCCGCGCGCATCATGAAGGCAGCGCACGGAGGCCAGGTGCTCCTGTCTCAGGCCGTCTTCGACCAGGTCCAATCGCGCCTGCCTGCCGACGTTTCCCTGCGCGACCTGGGTGCCGTGCGCCTGCGGGACCTCGCGACGAGCGAGCACGTCTTCCAGCTCGTGCATCCGCGGCTTCGCCAGGACTTTCCCGCTTTACGTTCGCTTGAGGCGACCCCGAACAATCTGCCGCAGCAGATGACGTCATTCGTCGGCCGCGAGCGCGAGCTGGCGGACGCGAAGCAGCTCCTCGACGGTACGCGCCTGCTGACGCTGCTCGGAATGGGCGGCCTGGGCAAGACGCGCCTGTCGCTGCAGATCGGCGCAGATGTTCTGGAGAAACATCCCGACGGCGTGTGGTTCGTCGATCTCGCCCCGATCCGGGATCCGGCGCTGGTGGCAAATGCGGCCGCGCAGGCCCTCAGCGTGCGCGAGGAAGCGGGCGCGCCTCTGATTCAAACTCTGTGCGCGCACCTGCGCGAGCGCAAGCTGCTTCTGATCCTCGACAATTGCGAGCACCTCGTCAGCGCCTGCGCCAGCCTTGCGGACGCGCTGCTTCAGGGCGCGCCCGGCGTCCGTATCCTCGCGACCAGCCGCGAGGCGCTGCACATCCACGGCGAGCAGACGTACGCGGTGCTGCCGCTTGCCGTGCCCGACCGCAAGGCGGGCGCGGAAGCGCTGCTGCGCTCGGAGGCGGTGCAGCTCTTCGTCGAGCGCGCGCGGCTGCAGAGACCCGGCTTTTCTGTCACCGAGGCTGACGCTCCGGCGATCGCCGAGCTCTGCGCCCGGCTCGACGGCATCCCGCTCGCTTTGGAGCTCGCGGCGGCCCGCCTGCGCTCGTTGTCGGTCAAGGACATCAACGCTCGGCTGAATGACCGCTTCAAGCTCCTGACCGGGGGAAGCCGTGTCGCGCTGGAGCGCCAGCAAACGCTGCGCGCGCTGGTGAGCTGGTCCTACGACCTGCTGCAGGAGAGCGAGCAGATCGTCCTCGATCGTCTCAGCGTTTTTGCCGGCGGCTTCGATCTCGAGGCGGCCGAGGCTGTCTGCGGCGCCGATCCCGTCGCACCGGAAGATGTGCTCGATCTGGTGACGTCGCTGGTCGAGAAGTCGCTGGTCATGGTCGATCAGGAGATCGACGGCTCGCGCTACGGGCTTCTGGAGACCATCAAGGAGTTCGCGCGCGAGCATCTGGCCAGCCGGTACGGGCTGCTGGGAACCATCAAGGACTTCGCCAGCGAGCGCCTGAAGGAGCGCGACGACGTGGCGGCGACGTCCGTGCGCCATTGCGAGTACTACCTGCGCATCGCGAAGATGGCACGGCCCAAACTCGACGGGCCCGAGCAGGCCGAGTGGATGCGACGCCTCGAGGTGGATCTGGACAATCTGAGGGCCGCGATCGCGCTGGCGCTCGCCGGCGGCGTAGATCCGGTAAACGCCGTCAAGTTCGAGGTCGCGCTGATGACATTCCGAGCCCTTCGTGGCTACTCCACGGAGGCCCGCAACAATCTTCGTGCCGCGCTTGCACTTCCGGCCCTGCAGGAGCCGAACGTTGCGCGCGCGCACGCGTTGTACGTGGGCGGCGCGCTGGCGACCATCCAAAGCGATCACGTTCACGCGACGAGCATGCTGACCGAGTGCCTGGCGATTCGCCGCGGTCTGGGAAACCAACAGGAGATCGCGGCGACCCTGTCGACGCTTTCGATCCTGCACCTCAGGCAGGGCGGCGCGACGAAGGCTCGCGAGTGCAGCGTGGAGGCGCTGGCTATCTTCCGTCAGGTCGGAGATCGCATCGGCGAGGCGGCTACGCTGCTGAACCTCGGCGAGATTGCGGTTCAGCTGGGCGACAACGATGGCGCTCGCGATCTGTTCCAGCAATGTCTGTCACTGTCGCGGAGCATCAGCCAGCAAGAGGTGGAGGCCGAGTGCGAACGCAACCTGGGGGAACTCGCACTGGCCGCGAGCGACCTTCAGACCGCGCAGGACCGCTTCGTGCGCTCGCTGAAGCTTTGCCAGGAGGCGGAAGACAGGCGCAACGAAGCGCTTGCGCAATGGTGCCTGGGAAAGACCGATGCGGCGCGCGGGGATTTCGCTGCGGCGCGCGCCAGATTCGACGACGCGCTGCGCGAGTTCGAGTCCTTCCAGATGACCTCCGAGGCGCTCGACTGCCTTGAGGATTACGCAGCCGCTCTGCAAGCGACGGAGCGCACCGACGATGCCGTACGCGTCCTGGCGGCGGCGGCGGCTATTCGGCAGCGGCTGACGATCCCGCTCTTGCGCCCGCGCGAAGCGCAGCGTCGAGCAGGCATCGAAGCGGCGCGCACCGCCCTCGGAGCCGCGCGGTTCGATGCGGCTTGGTCAGCCGGGCAGCTCTGGGGACTCGATGACGCGATCGAGCACGCCCGGGGCTCGGAATCCGCAGGAGCCCCGGTCGTCTCTAGCTAGAGGTACGCGGGCAGGTACTCGGGCTCACCTGGTCGATCTACGCCTCCTGGCGAGCCAGCCGGCAGCGAGCGCCCCCCCGAGCAGCGCGAGCGAGCCGGGCTCCGGCGTGAAACTGACATGGGTTGCAGGTTCGCCGAAGAGAGACAGGTTGCAGTCCTCATGCCCGTACCAGCCGTCTCCGTCCTCGGCACAGGACTTCCGGAACAGGAGTACCTCATTGAACAGACCATGCAGCGGGTCCGAATGCGTTGGCTTCACGATCGACACCCACTGGATGAACCAGTCGTAACTGCACAAGTCATTCGATCCCAATGGATCCGTACAGCTCAGCGGGATCAGGAACGAATCGATCCCGACGACTGTCGAGTGAGCGCTTGGGTCCAGCACCATGCCGAAGAGCAGTTCGGATGGCGACGCCAGCGTCAGCAAGGCGCTATCGCCCAGTCCGTCGTCCACGTTGACCGTGACATCCTGCAACGACACGCCGTCGCAACCCTGGAACCCCGGATCGATGAAATGGAAGCCGGGGCTCAGCGTCAGACAGGGTGAGGGTGGGTCGGGCACCAGAAAATGACCGAAGCCGTCGAAGAACGGTGGATCAAAACCCGAACCGACGATCTTGGCCTCCGCGGAGCCCATGAGGGCCGCGACCGCGAGCACTGCGAGCGTTCCGACAACGGCTCTTCTACCCGACATCGACCTTCCCCCCTTATCCCGGACCGTTACGTTGAAGTGTCCAAGTGCAACGACGGCTTTGCTTCGCAACTGATTGCGGGAGGGTCAAGCAAGAATCGGCCCAGTGTAGTCGCACCGGAGCTATCCGCATGAATTGACTCGCGCGCCGGATTCATGAGCGAAAACCGGCCGATACCGGCCCGAAGCGCGCTTGTAAAGATTTGCTGAACGCTCCGGTCGGAGCGATTTCTTATGTGTACACGACAGTCGCAGGCCCGCTTGGGCACGCCGACGGCCCAAGTTGCGGGCACCGCTCAGATGCGCGGACCCGCTTGCTCGCGCCGTCCCTAGCGACGGTTTTTTCGCCGCCGCGCGACCCAGCCTGCAATGAGCCCGCCGCCAAGCAGGGCCAGCGAACCAGGCTCGGGATTGAAGAAGGTGACGTGGTCTGCCGGGTCGCCGAACTGCGCAATTTCGCAGAACTCGCCGTCGCACGACCTGACGAACAGAGTGACCGGATCGATGAAGCCCGATGACCACTCGATGAACCACTGGTCGTCGCACAGCGTGCCCGTGATATTCGTGCAATTCAGCGCAATGAGGTCGGTATCCATTCCGACTACCACGGGGGACGATTCGGAATCGATCACCATCCCGATGATCAGATCCGAAGGCGAGCCGAGGGTCAGCGTGGCGGTGTCTCCCTCCTGATCGTCGACGTTCACGGTAACGCTCACGAGCGCAACGCCCTGGCAGGCGTCCAACTCCTGGTTGACGGAATTGAACCCGTCGGGCAGCGTCAGGCAGGGCGACGGCGGATCCGGCACGAAGAAGAAGCCCGTGCCGTCGAAAAGCGTGGGATCGAAGCCCGAGCCGACGAGCTTCGCCTCCGTCGGAGCGCAGAAGGTCATGCCAGCCGCAGCGAGCGCCGCCAAATAGATCCAGATCCGCCGAGCGTTTCTCATCACCACCTCCGATTGCCGGTTTCCGATTGTAGACGGCAAGAAACGGGCCAACAGAAGCGGGCGGCAGTTCAAGCGCTTGAATTCACGAGCCAATTGGAAAATGATCGGAGTCTTCCCTCAGGCGACCAACCCCCTCACTGTAAGATTTTTCGACACCTTTCGTGGAGTTCTTCGCGGATTCCCACGGGATCTCTGGCGCGAACGGTACGGCGGCGCAGACCGAGACTGGCCTGCGCGGCGGTGAGTGTTAGCCCCGGGCGCGAGCCCGGCAACCTGCTACGAGCTCAGCGTGGTCCCAGGCGCGTGTGCGGAGGAGAAGTGACGCTCGCGTGGCAGCAGCGAACGCTGGGGCTCTTCGGCGGTGTCGAGGCGTTTGACGTCGCCGGATATTTCGCCGCCCTCCTCGACGATCAGCTTCCCATAGCGGATCGTGCCCGAGACGCGCCCGGTGCCGTGCACGACGAGACGCGTGCGCGCGGTGAGCTCGCCGGAGAATTCCCCGTGGATCTCAGCGACATCGATCAACGCCGTGCCATGCAGTGTTCCCGGCTGTGCCACCTGCATCAGTTTGCTGTGCACGGTCGCTTCGACCTGGCCCTCGATCACGAGCACGTCGCAATCCGAGATCTCCACGCCTTTGAGCTTGATGTTGACCCCCACGAAGAGCTTGCTCCCCGGCGCATCCTTCGCCACCGGAGTCGCGGTCGCGTGAGCTTCGCTGGAGGCTGTAGACGCGGCGACTTCGCGCGTTTGCGGTGGATTCGTCGGTGGCCGGGCGGCAGGCCGCGCGGGCGTCACCGGTGGTTCGTAAAGTGCGGGGCGCAGTGTCGTCTTGACGGTGTCCCGGGCGTCGCTGGAGCGTTGAAAGCCGAGCATGGTGCCTCCTTCGTGCTGGCCGAACGAATGGGTGGGGTCCCCTATGACGCCGTCATTATAGGCCGCATCTTCGCCTGCGCAACAGAAATCGAGCGCCGAGATCTCCGTCGACGCGAGCTACCCGATCCGGTGAGTCCACCAGAGCGACAGTGCTGCCGCCACGAGCACCAGCAACGCCCCGAGCGCGCAGACGAGCGCCGAGATCTCCGTCTCCGTTTTTTCCAGGACGTAGCGCGCATTGAGCGTCGCGTAGACCTTCTGCAGCTCCGCCGCGCTGCTCGCCTGGAAATATTCGGCGCCGGTAAGCGCGGCGATCGACTTCAGCGTCTCTTCGTCGAAGCGCATGTAGATCGGCATGCCGTCGACGTCCGCGGTTCCGCCTCCAGCCTTGCCGAACCCCACGGCGTACACCTTGACCCCGCGATCCGCGGCCATGCGCGCGGCGTCGAGCGGATCGGGGCCGATCGTGCGCCGCCCGTCGGTGAGCAGAATGATCGCGGCGGAGCGGTTGGAGCCAGGGGCCACCGGTTGGAACTCCTTCTTCGGCTCGTCGCGCCGGTCGAGCGACTTGCCGCGGCCCGTATCGCGCAGCGGCGTGACGCCGAAGTCCGCGATGCCGAGCTCGAGCCCCTCGTCCGGGAACAGCGTGGCGAGCGACATGATGATCCCGCTGCCGATCGCGGTGTGGAGCTGGAGCTGCAGCCGGTCGATCGCCGCGATGAGATCGTCGCGGTCGCGTGTG
>DATJWL010000034.1:0-2525 GCA_035501215.1 Casimicrobiaceae bacterium
CGAATCCGGCACGCTCAGCGGGGGCGCGGCGCGATCCCGAGCCGCTGCATGCGGTACTGCAGCGTGGTGCGTTTCATCCCCAACCGCGCCGCCGCGCCCTTGGGACCGCCGAGCACCCAGTTCGTTTCTTCCAGCGCTCGCAGGATGTGCGCCCGCTCGGCGCCGTGCAGCGTGGTGTCGTCGTTCTCCTGCTTCGCCTCCGAGGGACGTCCGACCTTGATCTCGTCGAGCGGAACTTCAAGTGTCCGGCCTGGCGAGAGGATGATCGCGCGTTCGATCAGATTGGCCAGCTCACGCACGTTGCCGGGCCAGCGGTAGCGAACCAGGGCATCCATCGTCTCGCTCGGAATGACCTCTACCTGCCGGTTCATCGGGCGGGCCAGGCGCTGCACGAAGTAGCGGACCAGCGCGGGGATATCTTCAGGGCGCTCGCGCAGCGGCGGGATGTGAATGGGGAACACGTTCAGCCGGTAGTACAGATCGTCGCGGAAGCGATGCTCCTCCACCATTCGCACGAGATCGCGATTCGTCGCCGCGATGAGGCGCACATCCACCTTGACCGTCTTCGTACTGCCAATCCGCTCGAATTCTTGCTCTTGCAGCACGCGCAGCAGCTTCGGCTGCAGCTCGAGCGAAATCTCGCCGACCTCATCGAGGAACAGCGTGCCGCCGTCGGCCACCTCGAAGCGGCCGATCTTCTGGGCGATGGCGCCGGTGAAGGCTCCTCTCTCATGGCCAAACAGCTCGCTTTCGAGCAGGCCCGAAGGAATCGCCGCGCAGTTGATCTTCACGAACGTTCGCTCACGACGACTGCTGCGGTCGTGAATGGCACGCGCGAGTAACTCCTTGCCAGTGCCGGTTTCGCCGAGGAGCAGTACCGTCGAGTTCGTTGAGGCGACGACCTCTACTTGTTGGAGCGCGCGGCGCAGGACCGAGCTGTTGCCGACGATTTCCTCGAACGGGTGTTCGGCCTTGATCTCGCTCTCCAGGTAGAGGCGCTCTTCGGCGAGCTTGGCGTTGAGCTGCGCAATCTGCCCGAAGGCCATGGCGTTCTCGACCGCCATCGCGACGAGGTTCGCAACCTCGCCCATGAACTCGACGTCTTCGGCGGTATATGTCCTGCGTTGGTGCCGACCTAGCGCCATCGCACCGATCCGTGCGCGCGCGGTCGTGAGCGGCAGTATGCACACACTCGACGGGCCTTGCCGGCCCATTTCTTTCATCGCCACGGGCCAGCGTGTCTCGGTCGTAACGTCCTCGATGATCAACGGTTGCTGTGATTCGATCACCCAACGCCCGGGTGAATCCGCGTCCGTGATGTCCGGCCGCGGCGCGTACACCATGCCGGAGGTTTCCAGAACTTGGAGCTGTATGACGCCACTCTCGGCGTCATACAGGAGGAGACCGATCCGGTCGAAGCTCACCACGCGTTGCAACTCGCCGGCCAACCGGCGGAAGAGCTCCTCCGGCTGCCGGCACGCGGTGATCGATTCGGCAACGGAAAGAAGCGCCTCAAAGCGTTCACGCAAGGCCGCCGAATCTATCAAGTCGCTGGTGGGCACCGAGTCGCTCGCTCGTTTTTCAGCCCCCTTCTATAGCGCACCGCACCGACTGAGACACGCACCTCGCGCGCTGCGAGCGCCGATCTGTCCTTACACCGCGGCCCGCATCGCCTTGAGCTCCGAGCGACACGCTTGGCCGAACGACCAGAGGGGATCGTTGCCTCGCAGCCGGGCGAGCGCGTGCAGGTCCTCGACGGAACGATTCGGTCCGAAATATTGCTCCACGATCCGCTGCTTCACGGCTTCCGCCTGGGCGAGAACCGGATCGGACGCGGACAGCCGGATGCGATTCAGCAGCTCATACATCGCCACCAACTTCTCCGGCTCGTCCAACGTGCGCGAAAACGAGTCCATGACGAGCTTCGAGCATTCCCGAATGAACTCGCCGTAGAGCGCTTCCCGCTGACGGATCTCCGCGCCAACGAGCTCGCGCCTGCTGAGCGTATTCTGTGTGACCCAGGCGGTCGCGACAGTGGCGGAACCGCCGACGAGTGATCCAAACACGCCCGCCATTGCACTCACGATCGTGGCATCCATCGGTTACCCTCCGCCAACCGGCATCTCCCAGCCGCCGCCAAGCGCCTTGTAGAGGTTGACGACCGCGAGGAGGTGATCCACTGCCATCGCGAGCGTTGCTCCGAACGTATGGGTCAGCCTCCAGCGGGCGCATCGCCTCTCCGTCAGGCCGTGCGTTGCTCGCGAGCGCGGTCGGCCCGAACTCAGCTCGACGCGAACAGAGGAAGGTAGGCGTCGCGGTGCGTCCACGCGAGAAACAACTCGAGCGCAGCGACCACCAGCGCAATCGCGAGGCCCTCGGGGGCAAGGAAGAGGTGAATCGCGACGATATTCACGATCACCGGTGCCAGGATCAGCAGCCCGAGCGGAATCATGCCGAAGAGCAGCAACCCTCCGCCGACGACCTGCGCCCCGAAGATCAGCGGCAGCATGTAGCCGGTCGCCGCA
>DATJWL010000035.1:0-11815 GCA_035501215.1 Casimicrobiaceae bacterium
CGCCCGTGCTGCGCAAACGCCTTCGTCACCAGCCTGGCCGCGATCTCCAGCCGGTCCGCGACGTGGGTGTAGAAGTCGATCGAGGTCATGGTATCGATGCCGATTGCAGATTACCCCGTCGCCGCCTCCTGCGACAGGACCCAGGTCGCGAGCAGCGGCACGGGACGCCCGGTCGCACCCTTCTCCTTGCCCTCCTTCCAGGCTATGCCGGCGATGTCGATGTGCGCCCAGTCGTATTTCTTGGTGAACCTGGACAGAAAGCACGCGGCCGTGATGCTTCCGCCGGCCCGATCCGCGATGTTGGCGAAATCGGCAAAGTTGCTGTTCAGCCCTTCCTGGTAGTCCTCCCACAGCGGCATCTGCCAGGCGCGATCGAACGCCTCCTCGCCGGCGTTGATGAGGGCGCGCGCGAGGGCATCGTTGTTGCTGAACACACCGGCAGTGACGTGCCCCAGGGCGACGACCATGGCGCCGGTCAGCGTGGCGATGTCGACCACCGCCGCCGGCTCGTAGCGCTCGGCATAGGTCAGCGCATCCGCGAGGATGAGCCGTCCTTCGGCGTCGGTGTTGAGCACCTCGATCGTCTGTCCCGACATGCTGCGCACGATGTCGCCCGGCTTGGTCGCCTTGCCGCTCGGCATGTTCTCGCAGGCAGCAACCAGTCCGACCAGGTTCACCTTGGCCTTCAGCTCGGCCACCGCGCGAAACGTGCCCAGCACGCTCCCTGCGCCGCACATGTCGAACTTCATCTGATCCATGTCGAGGCCGGGCTTGAGCGAGATGCCGCCTGTATCGAAAGTGATGCCCTTGCCGACCAGGACGAGCGGTTTCTGCTTCTTGCCCGCGCCGCTGTATTCGAGAACGATGAACTTGGGCGGCTGCTCGCTGCCGTTCGTGACCGACAGGAACGAGCCCATCTTGAGCTCCTCGAGCTGGGCCCGATCGAGGACCTGGCAGTGGAAGTCCAGCTCCTTGGCGAGCGCTTGCGCCCGCTCCGCGAGGTAGGACGGCGTGCAGATGTTCGCAGGCAGGTTGCCGAGGTCGCGCGTCAGGTCCATGCCGTGCGCGATGGCGAGCCCCCGCGCAGCGGCAGCCTCACCGGCGGCGAGATCGCTACGCTGAGGCACCGACAGCGTGAGCTTGCGCAGCGGCCGGCGCACTTCGGCCGGCTGGCTCTTGAGCTCATCGAAGCGATAGACGGCCTCCATCGCGACCACGACCGCGTGCTCGACGCGCCAGGCGACCTCGCGCCGCTTGACCTTTTCTTCGGTGAGGTAGATGACCGCTTCGTAGGAGCCGGTTTCGTTCAGGAGGCGCACCGCGGCGCGCATGGCGCTGCGAAATTCACGCTCCCGGAAGTCGCGCTCCTTGCCCAGCCCTACGAGAAGCACCCGATCGGCGAGCGTTCCACGCACATTGTGCAGTAGCAGCGTGCTGCCGAGCTTTCCTTCCATGTCGCCGCGCCGGATGATCTCGCTGATGTATCCTCCCGAAGCGCGGTCGATCAGCTCCGCCGAGAGGCTGGGCTTGCGGTTGTCGAACACGCCGACCACCACGCAGGCGCTGCGCTGCTTTTCTGGACTGCCACTTTTTATGGTAAATTCCATCGCCGTTCCCCCGTACGGTGCCGGTGCCTTAGCATGACCTTTGGGCGTTGTATGCCCCATTATCGGCAAATCAGGCCGAAAAAGTCAAAATTTTTCCGCCGTCATGGTGTTCCGCCGCAGTCTGGTTCGTGAATTGAGCATCACGGCGGTGGGACTTTTCCTCATTCTGCTGGGGATCCTGTTCACCAATCTGATGCTCCGGCTGCTGGCCAGGGCGGCGGGCGGAACGATCGCTCCCGAAGGGATCCTGGCGCTTCTTGGCTTCAACGCGCTTTTCTATTTCAACATCCTCTTTTCGGTCGCGCTGTTCGTCACCGTGCTGCTGACGCTGTCGCGGTGGTACCGCGACAGCGAGATGATCGTCTGGCTCACGTCCGGGCAGAGCATCCTTGCCTGGCTCAAGCCGATC
This sequence comes from Casimicrobiaceae bacterium, assembly GCA_035501215.1. Classification (GTDB taxonomy): domain Bacteria; phylum Pseudomonadota; class Gammaproteobacteria; order Burkholderiales; family Casimicrobiaceae; genus PALSA-1003. The sequence goes on from DATJWL010000035.1 coordinate 2,017, forward strand.
CTGCTCTTCGCAACGCCCTTCCTGGTGGCGATCGTCGTGCTGTCGCTGTGGCTTTCGCCGTGGGCCGAGCAGCGCCGCCTGGAGTACGAGCGCCAGCTCGAATCGCGTGATGAGATGTCGCTCCTCGCGCCGGGGCTGTTCAAGGAGTTCCGGAACGCGCGCCTAGTCGTGTTCCTTGAGAGCATCAATAGCTTCGATAACACCATCCACAACATCTTTCTGCACTCGCTCGACGACGGCAAGGACGTCACCACCACAGCGCGCTCGGGCTACCTGGAGGAGGCGCCGAACGGGGACCGCTTCATCGTGCTCAAGGACGGGAGGCGCTACGAAGGCCAGCCCGGAACCGCGGAATTCCGCAGCGCCGAATTCGAGCGCTTCGCGCGTCGCATCGAGCCCGCGGAAGTGCGCGCCGTGCCAACGTCTCTCAAGGCGCTGCCCACCGGCGTGCTCCTCGCGAGCAGCGGCGCGCCCGAGCGGGCAGAGCTGTTCTGGCGGTTCTCGGTGCCGATCAGCGCCTTTCTGCTGGTGCTGCTCGCGGTGCCGCTTGCTTACGTCAACCCGCGCATGGGCCGCTCCTTCAATCTCATCACCGCGGCGTTCATGTACACGGTCTACAACAACTGCCTCAACATCGTGCAGAGCTTCATCGCGCAGGGACGCCTGCCGATGCTCGCCGGGTTGATCCTGATCCACAGCATTGCGGCAGCCGTGATCGTGCTCCTCTTCTGGAATCGGCTCTCCATCGGCGGGTTGTTCCGCCGCCGGCTCGCCTACTCATGAAGACGCTCTCACGCTACATCGGCAGGGAGGTGCTGTTCGCGACGATGCTCATCTTCGTGGCGCTGCTGCTGCTGTTCGCATTCTTCGACCTGATCCACGAGCTGGGCAACGTCGGCAAGGACGGCTATCCGCTTGGCCGCGCGCTTCTCTTCGTGGGTCTGAGCATCCCCGGGCACATCTATGAGCTCGTGCCGACCGCGGCGCTGATCGGGACGCTTTTCGCCATGTCGCAGCTCGTCGCCAACTCGGAGTACACCGTGATGCGCGCTTCCGGCGGCTCGCTCACGCAGATCACACTTGCGATCGTGCGCGTCGGGATTCCGCTGGCGATCGCGACTTTTCTCGCCGGCGAGTTTCTTGCGCCGCCGGCCGAGCGGCTGGCACAGCAGGTCAGACTCCAGACCACGCTGGGCTCGGGACAGATCGTGGCGCAGCAGTTTCAGTCCGGATTCTGGTTCAAGCAGGACCGCAGCTTCGTCAACATCAAGAGCACGCTCGCCGACATGACGCTGCTCGGCATCCGCATCTACGAGTTCGATCGCGATCTGCGGCTAAAGACGCTGCGCGTCGCCGAGTCCGGCAGCTTCGTGACCGACGGGCTGTGGCGGCTCCAGAACGTGCGCAGCACCACGCTCGACGCCGACGGAGCGCGCGTGAGCAAAGCCAACGAGTACGACTGGGAAACCGTGCTCAAGCCTTCGATCCTGACCGTGTATCAGGTGCCGCCGGAGAAGCTCGAGTTGCCGACCCTCTACGACAACATCCGCGTCCTCGGGAGCAATCAGCAGAAGACGTCGCGCTTCGAGATCGCGCTGTGGAACAAGCTTTTCTACCCGGCAGCGGTATTGGTGATGATGGTGCTCGCGCTGCCGTTCGCCTACTTCCAGCGCCGCGCAGGCGGCATTGGCTTCCGCATCTTCGCGGGGACGATACTCGGCCTGGTGTTCTTCCTGCTGGTGCGGGTGTTCTCGCACCTCGGCGTGATCAACGACTGGCCGCCGCTTTTCTCAGCAGCGTTTCCCGTCTTCGCCTTCGTCGTGGTCGCGGTGGGAATGCTGTGGTGGCTGGAGCGGCGCTAGCGGCGATGGCTCAAGCCCGGCGACACCCCATTCGCCGCGCCGGAAGGGATTGCGGAGTTACGCTGTTTGCGTCTCGAGGACGCTGACGACCGTCTTGCCGGCGGCGCCGCTGACCTTGAACTCGACCTTGCCGTCGACCAGCGCGTAGAGCGTGTGGTCCTTGCCGATGCCGACGTTCACCCCCGGATGCACCTTGGTGCCGCGCTGGCGGACGATGATGGCGCCGGCGCTGATCGCCTCGCCGCCATAAGCCTTGACGCCGAGGCGCTTGGAGTGGGAATCGCGGCCATTGCGGGAGCTGCCGCCTGCTTTCTTGTGTGCCATGGTTGACCTGTCAGCCGACGATGCCGTCGATCTTGAGCTCGGTGAATCCCTGCCGGTGGCCCTGGTGCCGACGATAGTTCTTGCGCCGACGCATCTTGAAGATCTCGACCTTGGGCCCGCGGCCGTGCGCAACCACGGTCGCCTGCACGCTCGCGCCGGCGATCGTCGGTTTGCCGACGCGCACGGCGTCGCCGTCGCCGACCATCAGCACCTCGCCGAGCGTCACCTGTGCGCCGACTTCCGCCGCCAGTTGTTCGACTTTGAGATTCTCGCCGGGGGCGACCTTGTATTGCTTGCCGCCGCTCTTGATGACTGCGTACATGACTGCTCCGTGACGCCGCGCAAAAAGGACGATATTTTAAGGTCTTGCGCGAGCCATGTCAAAGAGCATCCTGCGTGGGCGCGCAGGTGCGGAGCGTCGGTTAGAATCGGCCGGTGATCGTCTCGCTGCTCGAGTCGGTATTGCGCAATGACATGCAGGCGGTCGACCGCGTCCTGCGTGAGAGTCTGTCCTCCGACGTCGCGCTGATCCGCCAGGTCGCGGAGTACATCGTCCGCGGCGGCGGCAAGCGGCTGCGCCCCGCGCTGCTGCTGCTTACTGCGCAGGCGTGCGGCTATCGCGGCAAGCACCACTACACGCTGGCAGCGGTCGTCGAGATGATCCACACCGCGACGCTACTCCACGACGACGTGGTCGACGAATCGTCGCTGCGCCGCGGCCACGCCACCGCCAACGCGATGTTCGGCAACGCGGCCAGCGTGCTGGTCGGCGATTTCCTCTACTCGCGTGCGTTCCAGCTGATGGTGACTGTCGACAGCATGCCCGTGCTGCGCATTCTGTCGAACGCGACCAACGTGATCGCCGAGGGCGAAGTGCTGCAACTGATGAACGCCGGCAACCCGGACGTCGACGAACAAAGCTACCTCGACGTCATCCGGCGCAAGACCGCGAAGCTCTTCGAGGCGGCGGCGCAGCTCGGCGCGGTGCTGGCTGGAGCGGACGCCGCGACCGAGCAGTCGCTGGCGCGCTACGGCATGCATCTCGGAACGGCGTTTCAGTTGATCGACGACGTGCTCGACTACTCGGGCGAACTCTCCGCGATCGGCAAGAACCTCGGCGACGATCTCGCCGAAGGCAAGCCGACGCTGCCGCTTATCCGCGCGCTCTCCGTCGGATCGCCGGAGGACGTCGCGCTCATCCGCAATGCGTTGAGCGGCGACGGGCGCAGGGATTTCGAAGCGGTTCTCGGCGTGTTGACGCGCACTGACGCGCTCGCCTACGCGCGCGGTTGCGCCGAGGCCGACAGCAACGAGGCCACCGCGTGTCTCCGCGCGCTTCCCGATTCTCCGGCCAAACGGACTCTGCTAGAATTATCGGCTTTCGCAGTGACCCGAACCTTCTGATCTGCGAAAGAAATCGGGGTGTAGCTTAGCCTGGTAGAGCGCTACGTTCGGGACGTAGAGGCCGGAGGTTCAAATCCTCTCACCCCGACCATCTGTTTTTCTCGCTTGGGCATTAGCTCGGCCAGATACTCCCACACAATCGGGCCGCAGGTGCTGTAGACGCGCAATAGCGAACTAAGGGAAACTTCATGCCGCACTTCCGGCGCTCCTTGGAACGCTCGGATGAGCGCGGCGCAGAATCCCTCGACTGCGTCGTCGCCCATCCGGTCGCGCATCTCGGTGAGTGCGGCGGCGAGCTCTTTACGAAAAGCTTGCTCAGCTTTGTCGAGATCGGTCATTGGAGTTGCCTTTCATCGGCGCTCTCTGGGATCGCACCGAAAAATGGGCAGGGAATCCTATCCGTTCGAGAGCTCCGAAGACGAGCGCAATCGCCTGGTCGCCCAGGCCGAGCTGTTCGCTCCGCTGACCCTGCGGCTGTTGCACAGAGCCGGCATCACGGCGGGGATGCGCGTGCTCGATATCGGCGCGGGCGCCGGCGATGTCACCCTGATGGCCGCGCGGCTCGTGGGCGCTCAGGGCAGCGTCATCGCCGCGGATCGCAATCCGGCGCATGTCGCCTTCGCCGAGGAAAGGGCGAAAGCGGACGGCCTGACGAACGTACGCTTCATCGTCGGCGATTATCGGGAGATCGAGCTCGATGCCGCCGTCGAAGCCGTCGTCGGTCGTCTCGTGCTCATGTATGCGGCCGATCCGCTCGAGGCGTTGCAGCGCGTTCTGCGCCATCTCCGGCCCGGAGGCGTGATCGCCCTGCAGGAGTCGATCATCGACTACGAAGGGCCCGTCCTCATCGAGCCTGCCGATAGCCTGGCCGCCAAGGCGGCCGAATGGTTCAGAGCCGGCTTCAAGCACGCCGGCGTTCAGCCTCGGATGGGACTGCGGCTCTTCGGGCTGATGCGCGCCGCGGGAGTGAATCCCTCCACGGACATCGAGATGCACGTACCGATCCAGTACGGGCCGGACGGGCCTCTCTTCCGCACCCTCGCTGCCGTGGTTCGCTCGCAGTTGCCGGCAATCGTGGCGAGCGGTGCGGCGACGGAGCAGGAAATCGACATCGACACGCTGGAGGAGCGACTCACCGAGGACGCGCCGCCCGGCGGCGTCGTGGGTTACTTCAACCTCGGTCACGTAGCCGTGTGGGCGACGAAGCCGTAGCGCCCTCGACGTATCTGTGCTTTCGGCTAGGCGCTGACGCAGATTCGCGCCGCCCGCAAAACATCAGCGCAGCGCCTCGCTACAGCCCGAGATACGCCTGTCGAATTTCCGGCCGCGTCTCGAGCTCGGCCGGCGTCCCTTCGGTAAAAAGCTTTCCTTCGGCGATCACGTAGGCGTAGTCACTGAGCGCGAAGGCGAGGTGCACGTTCTGTTCGACGAGCAGGATGGTCAGGCCGTCGTCCTTGAGCGCCTTGAGTTTCAGGAAGAGCTGGTGCACGACGACGGGCGCGAGGCCGAGCGAGAGCTCGTCGACCATCAGGATCTCCGGATCGGACATGAGCCCCCGGGCGATGGCGAGCATCTGCTGCTCGCCGCCGGAAAAGGTCCCCGCGGGCTGAGAGCGGCGCTCCTTCAATCGCGGAAACAGCCCATACACCCGATCGAGGCTGTCGGAGGATTTTCTCGCGGCGCGTCTGGAGAAAGCTCCCATCTCGAGGTTCTCCTCCACGGACATGTCGTTGAAGAGCTGCCGGCCCTCCGGCACGAGCACGAGCCCGCGCGCCGCTTTGGCGTGCGGGGCGAGATGCGTCACGTCCTCGCCCTTGAAGACCACGCGGCCGCCCCACGGCCGGATGCTGCCGACCGCCGCGCGCAGCGTGGTCGTCTTACCCACCCCGTTGGCGCCGATGATTGTGGTGAGCTTGCCGGCGGCGGCGCTGAGCGAAATGCCCCAGAGAACCTGCACCTCGCCGTAGCCGGCTTCGAGCGATTCGATTCTGAGCGGCGCGTCGTCCATCCTCACGCCTTCCGGTGAAGCGCTTCCGCGAGCGAAGCGTCGCCGAGATAGGCCTCGATGACCGCAGGATTCGCGGCGACGTCGGGCGGCCTCCCTTCCGCGAGCTTGCGGCCGGAGCTCAGCACGATGATGCGGTCCGACAGCCCCATGATCGCCTGCATCAGGTGCTCGATGATCAGGATCGACACGCCGCTTTCGCGGATCTTCCGGATCACGCCGAGCATGCGCTCTACTTCGGCCGGATTGAGCCCGGCGAGGACCTCGTCGAGGAGCAGCAGCACCGGACGCGCGCACAACGTCCGGGCAAGTTCCAGCCGCTTCTTTCCGGCGATCGTGAGCTGGCCTGCCGGTTCGTCGAGTCGCGCCGTGAGACCGACGAATTCCGCGATCTCGCGCGCCACCGCTTCGGCCGCGCGAAGCGGTAGATTCTCCCGCCCGAAGCAGGCGCCGACGATGCAATTCTCGAGTACGCTCACGGCGGCGAGCGGCTGGACGATCTGGTGCGTGCGCGCGAGTCCGCGGCGTACGACGTGGTTGGGGGCGAGACCCGTGATGTCCTCGCCCCGGAACACCACGCGACCCTGGTCCGGCCGGAAAACGCCGTTGATCAGGTTGAAGGCGGTCGACTTGCCCGCGCCGTTGGGGCCGATCAGACCGAGAATCTCGCCCTCGCCCAGCGTAAAGCTCAAATCGGCGACCGCCTCCAGGCCGCCGAAGCGCTTGCCGATCCCGTGCAGTTCCAGGAGCGCGGTCATTCCAGCACCTGTTTCGAGCGCGGCCAGCGGCGGTGGATCCAGCCCATGAGCCCGCCAGGCAGGAACAGCACGATGAGCAGCAGCAGCACGCCCGCGATCACGAGCTGGAAGCTCGAGAACGTTTGCGAGGTGAGAAGCGTGCCACGCAGCTCCTCGTACAGAAACGCACCGAGGGCCGGACCGACGACCGTGCCCTGCCCGCCCAGCATCACGGTGACGATGGCCTCCGTCGAGAGCACGAGATCGAAGGCATCGTCGGGCTGGATGAACGCGCTCTTGAAGAAGAACAGCGCGCCCGCGACTGCGGGCAGGAACGCGGATGCGCTGTAGACGAGCGCCTTGTAGTGTCGTGTGGGCACGCCCAGGACGATCGCCGCATTCTCGTTCTGGCCGATGGCGCGCAGCCCCAGTCCGAACTTCGAGCGCTTGATGCCGTAACTCAGGAGCAGCGACAGGCCCATCACCGCGATCATCAGGAAGTAGATCGTCCAGAGCGCCTTCGCCGGGCCGCCCAGCGGTTTATAGGCCTCGATCGAAAGGTAGATGCCTGTCGAGCCGCCCCACGGAGAGAAGTTGACCACGAACGCCTTCACGCCTTCGTTGACGCCGATCGTCGCGAGCGCGAAGTAAGCTCCGCGAAGCCGCAGGATGCCCAGCCCGAAGAGGAGCGCGGCGAAGCTGACCGCGACGCCCGCGGACAACGCCGCGGCGACCAGCGGCCAGCCGTGCGAGTTCACCAGCCAGACGCACAGATACCCGCCCAGTCCGAAGAACACGATGTTGCCGAAGTTCACGTACCCGGCGTAGCCAATCATCAGATTCAGGTTGCTCGCGAGGATGACGTAGACCGCGGCGAGCAGCAGATCCTCGCGCAATCCGACGTTGTCGCCGCGCAGGGGAAGAAGCGCGAACGCCAGCGTCGCCGCCAGAATCAGCCAGAAGGTCGGACGCCTCAGCATCGCGGCGACGTTCATCGGTCGGCTTGGACCGTCAGGGGCGACGGGTGAAGTTGAACAGCCCGCCCGGGAACGCGATAAGGACGATGACGAAGACGACGAATTCGATGACGGAGGTCCAGCTCACCGGCATGAACGGCGTGACCATGCCCTCGAGGAGCCCCAGCGCCACGCCGCCGAAGAGCGCCCCCGCGGGATTGCCCAGCCCGCCCAGCACCGTGACGACGAAGCTCTTCAACTGATACGCCGTGCCCGAGAGCACCGTGAACGGGAACATCGTCGCGATGAGCGCGCCCGATACGCACGCGAGCGCGATGCCCAGGCCGAACGCGAACGACAGCACTTGTCGCGTGGGGATGCCGTTCAACTCCGCCGCCTCGCGGTTGCTCGCGACGGCGCGGATCGCCTTGCCGGGCCGCGTGCGGTAGAGAAAGAGATAAAGCGCTCCCGCGATCGCTGCGGTCAGCACCGCGGCCATGATGTGGGTGCCGGTGAAGGTGTAGCCGTGCCAGGTGATGCCGGGGAGACTGACCGGCACGTTGAACAGCACCGTACCCCACACCGTCGTGCCCAGGCCGATCAGCACCATGTTCACCGAGAAGGTCGCGAGCAGGCTCATGAGCGGCGGCCTGCCGATCATCCGGTGCACCGCGATCCAGTACAGTCCGACGCCGACCGCGAAGCCCGCCACCAGGACCGGCGGAATGGCGGCGTAGGCGGGCGCGCCGAGAAGAGTGGAGAGATAGAACAGGCCGAACATGCCGGCGACGATCATCGCGCCGTGGGAGAGGTTGATGACGTTCATCACGCCCCAGATCAGCGTGAGGCCCATGGCCGCGAGCCCGTACACCGAGCCCACGAGCACGCCGTCGATGATCGAGGCAAGAATGCCGAACATGGTTTCCCGCAAAAGACGGGCCGCGTCGCGCGGCCCTTTTCTTTACGGCTGCCGCCTCAGCGGTACGGGTAGACCGCCGGCGCAGTCGCGGCCGCGAGGGGCCAGACGACCTCCTTCACGAGCTGGCCGTTCTTCATCTGCCACTGCGTCAGCACCATCTGGTGCGCGAGCTGCAGACCGTGGCTCTTCGGATCGGTGGAGAACTTGGTCGCGCCCCACAGCGTCGTGACGCTCATCTTGTTGAGCTCCGCGGCGACCTTCTCCGGCTCGATGGAACCTGCCCGCTCGATCGCGTGCTGGAATAGCAGGCCTCCAGAGTAGCCGCCGGCGGCATGGTAGCCCGGAGCGATGTTGTACTTCGCTTCGAAGCGCTTGGCGAACTCCGCCGGGGTCGGACCGAAGTCCGGCTTGTACGTCACCTGCGGCGCCCACTGCGACGGCACCGAGATCCCCTGCGCCGCCGGGCCGAGGCTCGCGAACTGCGGACTGTCGGGCGCGACCAGCAGGGTGGCCCACTTAAGATTCGCTTTCTGGTCGTAGAGCTGGCGCGCGAGCGTCGCGCCGTCCGGATAGTGTCCGCCGCCGAGCAGCGTATCGGCGCCGGAGGACACGATTTTGTTGATGATCGCGCTGAAGTCGGTCTGCGCCGGCGGATACGATTCGTCGAGAACGATCTGCAGCCCGGCCTGCTTCGCCTGCTCGCGCGCGGCGATCGCGACCGCCTTGGAAAACGGATCGTCCGAGTACACCAGAGCGACTTTCGCCGCGGCATTCTTCGACTTGACCAGCTCGATCGCGCCGCTGAGGTAGTGATCGGCGGAGGTGTAGGTCTGGAACAGGAACTTGTTGCCGAGCTGGTAGGTTTTGCCCTCGGCGCCGCCGATGCTCATCATCAGCTTGCCGTACTGCTCGGAGATGACGGTGGCGGTGGCTACCAGGCCCGACGAGTACGGGCTGAAGAGGAATTGCGCCTTGTCGTCCGTGATGAGCCGCGTGTAGAGCTGCTGCACGCGCCCCGGCTGCGATTGGTCGTCGTAGCTGACGAAGCGCACCTTGTAACGCTTGTTGCCGGCATTGATGCCACCGGCTGCGTTGACGTCGTCGCGCCACATCTCGAATCCATGAAGCTGCGCGATGGAGTCGAGATTGAGCGCGCCCGTCTGCGATACCGTGAAGCCGATGGTCAGCGTGTCTTCATCGGCCGCGAGGACAGGGGTGGCCGCGAGGCACAGGACCGCGGCGGCGATCAGCCAGGACTTGTTCATGTTCCTCCTTTTTTTCGGTGCGCGAGATCTCGTGATTCCGCGCTTTGATCCCTTCTCTGCGATTCGCTTCGATTATACGGTCGCTCGCGGTCAGGAGCCCAGCATCGGCAGGTTAAGGCGCTGCGCGGCGGCCACCTGCAGCTGTTGTTCCCGATTCTGCGCGCTCGCCAGCAAACAAAAACCCTGCCACGCCGGCGGGGTCCTGTCTGAGTTGTTCGCGGGCTTAGTTTCATCTGCGCCGACGCGAGAATCCAAGGCCGGCCAGGCCAAGGCCGAGCAACGCGAGCGAGGCGGGTTCCGGCACTCGTGCTGAGATCGTCGTCATTG
>DATJWL010000036.1:0-2859 GCA_035501215.1 Casimicrobiaceae bacterium
GTCCACAATGGCTTCTCGTATCATTTCACGCCGGGCGGCGCGATGCTCGAGAGCGGCGCGCGCGCTCTCGGATGCACCGTGTTTCGCGGCGGCACCGGACAGACCGAGCAGCAGATCCAGGCGATGGCGCAGTTCGCGCCCGACGGCTATGTCGGCACGCCGTCGTTCCTGAAAATCATTCTCGACAAGGCCGACGAGCAGGGTGTCTCGCTGCCGAGCCTGAAGAAGGCGCTCGTCTCCGGCGAAGCATTCCCGCCGAGCCTGCGCGATGCGCTCGGCAAGCGCGGCATCGCGGCGTATCAGGTCTACGCCACGGCCGACGTCGGCGCGATCGCCTACGAGTCGGAAGCGCGCGAGGGCCTGATCGTCGACGAGGGCGTGCTCGTCGAGATCGTGCGTCCCGGCACCGGCGATCCGGTCGCGGCTGGGGAAGTCGGCGAAGTCGTGGTCACTACGCTTGCCAGCGCCGACTATCCGATGATCCGTTTCGGCACCGGCGATCTTTCCGCGTTGCTTCCCGGCGCTTCGCCATGCGGGCGCAGCAACATGCGCATCAAGGGCTGGATGGGCCGCGCCGATCAGACGACGAAGGTGAAGGGCATGTTCGTGCACCCCTCGCAGGTCGCGGACATCGTCCGGCGGCATCCGGAGATCCTCAAGGCGCGGCTCGTCGTCGACAGCGCTACCGGTGCCGACCGCATGACGCTGCATGTCGAGCTGCCCGATAATCGCTCGATCAGCGCCGACGCGATCATCGCCTCGATGCGCGAGATCACGAAGCTGCGCGGCGAGATCTCTTTTCACGCGCCGGGCGAGCTCGCCAACGACGGCAAGGTGATCGACGATACCCGTACCTACGCCTGACTTGCGGTGAGCGAAGACGCGACACAGGGCGTGCGCGAGCGCGCGGAAGCCATCTATCGCGCGGAATCGCGCCGTGTCTTCGCGACGCTCGTGCGATTGCTTGGCGACTTCGATCTTGCCGAGGAAGCGCTGCACGACGCGTTCCGGGCGGCGCTCGAACAATGGCCGAGCGAAGGGGTGCCTGCGAATCCGCGCGCCTGGCTCGTCTCCGCGGGCCGGTTCAAGGCGATCGACGGCATGCGGCGGCGCGCCCGCTTCACTTCGGTCGAGGACGTCGCCGAGGTAGTCGAAGCGATTCCCGACGAATCGGCGCCGGAAGACAAGGAGAGCATCGAGGACGATCGGCTGCGCCTGATCTTCACCTGCTGCCATCCCGCGCTCGCGCCGGACGCGCAGGTCGCGCTCACGCTGCGCGAGGTCTGCGGGCTCACCACCGAAGAGATCGCACAGGCGTTTCTCACCCGTCCACCCACGCTCGCGCAGCGCATCGTGCGCGCCAAGGCGACGATCCGCGACGCGCGCGTTCCGTACGAAGTGCCGGGGCCAGACGAGCTGCCGCAGCGGCTCGACAGCGTGCTGCGCGTGATCTATCTCGTCTTCAACGAAGGCTACTCGGCTTCCTTCGGTGCGTCGGTCACGCGGGTCGATCTGTCGAGCGAAGCGATCCGCGTCGGACGGCTCCTAGTCGCGCTACTGCCGGAGCCCGAGGCGATCGGACTGCTCGCGCTCATGCTGCTACATGAATCGCGGCGCGCGGCGCGCGCGTCGGCGGACGGCGAGCTGATACTGCTGAACGACCAGGATCGCTCGCTGTGGAACCGCGAGCTGATCGAGGAGGGATCCGCGCTGGTCGAGCGCTCGCTGGCGTCGCGTCGCTTCGGTCCCTACACAATTCAGTCGGCGATCTCGGCGATCCATTCGGACGCGGCGAGTGCGCAAGCCACCGACTGGGACGAGATTGTCGGACTCTACGAGGTGCTTCTGCGCATCGATCCAACGCCCATCGTCGAGCTGAATCGCGCCGTGGCGGTGGCGATGCGGGATGGACCCGCGGCAGGGCTGACGCTGATTGAGGCTATCCTCGCCCGCGGCGATCTCGCCGATTACCACTTGGCGCACGCGGCGCGGGCGGACCTGTGCCGGCGGCTCGGGAATGCGGATGAGGCGCGCGCGTCCTACAAGCGGGCCCTTGCACTCGCGCGCCAGGAGCCGGAGCGGCGGTTCCTCGAGCGCCGGTTGGCGGAGTTGAGTGCGTAGTCCTCTTCGAATCCCTCCCGCTCGTGGGGGTGTTCACATTGCATTTGCGATCTCCATGTCGATTTCGGCCCCGGCCGTTCGACAAGGCAATGAAAGGAGCCGCAAATGCAAGCCATCCTCAACAGTCTGCTCTTCGTGCGCCGATGGGCGCAGGCGCTGGGACCTTACCTGCTGCTGGAACTCCTGCTGCCTGGCGGAACCCTACTGGCACTGACGCTTTTCCTGTACCGGAACGGCAAGCTTGACCTTGCGGCCGTCGCGCGGAATCCGCGCCGCCTTCTGGTAATGTCGATTTCGGCCATTGCCAAACGACCATGAACGTCGGCAACCCGAACTGGAGCAAGCGATGAAATACCTGTGTCTTGTCTATCTCGAGGGGCAAAAGCTCAAGGCCGTCCCCGACCGCGAATGCGCGGCCTTCGGCGCAGGACTTAGCCAGCGGGGGCATCGGCTCGCGGCCGAGGCTCTCCAACCTGTCGAAACAGCGACGACCGTTCGGGTGCGCAACGGCAGGGTGTCGGTCACCGACGGTCCTTTCGCAGAGACCAAGGAGCAGCTGGCCGGCTTCTACCTGATCGACGCCCGGGACTTGAACGAAGCCATCCAGCTCGCGGCGAAGATCCCCCCGGCGCGCGAAGGGAGCATCGAGGTGCGGCCGGTCCGGGAGCTCGTTGTTGATTGATCGCGCTGTCGATCGCGGACAGTCGCGTTCGACTAGTGAACAGGAGCCGCCCGCAT
>DATJWL010000037.1:0-7092 GCA_035501215.1 Casimicrobiaceae bacterium
ACTGCGCGGCGAGATCGACGTGTTCAGCTTCGGCGCCGACGGCCAGCCGGGCGGGACGGGTTACGACGCCGACATCGGTTCCTGGGACCTGTGATCGCGCGCGCAGTGCGTTCATACGCCGGGTTCACGCTGGCCGAGATCCTGGTCGTGATCCTCGTGATCGGTCTCGCCGCTGGAATCACCTACGCGCAGTTCGATCGCGATCCCAGGCAGGCGCTCGAGCGTGAAGGGCGCCGTCTTGCCGGCGCCCTCGAGCACGCCGCGCTCCTAGCGCAATGGAAAAACGAGACGCTCGGGGTGTCTGCCGCCGGGGACGGCTATCGCTTCTGGCATCGCAACGCGCCTGGCGAGATGGAGCAGTGGCTTGCGCTGTCCGACGACGACGTGCTCGCACCGCGCGCGCTGCCCGCGCCGCTCGCCGTGACGCCGCGCGCCTACGCGGGCCAGGTCGTGCCGGCTGGCGCAGTCCTGCCGCTCGTCCCCAGCGGCCGTAACGAACCTTTCGTCCTCGAGCTCGACGCACCCGAATGGCAACTGCTGCTCACCGCCGATCCGCTGAATCGCGTCGCGATCCTCGGCCCATTCCCCCGGTGATTGCGCCGCAACGGCGCTGCGGTCCTTCGACTTCGGTCAGAGCCCGTCCTGAGCTTGCCGAAGGGACAGGTTTCACACTGGTCGAAGTCCTCGTCGCGCTGGCGATTCTCGCCGTCGCGCTGGCCGCGGGATTTCGCAGCGTTGCGCAGACGGCCGACAGCGCGACCGTGCTCAAGACGCGCACGCTCGCGCTCTGGGTCGCGGAGAATCGTCTCGCGGCGGCGCAATTGGAAATTCCCGCTCCCGCGAGTGGTGAGCGCACGGGAGGTGAGGATCAGGCCGGCGCGACGTTCACCTGGCACGAGAGCGTCTCGGGTACGCCGAATCCAGCGTTCCGCCGCCTCGAGATCACGGTGGCCGAGAGCGCGCGTCCCGATTACGTGCTCGCGCGCCTCGTCGGTTACCTCGGAGCTTCGGCACAGCCGTGACGAGCCCGCGCATTCGGCGCCGCGTCCCTTCGACAGGGCTCTGGACAGGCTTCACGCTGATCGAGGTACTGCTGGCGCTGGTCATCCTCGCGGTAATCGCCGTCCTCGGCTATCGCGCGGTGGCGGCGCTTTCGGAGAGCGAGACGCGGCTTTCCGCCGAGGCGACGCGCTGGCGCACGCTCGATCTGTTCTTCGCGCGCCTCGAGGGCGACCTCCGCCAGGCGATGCCGCGTCCCGCACGTCTCGGCGATACGCGCATGCCGGCGTGGATCGCCTCGACGGATGTGAACGGCAACAGCGCCCTCGAATTTTCACGCGCCGGCCCGGAATTCGTTCTCGAAGCGGGCAGCGCCGGGCAGCGGCTCGCCTACGGCTTCCGCGACGGCACGGTGGAAGTGCGCTACTGGGCGAGCTACGACCGGCCGGGCAACGCGGCGCCGACTGCATACCCGCTGCTCGCCGACATCGCCCAATTCCATCTGTCCTATCTCACGCGCAGCGGACAGTGGAGCGATGTCTGGCCGGTCTCCGGGGAAGCGCCGTTGCCGCGCGCGGTGAAAGTGCAGCTCGCGCTTGCCTCGGGCGAGTCAATCGAGCGATGGCTGGCGCTGCGATGAGACCGCGAGGGGCAGCGATCGTGATCGCGATGCTGCTCGCGGCGCTGGCGGCTACGATCGCAGCGACGCTGCTCTGGCAGCAGCAGCGCTGGGCCGGGGAAAACGACCGGCGCCGCGATCAGGCGCAGGCGCAGGTGCTCGCCATGGCGGGCGTGCAATGGGCGCGGCAGATCCTGTTCGAGACGATGCGTACCTCGACCATCACGCATCTCGGCCAGCCCTGGGCCTACAAGCTGCCGCCTACGCCGATCGAAAACGGCGCGATCGGCGGTTACATCGCCGACGCGCAGGCGCGGATCAACATCGACAATCTCGCGGCGACGGGCGACGCGGCGCAGCCCACGCGTGCGGCCCTGCAGCGGCTCTTCACGACGCTCGGATTACCGCTATCGCTCTTCAGCGCCGTCAACGATTGGCTGGACGCGGACGATCAGGTCACCGCGGGCGGCGGCGCCGAGGACGCCTATTATCAGGCGCAGAGCATGCCGGGTCTCGCCGCCAACGCGCCGGTTCGTCGCGTCGCGGAGCTTCTCGCCGTACGTGGCGCCGATCTCGCCAACGTAACGAGACTGCGAACCTTCGTAGAAGCCATCGATGCGCCGGCGCCGGTCAACGTGAACACCGCGCCGCCCGAAGTGCTGATCGCGCTGATCGAGGGTCTCGACGCCGCGGGTGCAGCGGCAATCGTCGCCGCGCGCGCACAAGCGCCGTTCACGAGTGTCGCCGATTTCCGCGCACGCCTCGCACGGCCACAGCTCAAGATCGACGAGACGCAGCTCGCCGTGCGCAGCGACTGGTTCGAGGTCACCATCGAAGCGAGACAAGGGGACACGGTCGCGCGTGCGCGTGCGCTCTTCAAGCGTTCGAGCACAGCCGGCGAATGGCCGATCGTAGTGTGGCAGACGGTGGAGTAGGCCGCAGCGGAGATAACCGGGCGAGTACAATCGGCGCCGATTTGCCATCCATCCATGCCTGTCCCTGCCATTACTTTGCGTGTACTGGTCGAAGCGCCGCCCGACGCGGGTCGCGCCGCCGAGTGGGCGGCCTTCGACAGCGCGAACCGCGTCCTCCGCCGCGGCAAGGACCGTCCGTCCGCGTGGCCGGCCGCAGACCGGCGTGAGGCGGTGATTGCGGCTGCGCACGGGCGACTGGCGACGGTCACCGTGCCGCCGCTGCCGCCGGCGCGCGTGAACGCAGCCGCGCGCTTCGCGCTCGAAGATCAGCTCGCCGACGCGCCCGAAGCGAGTCACGTCGGGCTCGCATCGCAGGCCCCCGACGGCAGCGTGCGCACCGCGATCGTCGCCGACGACTGGATGCGCGCATTCGCGGCTGCGTCGAAGCGCTGCGGACTCGAATGGGACCGCGCGGTGCTGGAATGCGATCTGGCGACGTCGGCGCCTGGAGTCTGGCGCTGGTGCGCCGCGTCGGTCAATGAGACAGGATTCGTGCGCACCGACAACGGCGCAACGCTAGGCGTCGGTCCCGCAAACGCCGACTCGCCGCCAGCCGAGCTCGTCCTCGCGCTTGCCGCCTCCGGCGATCGCGCCCCGGCGAACGTGCGCATCGATGCCGCCAGCGCGAGTCCTGCGCTCCTTGCCAATGCGCGCAAGCAGACGCGCGTCGAGTTCGTCGCCGGCGCCGCTTGGCGCTGGACCGACGCGCCGCCGGGAGCCTTTGCCGGCGCGATCGATCTGCTCACCGGCGACTACGGCGCCAGACCAGGCGCCGACCCGGTCGACTTCATCAAGCTGTTGCGACCGGCGCTTTGGGTCGCCGCGACGGCCATTGGCCTCGCGATCGTCGCCAGCGTCGGAGAATGGGCTTGGTTGCGCTGGCAAAGCGCGTCGATCGAACGCGAGATAGAAGCCGTCGCCAAGAGCGTAGTGCCGGATTATTCGGCGGAGAACGCGGGAGGCGTGACGCCCGCGGCCGCGCTGCAGCGGCGCGAACGCGAGCTCAAGCATGGTGCCGGGCTCGCGGCGCGCGACGATTTCGTGCCGCTCCTCGCGCGAGCGGCACCAGCGCTCGCGACGCTTCCGCCCGGCGCATTGCGCGGGGTCGCTTACGGTGACGGACATCTCGTGCTCGAACTGCAGAAGCTCGACGCTGCGCAGACCTCGCGCATCCAGCGCGAACTGCAGCAGACAGGCCTCACCGCGATCGCCGCGCCGACGGCGAGCGGCGCGCGTTTGCGCATCGGTCTGAATTGACGAAAATGGGCGTCGACGCCAACTCCCGGCCGTCCCTTGCTGCACAGGCGAGGAGCGTCCTGCCCGCGCAGTGGTGGAGCTTGCGCAGCAGGCGCGAGCGCATCGTCATCGTACTCGTCGGCGGCATCGTGGCGATCGCGTTGCTTTGGTCGTTTGTCTGGCAACCGCTGCAGCGCGACAGCGAGCGTCTGGCGCGAGAGCTCGTCGATCAACGCGCTGCTCTCGCGGAGGCGCGCCGCCAAGCCGACGAGATCGCGGGACTTGCGCGCAATGCACCGGCACCTCCTTCGGGTGATGTTCGCGCCGCGATCGATGGCGCGCTGGCAAGCCAGGGACTCAAATCCGCAGCGGGATCGGTCGAGCGCCTCGACGGCGAGCGCTGGCGCATTGCCTTCGATGCGATCGCCTTCGACGCACTGACCTCTCTGCTCGACGCGCTGCAACGCGACGCCGGCGTGCGTGCCGCCGAAGTCTCCGTCACGGCGCGCGTCGAGCCGGGTCAGGTGCGCGCCGAAGTGACGCTCACTCGCGGCTGAGGTCAACGACATGCGGCTGTGGGTGGCGGTCGTCGGCGGCGTTGTGCTCCTCGCCGCGGCGCTGATCGCCGCCGCCCCGGCAAGCCTGCTCGACGCGCGCCTCGCCTCGATTTCCGGCGATCGCGTGCGCATCGCGGGTGCGAGCGGAACGCTCTGGCGCGGTTCGGGCGACCTGGTCGCGTCTGGAAGCGGCGTGCGTGAGCACATCGCGTGGCGACTCGCGCCGTGGGCGCTGCTGCGCGGTGAAGCACGCGGGACCATCACGACCGACGTCGATCGCGGCGGCAGCTTCGTCGTCAGCCGCAACCGGATCGAACTGGAGGGTCTCGACTGGGCGATGCCGATGGAAGCCTTGCTTCGCGCCGCGGGTGCGCCATCACTGGTCGCGGCTGCCGGCGGTGACTTCGGCATTCATGTCGACCGGTTCATCCGCGATGACGATGCGCTCGACGTTGCGCTTGCCGCGCGATGGCGCAACGCGAGCCTCCCCGCGCTCGGTCCGTTTGCGCGCGTGATCCTGGGCGACGTGCGCGTCGAGATGTCAGGACGCGGGCGCGAAGTCTCCGGGCCGCTCACCAACACCGGTGGAGAAGTCGAGATCGATGGCACGGTGACCGCCGTCGCGGGCGGCGCCCCGCGGGTCGAGGCGAGCATCCGGCCGCGCGCCGGGATCGATCGCGAGCGCGCCGCATCGCTCGCCGCAGCATTGTCGACACTCGGCCAGCGCGATTCGCAGGGCGGCTATCGCATTGCCTGGCCGGTCGCACGATGAGCCGTCGGCGACACAGCCACCCAAGCTCCCCCAGGCGCGCAGCACCGCCGGTGACCGCCGCGGCGACAACCCGCCTCGCGGCGATCGACGCGCTGCGCGGATTCGGGCTGATGATGATGATCGGCTACCACTTTTCGTTCGACCTGTCGTGGATGCGCGTCGTCGCCATCGATTTCAACCACGACCCTTTCTGGCTCACGGCGCGCGATTCCATCGTTAGCTGGTTTTTGCTGCTCGTCGGAGTAAGCCTCGTGCTCGCGCAGCGCGCACAACAGACCACGCGAGCGTTCTGGCGGCGGATTGCGCTGATCGGCTTCTGCGCCGTGCTCGTCAGCGCGGTGAGCTACGTGACTTTCCCGCAGACCTTCATCACTTTCGGCATCCTTCACTGCATCGCGGTAGCCTCGGTGCTCGCGCTGCCGATGGTGCGCTGGCCGGTCGCTGCGCTCATCCTCGGCGCCGCGATCATCGTCGCCGGCGCGACGCTGCAGTTTGCGCTCTTCGACGCGCGCTGGCTCAACTGGGTCGGCCTGATGACCCACAAGCCGCCGACCGAGGACTACGTGCCGCTCTTCCCGTGGCTCGGCGTGGTCCTGGTCGGAATCGCCGCTGGCGCCTGGGTCGCGGGACGCGAGCGCCCCACGGTGATCTCGCTCGGCCGCATCGCGCCAAGGTGGCTGGCGTGGCTGGGACGCCACAGCCTCCTCGCATACATGGTGCATCAGCCGGTGCTCATCGGAATCCTTCGCGCAGTCACGTAGTCCGTGAGTCCCGTGACCCGTGGCGTAGGCTATAATGCAAACCGTCGCGAGCAGGGTCAGATGCCTCAGTTGACAAATGAGGTCCCGCAGCGAGGCGCGAGATAGTACCAATGAAGTACAGCGAGCGCCGAGCGAGGACACAACGAAGCAGATGACCCGCGCAGCAGGTTTGCAATAGGCGCGTAGCTCAGCTGGTTAGAGCACCACCTTGACATGGTGGGGGTCGTTGGTTCGAGTCCAATCGCGCCTACCACCGCTTGAAGGTGCAGCACAACGGTCGGAAGGAAAGGCAGCGTTATGACACCGCGAACGCGTAGAGGAGCCGGCTAAGCAAGGCGCGAGTTCGCACGCGTGTCACCAGCGAGAAAGTGCGGCTCGTCCGCACTTTTTTGTTTTTGAGGATCTGCCATGCCCGATGTCCGACTGCCCGACGGCGCCGTCAAACAGTTTCCGGCGCCCGTATCCGTGGCCGAGATCGCCAAGTCGATCGGCCCCGGTCTCGCCAAGGCCGCACTCGCCGCCAGGGTCGACGGCAAGCTCGTCGATACCTCCCATGTCATCGACCGCGACGCCGATCTCGCCATCGTCACCGACAAGGATCCCGAGGGGCTCGAAGTGTTGCGCCACTCGACGGCGCACCTTCTCGCCTACGCCGTCAAAGAGCTCTTCCCCGATGCGCAGGTGACCATCGGCCCGGTGATCGACGACGGCTTCTACTACGACTTTTCCTACAAGCGGCCGTTCACGCCCGAGGATCTCGCCGCGATCGAAGCCAAGATGGCCGAGCTCGCTAAGCTCGACGAGCCGGTCGTGCGCAAGCTCATGCCGCGCGACGAGGCGGTCAAGTACTTCGAATCGATCGGCGAGCACTATAAGGCCGAGATCATCGCCGCAATCCCCGCGAACGAACCGATCTCGCTCTACACCGAAGGCAGATTCACCGATCTCTGCCGCGGCCCGCACGTGCCTTCGACCGGCAAGCTCAAGGTGTTCAAGCTCACCAAGCTCGCCGGCGCGTACTGGCGCGGCGACTCGCGCAACGAGATGCTGCAGCGGATCTACGGCACCGCGTGGGCGAAGAAGGAAGATCTCGACTCCTATCTGCATCGGATCGAGGAAGCGGAGAAGCGCGACCACCGCCGGCTCGGCCGCCAGCTCGACCTGTTCCATACGC
>DATJWL010000038.1:0-3596 GCA_035501215.1 Casimicrobiaceae bacterium
CCTCGATGGCGTGGACGCGGTGCTGGCCGATTTTCGTTCGAAGCCCCTCGCACGCCTCGCCGCCGTCCACGTACCTTTTCCGCCTGCGCTGCGCGATGAGCTCGGCGCATTGCAGCGCTCGGGCAGCGACGAGATCCATCGCGGCGCGCTTGCATCGAATTCGCTCATGGATTGCTTCGCCAGCGCGGTGCACGCACTGCTGACCACGGCGAAGCTTCCATCTCGCGCAGTGGCGGCGATCGGAATGCACGGCCAGACGATTCGCCACCGGCCGGAGCTCGGTTACACCGTGCAGCTCGCCAATCCGGCGCGGCTTGCCGAGGAAACGGAGATCACGGTCGTCGCCGATTTCCGCAGCCGCGACGTCGCGGCGGGCGGGCAGGGTGCGCCGCTCGTTCCGGCGTTTCACGCAATGATCTTCGGCTCGGCCGATGCGCATCGCGCCGTCGTCAATCTCGGCGGCATCGCCAACGTCACCGACCTGCCGCCCGATGGTCCGGTGCGCGGGTTCGATGCGGGCCCGGGTAACACGCTGCTGGACACATGGTGCGAGCGCCACACCGGCAAGCCCTTCGACCGCGACGGCGCCTGGGCATCGACGGGCAACACGATCGGCGAGCTTCTCTTGGCGCTCGAGGCCGATCCCTATTTCAAGCTGCCGCCGCCGAAGAGCACAGGTCGCGATTATTTCAATCTCGACTGGCTGGAACGGCACCTCAAGCCGACCTATGCACCGGCCGATGTGCAGCGCACGCTCGTGGCGCTGACCGCGCGAACGGTCGTCGGAGCGCTGGATCAGCTTTGCAGCGGCGCCGCCGAGCTGCTCGTCTGCGGCGGCGGCGCCAACAACGCGCTGCTCATCCGAGAAGTTGAGATGCGATTCGCTCCGCGGCCGCTGCGTACGACCGCGGAGTACGGTGTACCGGTGAACGAAGTCGAAGCGCTCGCCTTCGCGTGGCTCGCTCGCGAGACTCTCGCGGGCCGCACGAGTAGTCTGCCGTCGGTCACGGGGGCGCGCGGCGAGCGAGTGCTCGGGGCGATCTATCCCGCGTAGCGGCGCCGGAAAAAGAGACGGGGGCCTCGAGCCCCCGCGTCGGAAAAATGCGAATACTTAGGCGGAGAACGACGATCCGCAGCCGCAGGTCGAGGTCGCGTTCGGGTTCTTGATCACGAACTGCGCGCCTTCGAGCCCTTCCTGGTAATCGATCTCGGCTCCCACGAGGTACTGGTAGCTCATCGGGTCGATCAGCAGCGTGACGCCGTTCTTCTCCATCCGAGTGTCGTCCTCGGCGACTTCCTCGTCGAAGGTGAACCCGTACTGGAACCCTGAGCAGCCGCCGCCGGTGACGAAGACCCGCAGCTTGAGCTCGGGGTTGCCTTCCTCGTCGATCAGCGTCTTGACCTTGGCCGCTGCCGCGTCGGTGAAGACGAGCGGGGCGGGCATCTCGGTAACTTCGGTCATTGCGTTCATTTAGCCACTCCTGGCTGGTTCCGCTTCGCTCAACTTATCAGACCGCGGGCGGTGCGGTCAAATTCGGCTCTCTTCGTCCTTGCGTCTCACTCGCCCGTAGCGCGCTTCAGCTCGACGACGGCAGCGGATTCCGGTTCGGCGTGAACCAGCTTGCCCTGCACGATGGCGCCGACGTGCATCTCGAGCGTTCGATAGGACACATCACCGTTGACCCGCGCCTTCGCCTGCAGTTCCAGGTAGTCGTTGGCGGTCACCGGTCCGGAAACGGCACCATTAATGACCACGTGCGACACGCGGACTTCCCCGTCGATGCGCGCGAGTTCGCTCACCACGAGCGTGGCCGACTGATTGTCGACCGTGCTTACCTTGCCGTACACCGCGCCATCGATCCGCAGCCCACCGGAAAAGGTGACGTCGCCGTGCACTGTAGTTCCGGCGCCGATCAGGCAGTCGATGCGCTTTTGGGGCGGAGATTTCTTCTTTTCAAACATGGGGCCCTCCTAGATGAGATTCAAGGTTCGCGTCGCCTTGGGGGTGCTCTGACCCGGCTCGAGAACACGCGCCTGCAGGCTCTTCACCTGGGCGCCGGGCGGGACGCGGAACGTTCCTTCGATGCGCTGATAATACTTGAATTGCAGCTTGAGCGCGGGAGCCGTCTCCGGCTGGTCGTCGGGCAGCGTCAGAACCGACGTATGTCCGGCGGCGGCAAGATTGGCGGACAGGCTGAGTTGCCCGGTGAAATCGTCTGCCGGCTTCCCGCCGCGGACCACCAGCATGCTGAAGCGATAGATATCGTCGCGCTCGCGTTCCGCCGCGAGGCGCTGAATGGCGATCGTTCCCGGTTTGCCGCTCTGGCTGAAGAGCGTGCGCAGAAATGCGAGCTCCTCTTTCATCTGCGTGTTCTCGCTCTGCAGGTCGAGCGCCTGCTTCGACAGCGTCGCCTGCGCGCCGCGCATCATGTTGAGGTCGCTCTCGAGCTCGGCCGTCCTGGCGCGCAGCTTCGCGTTTTCGTCCTGTGTTGCGGCCATCTCCGATTCAACCTTCTCCTGGCGTTCAACGATCGCGCCGCGGTTGAATCCGCCCAGGAACTGGCCGAAGTCGAAGCCCCACCACCACATGCCCACGATGACGACCAGCAGCGCGAGGAGCGCCGGTGCCTTCCAGCGCCATGAGAGGTGCGTGCGCACGGCCATCCGCGGGGCGCTGATCCCGAAGGTCTGCCGCACGCGGCGGCCGAGCGCGCGGATCGTGGGCGGCATCAGGGAAGGACCGGGGGTGACATGAGCCCCGTCGTCTCCGGCAGCCCGAGCATCAGGTTCATGTTCTGCACGGCCTGACCCGCCGCTCCCTTGACGAGGTTGTCCTCGACCGCAAGCACGACCGCCATGTCTCCGCCCTGCGGGCGATGCACGGCGATTCGGCAAACGTTGGCAGCGCGCACTGAACGCGTGTCGGGGTGGCTGCCTGGCGGCATCACGTCGACGAAGGGCTCTCCCGCGAAACGCTTCTCGTAGAGCTGTTGCAGATCGGCGTCATCGCGCGTGATGCGCGCATAGAGCGTGGCGAAGATGCCGCGCACCATCGGCGTCAGGTGCGGCGTGAACACGACTTTGATCGGATTCCGGCTCACCGCGCTCAAGCCCTGCACGATCTCGGGGTGGTGGCGGTGCGCGCCGACGTTGTAGGCCCTGAAGTTGTCGGAGGCCTCGCTGAACGCAAGGTCCAGCTCCGCCTTGCGGCCCGCGCCCGAGACGCCCGACTTCGCGTCGGCGATGAGATGCGCAGTGTCGACCACCCCCGCTTCGACGAGCGGCAGAAAGCCGAGCTGGATGGCCGTGGGATAGCATCCGGGGTTCCCGACGATGCGCGCCTTCCTGATCGCTTCACGGTGCATTTCCGGCAGCCCGTAGACCGACTCGGCGAGGAGGTCCGGGCAGGCGTGCGGCATCTTGTACCAGCGCTCGAACTCCGCGGGATCCCTGAGCCGGAAGTCGGCGGCGAGGTCGACGATCCTGACGCCTGCCCCAACGAGCTCGCGCGCCTGTGCCATCGCAACGCCATGCGGGGTGGCAAAGAAGACCACGTCGCACTCGGAGAGGCGCGCTGCGCTGGGGTCGCTGTACTT
>DATJWL010000039.1:0-3027 GCA_035501215.1 Casimicrobiaceae bacterium
GTCGCTGCCAATGATCGGCACGTTGATCATCGACAGGCTCTGATCGGTGCCGGGTATGGGACCGGTCATCCCGGCGCGTTTGTAGTCGTCGAGACAGGTGAAAATCGTCGGTTGCCGTTTGAGCGACCGCGTTTCGAACAAACCTCCGGGGGTCGGCGGCCGGGTGATCACCGGCAGGCGCTTGCCATGCTCGTAGAAGTAGAGGTAGTGGAGAAGATGCGCGTTCTCGTCGTACCAGGTGATGCCAAGATCGGCCCCTCCGAAGACGTCGCGCAGCTTGTCGCCGACGAGATCGATGATCGCGTGGAAGTCGAGCTTGGAGGCTAGCCCGGCCTGAATCGAGTTGATGATCGCGAGCTCGGCGTTGCGTTGCTCGAGGCTCGCGTTGGACGCGGTCAGCTCGACAGTGCGTTCTTCGACTTTCTGCTCGAGACCTGCTGACCATTGCGCGTTGTCGAGCGCGACCGCCGCCTGATTGGCGAGCAGCCCAAGCATGTCCCGGTCGGTGTCATCGAAGCGCCCGTAGACGCCATCCATGTCGACGTAGAGATACCCGAGCAGCGCATTCTGCGCGATCAGCGGCGCGACT
Source organism: Casimicrobiaceae bacterium (assembly GCA_035501215.1). Lineage (GTDB taxonomy): Bacteria > Pseudomonadota > Gammaproteobacteria > Burkholderiales > Casimicrobiaceae > PALSA-1003. The sequence goes on from DATJWL010000039.1 coordinate 590, forward strand.
ATGCGCGAGCGTTGCCTTACTGCCTGCGCCGATTCCGGCGTGTGAAGGAGCTGCACCGTGCGGGTGATGCTCGCGCGAACAAGGTGAGAATCGATGGCTCGCAGCAGCTGGTGCCCATCCTCGCCTTTGGGCATCAGCGAATGCGCCAGCTCCCGCTTCCCGTCGCGCTCGAGCACCAGCAGTACGCGCTCGGCGCCCGAGAGCTCGGTGGCCTCGTCGACCAGAAAGGTCTGAATCTCGCCCGCAGAGTGCAGGGCGTTAAGGCGCAGGCCCGTGTCCGCGAGTCGCTGGAAGGGCTCCCGCACGTCGGCCTCAACCGCGAGATGCGCGAACAGGCGCTGCTTCGGAACCTTTTGCTTGGTCCCGTCCGCGAGCCACGCGGCGATGATTTCGCGATTGAAGGGAATCTTGTTGAGGTAGTTGCGGCGCAACCCCTCGTCGCGCAGGTGCGCGATCCGATCGACCAGGAACCCGTACGCACGCTCGAGTGCTTCGTGCGCCTGCTTGTTTTTCTTGTTTGCAGACAGCGCCTGCGCATGGCGCCACCAGATCTCCTGCGATGTCCAGCGGTCGGGCTTGGCGAAGGAATGCTCGCGATGCGAGACGGTCGCTCTCCTCGTGGCCTGGAGCGCGGCAGACTTTTTGTCGCGAGCGAGTTCAGCCTCGCCCAGTTTTGAAAGCACCACGCTTTCCATGCCCAGCCCTGCCTTGTGCGCAATTTGCGCCGCCGCCTGGTAATGACGCGCCGCCGCCGCTGGATCGCCTTCGGCCAGGGCGAGGTCGCCGCCATAGTGCTCAACCGAGACCTCCATACCGGGGTCGCCAAGGCCGGCCGAGAGTGGCACGATCTCCCGCAGGTGCGCTCGCCCGGCCTCGAGCGCGCCGAGAGAGAGCTCGGTATCAACCCAATTGGCGAGTGCGCCAGTGAGCCTCTCCTTGGCCCCGATGGCGCGAATCAACGCGACGATCTCGACGTGCAGCCGGTTCGCGTGGTGATGCAAGCCCAGCTCGTCGTACGTGATCGCCAGATTGCCGAGAGCTACGGACCGCCGTTCTGCATAACCCGCCGCCTCGAAAGCCTTCGTTGCCTGCCGAAGGTGCCGGAACGCTAGCGCGATGTCCGGATCCGTATGGGCGGTCAGGACCAGTGCATTCCCGATCCCGTAGCGGTCGCCCGCTTCGCTGCACAGTTCGAACGCCCTATGTGCCGCGGCACGAGATTCCTTGAAACGACCCAAGCGCTGCGAACCCATCGCGACAACCCAATGCGCTCGCCCTGCGCCCGAAGGTTCGCTCATCGCTTCGAAGAGCTCGACCGCCTGTTGTGCGGTCTTGATGCCAGCTTCGTAGCTCCCTGACCGACCCTGCACTTCAGCCAGGACCAGCAGGCTCGTGGCGAGCACCTCCTTCTGCCGGGATTGCCTGGCCGCCTTCGTGGCGGCGAGCGCGATCCTGACGGCGCGCTTCAGGTCGCCTTGCCGCATCTCTACGGCGGCCTGGCGAGCCTGGGCCCGTGCCCGCAACGCGGGTGATTTCTCGCGCCTTGCCAGCTCCGCCATCTCGTCTGCGTCCCGCGCAGCGAGGTCGAGGCTCCCCAAGGCGACGTAAGACTCGGCGCGCAGATCGAGCAGCGTCAGTCGCTCGGCGATCTTCGACCGACCCGCATGCTCGATAGCGAGAAGTGCCGCGGTGCACGCGTCGATCGCCTTCGCGTGCTGTCCGGTCCATGCGAGGTCGCGAGCAGCCGCTGCACCGTCTCGCGACGACAGTTGCACCGCGGGCGCAGGCTTGCCTTCCAGCCGCCGTCTCGCCGGCCGCTTGCGCGTCGCGGTATCCACAATTGCCATTGGCCCCCTCCTGTGCCGGAGTCCTGTGCGCCGAGCGCTGCGCACCCGGCAAACTATCAAGTGCGAATCTTACAACCCCCAGCTAAGAACCCCACTCGCGGTCTGGCCTCAGAGGGGGAGAGTCGATGCGCACTGTCTTGCTGCGTCCGGTTTGCCCGCGAATCAGCTCGACGCTGCGCCTTCCGACGCCGAAGCTCGTAGCGAGGTACGCCATGAGCGCCTCGTTGGCGCGACCGTCCACGGCTGGCGCAGCGACGCGGATCTTGAGCGCAAGTCCGTGCTCGCCGACAACTTCGGTGCGCCTTGCGCCAGGCTGACAGTGAAGCTCGAGCGTAATCGACCCATCGGCGCCGACGCGAAGCCACGCCGGCTTGCGCACCGTATCAGCGGAAGAGCGAGGCAATGGTCTGCTCCAGCCACGCCACGGGCAGTATCAGCACGAGCTGCGCAAGCACGATCACGATGAGCGGCGAAAGGTCGAGCGTGCCGCCGAGCGGCGGCACGACGCGGCGGATCGGCGCGAGCAGCGGGAAGGTGAGCGCGTTTAGCACGCCCGCAAGCGGCCCGTCGGGCGCTATCCACGAGAGGAGC
>DATJWL010000040.1:0-19963 GCA_035501215.1 Casimicrobiaceae bacterium
CCGGGGACAGGTTCAACGGCATCGGCATGACCTCGACGCGCACCCGCGCGCGCATGACGGAGCTGCTGCGCGCAGGCGGACGCCTCGGCAAAGTGCTCGAGATCGGCACCGGCTGCGGCTACCAGACGGCGATCCTCGCGCAGCTCGCCGACGAGGTTTACACCGTCGAGCGGATCGGCTCGCTTGTCGCCAAGGCGCGACGCAGCCTGCGCCTGCTCAAGGTCAACAACGTGCGCATCAAGCACGGCGACGGGTCCGCCGATCTCGGTGAAGACCTGGAGGTCGACGGCATCATCATCTCGGCGGCGGCGAGAGTGGTGCCGACCGCGCTGCTGCGCTATCTCAAGGTGGGAGCACGGATGGTGTTGCCGCTCGCGCGTCACGACGACGAGCTGCGCGGCGTGCAACTGCTGACCGTGATCGAAAAGGGGCCAACCGGCATCCGCGAGCAGACGTACGATGCGGTAAGATTCGTACCGCTGCTGCCCGGACTCGCATGATCGACCGCGCGCCTACACACTTTTTCTTGTTGCTTCTCGTGCTCGCGGCGGCCGCGCTCATCGGCGGCTGCATGACGCGCCCACCGGCGCCGGTGAGTGAAGTTGCGCCGCTTCCTGGAGCCAAAGCGCCCGCGCCTTTATCGCCACCCGCCGCCGTGCGCGAGCCGGAAGGGCGGCCGAACACCTACGCGGTGAAACGCGGCGACACGCTGCGTCAGATCGCGGTCGACCACGGCCTCGACTACCGCGACCTGGCGGCATGGAACAACATCGAGAACATCAATCGCATCAGCGTCGGGCAGGTGCTGGTGCTCTCGGCGCCCGGTCAGCCGGTAGCGGCCGGGCAGCCCGGTCCCAGCGGCGTAGTCACCGCGCCGCTCGTCACGGCGCCGCCGGTTGCGCCGAGCGGGACCGAGGCGCGAGCTCCCCTCGCGCTGGCGCCGGCGAGCGGGCGCGGCAATACCGCCACGTTGAAGACCGAGCCGCGTGCGGTGAAGCTTCCGTACTCCGAGCAGGCGCTCGCGCAATTGCAGCAGACTTCGCCGGTGCCCTCGCCGCCCGTTGCGCCGGAAGCTCGCGGTCCGGCGCTGCCGCCGCCGCTCACGGCGGCAACATCGCCGCATGTCACGACGGCGCCGCCGCCGCGCGCGGAGACAGGCCGCGTTCCCGAGATCGACGACGAGAAGCTCGACTGGGTGTGGCCGGCGCAGGGCAAGATCATCTCGACGTTCTCCGAGACGGCGAATCTGAAAGGCATCGACATCGCCGGCAAGTCGGGCCAGCCGGTCGTGGCGAGCGCGTCGGGCAAGGTCGTCTACGCCGGCAGCGGACTGCGCGGCTACGGCAAGCTCATCATCGTCAAGCACAACACCACCTTCCTCTCGGCGTATGCGCATAACAAGGAAATCTCGGTCAAGGAAGGGCAGCAGGTCGCGAAGGGACAGAAGATCGCCGAGATGGGCGACACCGATGCGGATCAGGTGAAGTTGCACTTCGAGATCCGCCGCCTCGGCAAGCCGGTCGACCCGACGAAGTTCCTGCCGCCTGCATGAGGTCCTACTCGCCGGCCCCCGACGAAGAGGCCGACGCGCATCTCGCGCGCGAGCCCGATACCCGCACCCAGGAGTTGCCACTCGAGGTGCCGGCCGAGGGCGTCGGCGCGGACTTCCTCAACGACGTTACGCAGATCTATCTGAACGAGATCGGACAGAGTCCGCTGCTCAGTCCAGCCGAAGAACTGGAGTGCGCGCGGGCGACGCGTGCCGGCGACTTCGAGGCGCGGCAGAAGATGATCGAGCGCAACCTGCGGCTCGTTGTGAGCATCGCCAAGCATTACCTCAATCGCGGACTCACGCTCGCAGACCTTATCGAGGAAGGCAATCTCGGGCTCATTCACGCCCTGGAGAAATTCGATCCGGAGCGCGGCTTCCGCTTCACGACCTACGCCACCTGGTGGATCCGGCAGTCGGTCGAGCGCGCGATCATGAATCAGTCGCGCACGATCCGCCTGCCTGCGCACGTCGTGAAGGAGCTCAACGTCGTCCTGCGCGCGCTGCGTCATCTCGAGACCCACGGCATGACGAGCGCGAACCGCGAGCCGACCCTCGACGACGTGGCGCACCTGCTCGGCAAGCCGGTGGCGCAGCTGCGCAAGCTCCTCGGGTACAACGAGCACATCACCTCGCTCGATCAACCGTTGGAGTCCGAGCCGGGACTTTCCGTCGGCGACCAGATTACCGACGATGACGCGCCGACCCCGGAGCTGATCCTGCACAACTCGGAGATCGAGGACTGGATCAGGCAGTGGCTCGGCGAGCTCTCCGATCGGCAGCGGCGGGTGATCGAGCGCCGCTACGGGCTCAACGGCCGCGAGGTCGCCACGCTGGAGGAGCTTGCGCGCGAGCTCGAGGTCACGCGCGAGCGCGTGCGACAGATCCAGGCCGAAGCGCTCGACAAGCTGCGCGCGCGGGTGCGCGTGCACGGGCTCTCGCGCGACGCGCTGCTCTAGCCTGCTAGATCGACCGCAAATCCGGTGTCTTCAGGACGAGGTTCGCAGCCGCCGCGCCGCCGGCAGCGATGCCACGCTCGCGCGCAGTGAGGCAATGAGCTCTCCGCGTTGCGCCGAGTCCGGTCCGTAGCGCAGCAGCGCATAGGATTCGCCGATGCGCGCGAAGAGCGCGCCCCATTGCGGCCATCGTCGTGCGGCGCGCTGCGCGTAGGCGAGCGGGCCCTCCTCGGGACTTCGCCGCAATCCCGCGTGGGCGAGGCGGCGGCAAGCGAGCGACCACAGCGCGGCGGCTGGATCGGCGCGTAGCGCGCGCCGGCGCGCGAGGCCGAGCACGATCGCACCCCAGACCACGATGACACCTGCCGCGAGAGCGACGATCTGCCACGGACGCGCATTGCCGAGCCCGAGGTCGCGGAGGAGATTGCGCTGCCGGTCGATGTTGAATCCGACCACGCCCCGCTGCCACTGATAGTTGATCGCGTCCCAGTGCAGCCGCAGGTTCTTGAGCCAGGTCATGTCGAGCCGCGCGAGATACGGCACCGGCTCGGTCAGCGGGAGCGCGGCGCCAATGCCGTGCTCGATGCGCGAAGGGGCGACGGCGGCCGTCGGATCGAAGCGCTGCCACGCCCCGTCGAGCAGCACCTCCGCCCACGCATGCGCGTCGGATTGGCGCACGATGAGGTATTCGCCATCGGGATTGATCTCGCCGCCCTGGTAACCGGTCACCACGCGCGCGGGGATCCCGGCCGCTCGCAGAAGGACGACAAAGGCGCTGGCGTAGTGCTCGCAGAACCCGCGCTTGGTGTCGAAGAGGAAGCCGTCGACCGGCTCCTCTCCAAGGGGTGACGGCGTCAGCGTATAGACGTACGCCTCGTTGCGGAACTTCGAGAGGATCGCGGCGATGAAGGCGCGATCGGAGTCGACGCTGGCGCGCAACTCGCGCGCGAATTCGCTCGTGCGCGGGTTGCGGTCGAGAGGAAGCTGCAGGTTCTCACGGCGCTCGACATTGTCGATCGCCGGAAAGCTCTCGTCGAGCGACGAGCGTTGCGCGTAGCGCACGGCCTGCGTGATCGGCGCCTTGGCGAGAAGTTGTTGATCGAAGGTGAGGAACGCTAGATCCGTGCCGCCGCTCTGCGCGGGGTCGAGCGCCGTCCGGCTCGGCATGCTCGCCGGGTGCTCGAGCGCGAAGAGCCAACGCTGCCCGTGCGGCTCCAGCGTGACGGTGTAATCGATCGTGCGCGCCGCCGGGCGCGCCAGCTGTCCGCGCCGGAGCAGGGCAAACGGCGTCCAGGCCTCGCCGTCGAAGCGAGCAAGCACCGGACCGCGCCAGTAGCGCAAGGAGGGAGGCGGCGGCGCACTTTCGAAGTCGACGCGAAAGGCGACTTCGTCGGAAAGCGAGAGTGAGCCGATCGTGCCGGGCTGCATGCGTTCCGACAAACCCGTGCGGGCGCCGGCGTCCGTCGGCATGCCCCAGAGCGGACCGGCCAGGCGTGGAAAGAAGATGAAGAGCAGGGCAGCGATAGGGATCCCCTGCGCAATCATGCGTGCCGTCATCACGAGCGGCGCTTTCCATTCCGAGTCAGCGGGCGCCTCGCGCAGAGCGGCGAGCGCTCCGCCGAGCACGAGAAGCGCAGGGAGCATGAGCAGCGCAGCCGCGATCGTCTGCGCGTAGAAGAATTGCGTGAGCAGCAGGAACAGGGCGAGACAAATGAGCAGCCCCCCGTCGCGCGCGTTGCGCGTCTCGAGGTACTTGATCCCGACCAGCACGTAGAGGAAAGCGACGCAGGGATCGCGGCCGAGAAGGTAACCGAACTTGATCCGGATCGCGACTGCGACCGCGGCCGCAAGAAGCGGCAGCAGGAGGCGGCGCAGCCGCGGCGAAGGCAGCCGATCCGGCGCTAGCACGAAGCGGATCAGGACGAGCGCCGCGCCCGCCGCGGCGACCCACGGAAGGACATGGCTCGCCACGGTCAGCTGCGCAAGCAGCACCAGTGCGCCGAGCCACGCGAGCTGTATCCGCGTGAGCGGCGTAACGGGAGCGGCGGCGAAGATCACGTCGCGCGCTCCTTAGCCTGCTCGATAGAGCGCGAGCGCGGTGAGCGCTGCCCGCCGATGCGCTGCGCCATGGCCCATGGGCAGCTCGACACCCGGCACGCGCAACGCGAAGGCCCGCGCTTCGCGCTCCGTTGCGAGCACCCACGCGGTCAGGCGCGAAAGCCTGGCCTCGGTGTCGAGGCCGGGAGGCATGTCGGCCCATTCGAGCTGGAGCGCGCCGCGGCCTCCCGCGCCTTCGAATTGCTTGCTGTACCATCCTGCGCCACGCGCGACGGCCTTCCAAGCGATGCGGTTCAATGGATCGCCGCGCTGGTAGTCGCGCAGGCCTGCAAGCTCCGCCTCGGCCGCGTGCGCACTCTTGCGCGCATCCGAGCCGTCGCGGCCCGGAGGCAGCGGCGGCGCCGGCGCTTCCGGCGCGGGATAGACGATCCCGGAGAGCGGGAAGTGAACGTAAGCCCAGCCGCGCCACAGTCCCATCGGAAAGTCCGTCCACAGCGTGACGCGGCCGAGCAGCTGGCGGCCTCGATACGGCGCGTCCGCAACGAGTTGCACGATCTGCGTCGTGCCGGCGGCGAGGTCGACGCTGACCGAGCGCTCGCTCCCTGTTGCGACGATGATGCCCTGCCGCGCGCTGCTCGCGTTGCCGAGCGAGAGCGTAAAGACGAGCTCGGTGCCCGCGAATGCTTCTCCGGCGCCGAGCGGCGACACGGCAAGGCCGTTGAGATTGCGATAGGTATGCAGCAGCGCGGCGGCGACGAGCCCGGCAATGAGAAAGGTGAGCGCGAATCCCAACGCGAGCGCGTAATTCATCGACGCGACCAGCATGATCGCGATCGTGGCGATCAGCGCGAGGCCGCGGCGTGTCGGCAGGACATAGATCCGGCGATGGCGCAGCACGACCGTGCCGGCGTCACCGGGCGCGCGGCGCCATATGCGCTGGCGCCACCGGGCAGACCACGAAGGGGCAGAGAGGGAACTCAGGGCAATGGCACGCTGCGCAGCAGCGCCTTCGCCTGCGGGTTGCCGCCGCGCGTGCTTCCCGCGAGGCGGTGGCCCGCAACGACAGGGAACACCGCTTGCACGTCTTCGGGCAGGACCATCGGCCTGCCGGCGAGCATGGCCCAGGCGCGAGCGGCTGCTACCAGCAGCAACCCCGCGCGCGGCGAAAGGCCACGCTGTATCGCGTGAGCCGCAGTATCCGCGGGAACGCGCGCCCCAGCCCCGCGCGAAGCGGCGAGCAGCGCCTGCACATAATCGAGCAGCGCCGGTGCAACGTGGATTGCCGCGGTCTCGCGCTGCCAGGCGATCAGCGTCGCGGGATCGGCACACGGCGCGAGATCGGGAATGCGCTGGCGGCGGTCGCCCGAGATCAGCAATTCCCGCTCGGCTGCCGCTCCAGGATAGCCCAGCTCGATCGCCATGAGGAAGCGATCGAGCTGCGACTCCGGCAGCGGATAGGCGCCGATCTGTTCGGTCGGGTTCTGCGTCGCGATGACGAAGAACGGATCTGGCAGCGGACGCGTCTCTCCGTCCGCCGAGACCTGGCGCTCCTCCATCGCTTCCAGCAGCGCGCTCTGCGTCTTGGGCGGCGCGCGGTTGATCTCGTCCGCGAGTACGACCGAGTGGAAGATCGGTCCGGAGTGAAAGCGAAACGCGTGCGACGAAGGATCGAAGATCGAGACGCCGAGCACGTCGGCCGGGAGCAGGTCGCTCGTGAACTGGATGCGCGCGTAGTTGAGGCCGAGCACGGTCGCCAGCGCCTGCGCGAGCGTCGACTTGCCCACCCCGGGAATATCCTCGATCAGCAGGTGGCCGCGCGCGAGCAGGCACGCGAGCGCGAGCTTGAGCGGCGTGTCCTTGCCCACGACGATGCGTCCGAGCTCGTCCAGCACCGCGGCGAGACGCGTCGGGACGGGTACGGCATGGGCCTGATCGGCGGGGCGAATGCTCATGGGCGCATGGGTCGAACCCCTCACTATAGAGCGGACGGGACGTCTAGTCACGACCGTCGGCGGCGCGCTACACTCCGCTCAACCGCTATTCTGCGGCGCCGGTCGTTACCTTCGCGTGCCAACCGCTCTGATTACCCACCGCTCGTTCCGAATGCACGAGATGGGGCCGCACCATCCGGAGTGCCCCGACCGGCTCGACGCCATCTCCGATCGGTTGATCGCGAGCGGGCTCGACCCCTACCTCGTTCACCGCGATGCGCCGGCCGTGACGCGTAAACAGCTCGAGCGCGTGCACGACCGCGACTACATCGCAGCAATCGAGGCGGCGAGTCCGGAGGAGGGTGTGTGCTACCTCGATCCCGACACGGCGATGAACCCGCATTCGCTCACCGCCGCGCGCCATGCTGCAGGAGCGGTGGTGCTTGCCACAGACCTCGTCTTGCGCGGTGAGTGCAAGACCGCGTTCTGCGCCGTGCGCCCGCCCGGCCATCACGCCGAGCGTGCGCGGGCGATGGGCTTCTGCCTGTTCAACAACGTGGCGGTGGGCGTGGCGCACGCGCTCGCCAACGGGCTCGAGCGCGCCGCCGTGATCGATTTCGACGTCCATCACGGCAATGGCACCGAGCAGATCTTCGCCGGCGACGAGCGCGTGGTGATGGTCGGGACCTTCGAGTACCCGCTCTATCCCTATTCAGGCGTGCACCCGCTGGGGCCGAACATGCACAACGTGCCGCTGCGCGCGGGCAGCGGCGGCGATGCGTTCCGCGCCGCGATGAGCGATGTGTGCTTGCCGGCGCTCGAAGCGCACCGCCCACAGATCCTCTTCATCTCCGCGGGCTTCGATGCGCATCGCGAAGATCCGCTCGCCAACCTGCAATTCACGGAAGCCGATTACGCATGGGTCACGGGAGAGCTTGTCGCGCTGGCCGCGCGTCACGCGGAAGGGCGCATCGTTTCCTCGCTCGAGGGCGGTTACGCGCTGTCGGCGCTCGGGCGCAGCGCCACCGAGCACTTGCGGGCGCTCGGCGGCTGGTAGAGCTTTAGGGAACCTCTGAACAACTCCCACATGAGCCGCGTTTCTGCGCAATGGCTTCAGAGTTATTCAGAGGTTCCTTAGGTCGTGGAGCGACGCGATTTTCTCGCAGGATGCAGTCTCGCGATCGGTGCCGCAGGCATCGGCGCGATGCGCGACGTGCTGGCGTCGGCGACGCCGCGCGTCTACGGGCGGTCGCTCCTCGTCGATGTGCACGGCGAGCCGTTCAAGGCGAGCAGCCTTCCTGCCAACACCAACTACGTGTTCCAGTATCCGTTTGCCGCGACACCGTGCTTTCTGCTGAACCTCGGCCACGCTGCGTCCGGGGTTGCGTCGCTGCGCCGCGCCGATGGCGAGACCTATCGCTGGGACGGAGGCGCCGGGCCGTTGCACTCCATCGTCGCGTTCTCCGCGATCTGCGCGCACAAGCTGGCCTACCCGACGCGCGACGTGAGCTTCATCCGCTTCCAGCGCGACCGCTCGCCGACGTCCGACGGCAACGTGATCCACTGCTGTGCCGATCACAGCGTCTATGATCCGGCGGCGGGCGCTCGCGTCATGAGCGGGCCTGCGCCCCAGCCGCTCGCCGCGATCCTGCTCGACTACGACGCTGCGCGCGACGAGTTGTCCGCGCTGGGCACCGTCGGCGCGGAGCAGTTCGACGCCTTCTTCCGCAAGTACGACTTCAGGCTCACGCTCGACTACGGGCCCGGCAAGGCGAAGCTCCCCGTTGGTTCGACGACCATCGTGCGGGAGATGACGGAGTACTGCCGGCAGACGATTCAGTGTTAGTGCGTCGCCCTCGCGCGCGACGCACTAACTCGCCGCGTTGAACGCGGCGCTGACGCGCCGGTTAACGCGGCGGAACATCATGCCGGCATCCCGACGTAACCGGGTTGCGTCTGCACCCGCGCGAGCCACGCGCGCACCGCGGGAAATCGCCCGAGGTCGAAGCCGCCCTCGTCCGCGACGTGCGTGTAGGCGTAGAGCGCAATGTCGGCGATGGTGTAGCGATCGACGACGAAGAATGGCGCATTCTTGAGCGCGTTTTCCATCACTTCGAGCGCGCGGTAACCGCCGTTCATCTTGCTGTCGGCGAGCGGACGCTGCGTGCCGGGATCGGGGTGGAATTTGCGCAGGAAGCGGGCCACCGCGATGTAGGGCTCGTGGCTGTACTGCTCGAAGAACAGCCATTGCAGCACGTGCGCGCGGGCGAGCCGGTCGTCCGGCAGCAGCGGCGTGCCTTCGGCGAGATAGAAGAGGATGGCATTCGATTCGGGCAGGTACTTGCCCGGCTCGATCTCGAGCACCGGCGCCTTGCCGTTGGGATTCATGGCGAGGAATTGTGCGGTGCGCGTGTCGCCGCGAACCGTATCGATCTCCGTCCACTCGTACTGCCGCTCGAGCGCCTCCAGCGCCATGCGCACCTTGTGGCAGTTGCCTGACGTCGACATGCCGTAGACGCGCAACACGACTCGCTCCCGGGTGATAAAAAAAGAACGTTAACTGTACGCCTTCCCGCGCCGCGTTGCCGAGGTGGCAGCGCCGACGTATGCTAGCGGGATGCCGCAAAGATCGGTCCGGGTCCTCATCAGCGGGCAGAAGATCCTCACCGTCCCGAAGGAGACGACGGTGCGCGAGGCCGCGCGTCTGATGAAGCAGATGCGCGTCGGCGCCGCAATGGTCGTGGCGAAGGAAAAGCTGATCGGCATCTTCACCGAGCGCGACGCGCTGTTCCGCGTGCTGGCGGAGGGACGCGATCCGATGACCACGCAGCTCGCCGACGTCATGACGGCGAAGCCTCAGGCGATCTCGCCCGACCGCCCCTTCGGCTACGCTCTGCACCTGATGTACGAAGGCGGATTCCGGCACGTGCCGGTGGTCGAGAACGGGCGGCCCATCGGCATGGTGTCCGCCCGCGATGCGCTCGGACCCGAGCTGCAGCAGTTCGCGGCGGAGCTGGAACGCAAGACGCAGATCGGCGAGATTCTCGGCTGATCGCTCAACGCGCCTCGACCAGCACCGCTGCAACGACTTTCCGCCCCTCGGCTGCGAGGATGTTGAAGGTGCGGCACGCGGCGGGCGTGTCCATCACTTCGAGCCCGATGCGCGCATCGATGAGCGGGCGGGTGAGGCGCGGGTTAGGGAAGCGCAGGGTTGCTCCCGTGCCGAGCAAGGCTACTTCGGGCTCGAGCGCGGCGATGGCGGCGAAGTCGCCTTCGGTGAGCGTCTCGAAGCCGCCCGGCGCCCAGGCCGTCACGATGCGCTCCGGCGTCACCAGAAGATTCTCGCGATACTCGATCACGCCAAGGCGCACATAGTCCGCGCCGTGGCCGGTGAAGACGTTGCCTTCGGAGGTGCTGAGGTGGAATTTCATATTTCGTCAGTCCCGCCCCCGATTCAAGCACTCGGGGCAGGCTCCAGCGGGAATCCAGTGTGGTGCGTTGAACGCCTCTGGGTCCCCGCTTTCGCGGGGACGACACTATGTCATTGTGCATTGCGGCAAGTCATTAACTCCGTTACGATTATAACTTCAACTCCTGCGACGTCGCTCGGACGGTTCCGGGCGCTCACGCACGCAGAAGGATGGGCATGGCTTCCCCGGTTCCGACGCAGTTCGCGCGCCTCCAGCGCCTTCCGCCGTACGTCTTCAACATCACTTCCGAGCTCAAGATGGCCGCCCGCCGCCGCGGGGAGGACATCATCGATTTCGGGATGGGCAACCCCGACGGACCCACGCCGCGCCACATCGTCGACAAGCTGGTCGAGACCGTGCAGCGGCCCGATACGCACGGCTACTCCGTGTCGCGCGGCATTCCGCGGCTGCGCCGAGCGATCTGCCAGTGGTATCGCCGCCGCTGGGACATCGAGTTCGATCCCGAGACCGAGGCAATCGTCACCATCGGCTCGAAGGAAGGGATCGCGCATCTCGCGCTCGCGACGCTGGGCCGCGGCGACACGGTGCTGGTCCCGAATCCGAGTTACCCGATCCACATCTACGGCCCGGTGATCGCCGGCGCCGACATCCGGCAGGTGCAGCTTACGCCGGACGTCGATTTCTTCGCCGAGCTCGAGCACACGATCAAGCTTTCTTTTCCGAAGCCGAAGATGTTGATCATCAACTTCCCGGCGAACCCGACCGCGCAGTGCGTCGACCTGCCGTTCTTCGAGAAGATCATCGCGCTCGCGCGCGAGCACGGCATGTACGTCGTGCACGATCTCGCTTATGCGGACATCTGCTTCGACGGCTGGAAGGCGCCATCGATCATGCAGGTGCCGGGGGCGCGCGAGGTCGCGGTCGAGTTCTTCACCATGTCGAAGAGCTACAACATGGCCGGCTGGCGGATCGGATACATGGTCGGCAACAAGGACCTCGTGCACGCGCTCTCTCGCATCAAGGGCTATCACGACTACGGAACCTTCACGCCGATCCAGGTGGCGTCGATCGCCGCGCTCGAAGGCCCGCAGGAGTGCGTGGCCGAGATCGCGATGCGCTACCAGAAGCGGCGCGACGTGCTGGTGAAGGGTCTGCACGAGGCGGGCTGGATGGTCGACGTGCCCAAGGCCTCGATGTATGTGTGGGCGAAGATTCCCGGGGCCTATCGCAAGCTCGGTTCGCTCGAGTTCACCAAGAAGCTCCTCGCGCAGGCGAAGGTTTCGGTCTCGCCCGGCATCGGCTTCGGCGAGTTCGGCGACGGCCACGTGCGGTTCGCCATGATCGAGAACGAATCGAGAACTAGACAAGCCATCCGCGGAATCAAGCAGATGTTTCGCGAGGACGGCCTGCTGTAAGGGAACGCAATGGCGAATGCGACGCTCAAGCCGCTGCAGGTCGGACTCCTCGGCATCGGCACCGTGGGCCTGGGCACCTGGACCGTGCTGCGCCGGAACGAGGAGGAGATCACGCGGCGCGCGGGACGGCCGATCCGCATTACCTGGATCGCGGAGAAAGCCGAACAACGCGCGCGCGAGCTCACCCGCGGCGCCGAGGTCAAGCTGACCCCCGACGCGAAGGTCGTGCTCGAGCACAGGGACATCGACATCGTCGTCGAGCTGATCGGCGGCATCGAGCCCGCGCGCAGCTTCATCCTGCAGGCAATCGCCAACGGCAAGCACGTTGTCACCGCCAACAAGGCGCTGCTTGCACGCCACGGCAACGAGATTTTCGCCGCCGCGCACGCGAAGGGCGTGATGGTCGCGTTCGAGGGCGCCGTCGCGGGCGGCATTCCGATAATCAAGGCGCTGCGCGAAGGGCTCACTGCCAACCGCATCGAGTGGATTGCCGGGATCATCAACGGCACGTCGAACTTCATCCTGTCCGAGATGCGCGCGAAGGGCGAATCGTTCGAGGCCGCGCTGAAGGACGCGCAGGCGCGGGGCTACGCCGAGGCGGATCCCACCTTCGACATCGAGGGCATCGATGCCGCGCACAAGCTCACGATCATGTCGGCGATCGCCTTCGGCGTCCCGATGCAGTTCGACAGGGCCTATACCGAAGGCATCTCGAAGCTCGGCCGCGAGGACATCCGTTACGCGGAGCTGCTCGGCTATCGCATCAAGCTGCTGGGAATCACGCGGCGCACCGCGAGCGGGATCGAGCTGCGCGTGCATCCGACGCTCATCCCCGAGAAGCGCCTGATCGCCAACGTCGAGGGCGTGATGAACGCCGTGCTGGTCAAGGGAGACGCAGTCGGGCCGACGATGTACTACGGAGCCGGCGCAGGCGCCGAGCCCACCGCGAGTGCGGTCATCGCGGATCTCGTCGACGTGACGCGCATGCATACCGCCGATCCCGAGCACCGCGTGCCGCACCTCGCCTTCCAGCCCGACCAGCTCTCCGACCTGCAGGTCCTGCCGATCGGCGAAGTCGCAACGAGTTATTACCTGCGCATGCGCGTGCTCGACCGGCCCGGTGTGCTCGCCGACATCACGCGCATCCTCGCTGATCGCGAAATCTCGATCGACGCGATGATCCAGAAGGAGCCGCCGGAAGGCGAGGATCAGACCGACATCATCCTGCTCACGCACCGGACGGTCGAGAAACGCGTCGTCGACGCGATCGCCAAGATCGAGGCGCTCGCCACCGTGCGCGACAAGGTCGTGCGCATCCGGATGGAGGAGCTCAATTGATGCACTATGTGAGCACGCGCGGCGGCATGGAGCCGCAGCGCTTCTCGGCGATCCTGCTCGAAGGGCTCGCGCCCGACGGCGGGCTCGTCGTGCCGGAAGCCTATCCGCGCTTTTCCGCGACCGAGCTCGCAGACCTGCGCGGCTCGAGCTATCGCGAGCTCGCCTTCACGATCCTTTCGCGCTACGCCGACGACATCTCCGCGGCCGAGCTCAAGGCGATCGTCGATCGCACCTACACGAAAGCCATCTTCGGCAGTGACGACATCACGCCCCTTGCCACGCTCGAGCCCGGCTTGCATTTGCTGCGCGTCGCCAACGGCCCGACGCTCGCCTTCAAGGACATCGCTCTTCAGCTTCTCGGCAATTTGTTCGAATACGTGCTGGCCGGGGAGCGGCGGCAGCTCAACGTGCTTGGCGCCACGTCAGGCGACACCGGCTCGTCGGCCGAGTACGCACTGCGCGGGAAGCGCGGCGTCAAGGTGTTCATGCTTTCGCCGAAAGGCCGCATCAGCCCGTTCCAGGCGGCGCAGATGTACTCACTCTCCGACGGCAACATCTTCAACCTGGCGATCGAGGGCGTGTTCGACGATTGCCAGGACATCGTCAAGGCGGCCGCGGGCGATGCGGCGTTCAAGGCGCGCTACCGGCTCGGGGCCGTCAACTCGATCAACTGGGCGCGCGTCGCGGCGCAGATCGTCTATTACTTCAAGGGCTGCTTCGCGGCGACGAAGAACGGTGGCGAGGAGGTCGACTTCGCGGTGCCGTCGGGCAACTTCGGCAACATTTTCGCCGGCCACGTTGCGCGCGAGATGGGATTGCCGATCCGGCGTCTGATCCTCGCCACGAACGAAAACGACGTGCTCGACGAGTTCTTCCGCACCGGGTGCTATCGCATACGGAAAGCCGCCGAGACGCATCACACCTCGAGCCCGTCGATGGACATCTCGAAGGCGTCGAATTTCGAGCGCTATGTCTTCGACGTCGCCGGTCGCGATCCGGCCGTCGTTCGCGATCTGTGGAAGCAGGTCGAGCGCGACGGCGGATTCGATCTGGCGGGAACGCCGCACTGGCCGCGCGTCGCCTCTTCCGGCTTCGTATCCGGGACGAGCACGCACGCGGACCGCATCGCGACGATACGTGAAGTGTCGCAGCGCTACGGGATCGTCGTCGACCCACACACCGCGGACGGGATCAAGGTCGGGCGGCAGCACCGCGAGCACGGCGTGCCGCTCATCTGCATCGAGACGGCGCTCCCGGCGAAATTCGCAGCCACGATCGAGGAGGCGCTCGGCCGCACTCCGGAACGCCCGCAGGGCTTCGAGCAGATCGAGCGCCTGCCGCAGCGCTGCGACGTGCTCCCCGCCGATGTCGGCGCGGTGAAGGCCTACATCGCCGAGCACGCGGACGCATGAGGCGTAATGTCATCCCGGCGCAGGCCGGGATCCCACTTCGAACCTGATGGTCACTACGTTCCTGCGCGACCTCGGCCGCAATCTTCTGAGCGGTGCGCTGATGGTCTTCGGCCAGCGGGCCACGCGTCTCGCCTTCCGCATCAGCGTGCCGCAACTGCTCGCGCTGTTCGTCGTTTCGGCGCTGCTCGACATCGGCGTCGACTTCGCAAGGCAGGGGCCGGGCGCGGTGCTCACGCTCTCGGGACTTGTGGGTGAAGGATTCTACGGCGCCATTCTGATGCTCTTCGCGGCGCTCCTTGCGCTCGCGTTCCGCCAGCCCGGCTACGCGCTCGCGCTTCCCGTCGTGCTGCTATCGGGCGAATGGCCGCTGCAGGTCGTGCGCATGGGCGTGGCGTTTGCAGTTGGCGAGGACCACTCGCTCTTCGGCAGCGCGCTCCGAGCCGAGCAGGTGCTGCTGCTGTGGACGCTCTTCTGGCTCTGGCGCTCCGCGGCCACGGCGCTCGCGCCGCAGCGCCCGCATTTCTGGCCGCGATCGCTCGCCGCCGCAGCGCTCCTCGCCACACCGCTTTGGTTCGGAAACATCTTGCTGCCCGACGCTCAATGGTGGGAAGAACCCGAAGCGGCGATCGCGCGCAGCGGCGATTATCCCAGCCCAGTCGCGGAGGAAGTGCTCGTCAAGCAGCCGGAGCTCTTCTACGACGCGCTGAGCAGCCTCGACGAGGAGCGTCCGGGGACAACCGACCTCTACTTCGTGGGCTTCGCCCCTTACGCCGCGGAGGACGTCTTCCGCAAGGACATGGAAGTGGCGCGCGATCTCTTCGACGACCGTTTCGATACCGACGGGCGCTCCGTCGTGCTCATCAACAACCCGCGCACCGTGCTGGAGGAGCCTCTAGCGACGGTAAGCAATCTGCGCGCGTCATTGTCGGTGATCGGCGACCTCATCGACCGCGACCAGGACGTGGTGATGGTCTATCTCACCAGTCACGGCAGCCGCGATCACCGGCTCACGGTTCAGTTTCCGCCGCTCGAACTGGATTCGCTCGCGCCCGACGCGCTGAAGCAGATGCTCGACGACGCCGGAATCAAGTGGCGCATTATCGTCGTCTCGGCGTGCTATTCCGGCGCCTTCATCGACGCGCTCAAGGACGACTACACGCTCGTCATGACCGCATCGGCCGCCAACCGCACTTCCTTCGGCTGCGGCAGCGAGAGCGCTGCGACCTATTTCGGCGACGCGCTTTTCGGACACGCGCTGCGCTTCGAGGATTCGTTCGTCAAGGCGTTCCAGAACGCGCGCGAGCGCATCGCCGCGCGCGAGAAGAGCGAGCACCGGCGGCCCTCGGAGCCGCAGCTCTACGTCGGCAGTGAGATGGCGGCGAAACTGCCGAAGCTGGAAGCGGAGTTGCGCTCGCGTCGCGCCGGGACGTCCATCTGATGAGTCCGCGTCCGCTCGCCGGCTTGAAGGTGCTCGAACTCGGCCAGCTCATCGCCGGACCTTTCGCCGGCAAGGTGTTCGCCGAGTTCGGCGCCGAAGTGGTCAAGGTCGAGCCGCCCGCCGAAGGCAACGCGCGCGGCGGCGATCCGCTGCGCCAGTGGCGCCTCCTGCACGAAGGCACTTCGTTGTGGTGGTACGTGCAGGCGCGCAACAAGAAGTCGGTGACGGTCAACCTGCGCTCACCCGAAGGTCAGGAGATCGTGCGGCGGCTCGCGCGTGAATCCGACATCGTGATCGAGAACTTCCGCCCGGGCACGCTGGAGAAATGGGGTCTCGGCTACGACGCGCTCGCGGCGGAGAATCCAGGGCTCATCATGGTGCGGCTCTCCGGATTCGGCCAGACGGGGCCGTACCGCGACCAGCCCGGGTTCGGCGCGATCGCCGAATCGATGGGCGGCATGCGGCACGTCACCGGCTTTCCCGACCGTCCTCCAGTGCGCATGAACATCAGCATCGGCGATGCGCTCGCCGCCCTGCACGGCGTGGTCGGCGCGCTGATGGCGCTGCATCATCGCGAAATCACTGGTGGAAAAAGCGGCGGCAAAGGACAGGTCGTCGACGTCGCGCTCTACGAGGCGGTGTTCAACATGATGGAGAGCCTCGTGCCGGACTACGATCGCTTCGGCGAGATTCGCGGCCGCATCGGGACCGGGCTCACCAACATCGTGCCGTCAAACACCTATGCGACCCGCGACGGCAAGAACGTGGTCATCGGCGGCAACGCCGACAGCATCTTCAAGCGCCTCATGCACGCGATCGGTCGCGACGATCTCGGTCAGGACCCGGCGCTCGCCACCAACGTCGGGCGCGTGAAGCGCACGGCGGAAATCGACGGCGCCATCGCGGCGTGGGCCGCGGAGCGCGATCTCGACGAAATCCTCGCTGCGCTGAAGGCAGCGGACGTGCCCCACGGAAAGATCTACACCGCGGCCGACGTCGTCGACGATCCGCAATATCTTGCGCGCGAGATGATTCTGTCGATGAAGCTTCCCGACGGCACGCCGATCAAGCTCCCGGGAATCGTGCCCAAGCTATCCGAGACGCCCGGTGCCATCGATTGGGTCGGGCCGGCGCTTGGACAGCACACCGACGAGGTACTGCGAGGCATCGGCTACAACGAGGAACAGATCGCGCGGCTGCGCGCGGCCGGAGCGATATAATCGCCGCTCGACCAAAAGCGAAGCGCTCTACAAGAAAAGCAGATTCCTCGCTGCGCTCGGAATGACAATTAGGGAAACGATGAGATTCCTCGCTGCGCTCGGAATGACGTCGATCCAACATTGGAGGAAACGATGAAGCTCTTTCGCCATCTGACCGTCGCTGCCTGCGCGATCGCCGCCGTGTGGTTGCCGCTTGCTGCACAAGCGCAGGGCAAACCGGAGAAGCCGAAGGTCGCCATCGCCGTGGGCGGCAAGGCCGCGTTCTACTACCTTCCGCTGACCATCGCGGAGCGACGAGGCTACTTCAAGGACGAGGGCCTCGATCCCGAAATAAGCGACTTCGCCGGCGGCTCGAAAGCGCTGCAGGCGGTGGTCGGCGGCAGCGCGGATGTCGTTTCCGGCGCATGGGAGAACACGATCGACCAGCAGCCCAAGGGGCTCAACCTGCAGGGCTTCGTGAAGATGGGGCGCTATCCCGCGATCACGGTCGGGGTTGTCAAGGCGAAGGCGGCGAGCTACAAATCGCCCAAGGATTTGAAGGGCATGAAGATCGGCGTGACTGCGCCGGGCTCGAGCACCAATCGGGTCGCGCAGCGCCTGATGGTCGAAGGCGGGCTCAAGCCGGACGACGCATCGTTCATCGGCGTCGGCACGTCCTCGGGAGTGATCGCCGCGGTGAAAAGCGGCGAGATCGACGCCGTCTCCAACATCGATCCAGTCATTACGATGATGGAGAAATCCGGTGACATCGTGGTCGTCGCCGACACGCGGACCGAGGAGGGCACGCGAAAAGTGCTGGGGTTCGCGGATCTTCCAGCCGCCGCGTTCTATGCGCCGATCGACTTCGTCAAGAAGAATCCCAACACGGTGCAGGCGTTGACCAACGCGATGGTCCGTGCGCTGTTGTGGTTGCAGACGGCGACGCCGGACCAGGTCGCCGACACAGTGCCGCCGGACTATCTGCTTGGCGACCGGGCTCTGTATCTCGATTGCTACCGCAAGTTCAAGGACGCGATTTCGCCGGACGGCATGTTCACGCAGGAAGGCGCGGAGAACACGCTCAAGTTCCTCGCCGCATTCAATCCGGCGATCAAGCCGGCGGATATCAATCTCAAGCAGACCTTCGACAACAGCTACGTGCAGAAGGCGCTGGCGAAATACAAGAAATAACATTTTGTCGTCCGCGCGAAGGCGGAGATCCAGCGACTTTGAACGCAAGATGCCGGGTTCCCGCTTTCACGGGAACGACGACGTTAGCGATCTCCGTCGGCTCAGCACGCTGGATCCATGATTCCCGCGCTCTCGCTCGAACGGATCACCTGCGCCTTCGCGTCGCGCAAAGCGCAGGGCGAGCGCTACACCGCGGTCCGCGACGCAACGCTTTCCATCGGCGCGGGCGAGTTCGTCTCCGTGGTGGGGCCGACCGGCTGCGGCAAGTCCACGCTGCTCAACGTTGCGGCGGGCCTGCTGCAACCTTCGTCGGGTGCCGTGCGGATCCTCGGCGAGCGGCTCGCCGGCATCAACCGCAAGGCCGGCTACATGTTCCAGGCCGAATCGCTGATGCCGTGGCGGAGCGCGATCGACAACGTTCTCGCGGGACTGGAATTCGCCGGCGTCGAGCGCGCCGCGGCGAAGTCGCGCGCGCGTGACTGGCTCGGCCGCGTGGGCTTGAGCGGATTCGAGCAGCGCTATCCGCACGAGCTTTCCGGCGGAATGCGCAAGCGCGTGGCGCTCGCGCAGATCCTGATCCTCGACCCGCAATTACTGCTGATGGACGAGCCGTTCTCCGCGCTCGACGTGCAGACGCGGCAGCTCATGGAGAACGAGCTGCTGGATCTCTGGTCCGCCAATCGCAAGTCGGTGCTCTTCATCACACACGATCTCGAGGAGGCGATCGCGCTCTCGGATCGCGTGATCGTGCTCTCCGCAGGGCCGGCGTCGCGGCCGATCGGCGACTACGCGATCGATCTGCCGCGGCCGCGCGACGTCAACGAGATACGGCTCGCGCCGCGCTTCGTCGATCTGCATCGCGAGATCTGGCACAAGCTCAAGGACGAAGTCCTGAAGACCTATGCCCGAAGCCGCAAAGAGTAACGGCGAGCCGGGAGCAGCGCGGCGCTCGCGCCCGTCCGGGAGCCGTCTCGTCTTGTACCACGTGCTGCTGCTCGGCGGGCTGTTCCTGTTCTGGTACGCGATGACCGAGCCCGGGCTGATCCCGCCGTTCTATTTCGACGACCCGACGCGCGCGAAATTCTTCTTCGGCCAGCCGGTCCAGGTGCTGAAGCGGATCTGGACCTGGTTCGCCGGCGGCAGCATCTATCTGCATCTGGGCGTGACGCTCGTCGAGACGCTGCTCGCGTTCGCAATCGGCACGCTGCTCGGGCTCGTGCTGGGTTTGTGGCTCGCGCTCTCGCCGACCGCTTCCACGCTCGCTGATCCCTACATCAAGGCGATGAACGCGATGCCGCGCGTGATCCTGGCGCCGATCTTCGCGGTTTGGTTCGGGCTCGGCATCACTTCGAAGGTGGTGTTCGGCATCACGCTCGTCTTCTTCATCGTCTTCTTCAATGTCTACCAGGGCGTGAAGGAGGTGAGCCCGGTGGTGCTCGCCAACGCGCGCATGCTCGGCGCCACGGGGCGGCAGCTTCTGCGCTACGTCTACCTGCCCTCGGCGACGAGCTGGGTGTTCTCGAGCCTGCACACTTCCATCGGGCTCGCCTTCGTCGGCGCGGTGGTGGGCGAGTACCTCGGCTCGGCGCGAGGCGTGGGCTACCTGATCCACCAGGCCGAAGGCGTGTTCGACATCGACACGGTGTTCGCAGGGATCCTCGTGTTGACGCTCTTCGCGCTGATCCTCGACTTCATCGTCACGCGCATCGAGAATCGCCTCCTCGTCTGGCGGCCGCGGGCCGCGGAGACCGAAGCGCTCTGATTGACCCTGACTGCCCCGCGCGCTAAAATTCGCCTTCTATCGCGGGGTGGAGCAGTCTGGCAGCTCGTCGGGCTCATAACCCGAAGGTCGAAGGTTCAAATCCTTCCCCCGCAACCCCGAATAGAATCAGAGTCGGCCCCCCCTGCGAGCAGCAGTGCGGGGCCGATTTCCATCTGCGCCCACAGCGCTCCGTCCCTTTCTTCAAGAGTGACGGGCCCTAACTTGCCCGAAAGGATCGTCCTGGCGGCGCTTACGTCCTGGGCCAGTGCGCTCTCGAGGCGCA
>DATJWL010000041.1:0-2032 GCA_035501215.1 Casimicrobiaceae bacterium
TGTCGCCGCGGCGTCTGCGATTTGCCGACGTCGAGGCCGAGATACGAACCGGAGAAGAGCGTGCCGAGACCGCTGACGCTGCTCGACGACACGCGCGGCTTCACGACCCAGAACTTCGTGTCTTCGACGAGCAGATTGGTCGCCTCCTTGGCGAACTGCGCATCCGCGATGACACCGCTGCCGTCCGGCGCGAGCGCCACGTGCGTGATGAGCCCGATCTCGACGTCCTTGTAGCGGATCTTCGTCTTGCCGGCTTCGAGGCCTTCGGCCGTGCGGAACGAAATCGTCGTTTCGGGTCCTTGCGCGAGAAGCGTCGTCACCGCGATCCAACCGCCGGCGAGCGCGGCCACGAGCGGAATGATCCACACGAGCTGTATGCGCCGGCGCGGCGGTTCGACGACCGCCTGTGGAAGTTCCTCATCGGCCACGTTCGTCTCCTATCGGGTCCCAAATCGAGCGCGGATCGAAGGTCAGCGCCGCCGCCATCGTCAGCACCACGACGGCGCCGAACGCCACGGCCGCCGGGCCGGGCGTGATCGCCGCGAGCGCTTGCAACTGCACGAGCGCGACGAGAATCGTCACGACGTAAATGTCGAGCATCGACCAACGCCCGACGAATTCGACAAGCCGGTACAAGCGCGTGCGCTGCACCGGTTGCCAATGCGACTTCAACTGTACGGAGACCACCAGCAGCGTGAGCGCGAGCAGTTTCAACAGCGGCACCGTGATGCTCGCGAAGAAGACGAGTGCCGCGAGCGGCCACGAGCCGTCTTTCCACAGAAAGATCACGCCGCTCATGATGGTG
This sequence comes from Casimicrobiaceae bacterium, assembly GCA_035501215.1. GTDB lineage: Bacteria > Pseudomonadota > Gammaproteobacteria > Burkholderiales > Casimicrobiaceae > PALSA-1003. The sequence continues at coordinate 806 of DATJWL010000041.1, forward strand.
TCGTCTTGCGAACCGAGCAGCGTGCGCGTCGTCATCATCGGCAGCACGTTCGCCGGGATATAGAGGATGTACGCCGACAGGATCAGCGCCCACGTGCGTGAGAGGCTGTTCGGTTTGCGCCAATGCAACGGGTGGCCGCAGCGCGGGCAATGCATCGACGCGGCGTGCGGTGCGCGGCACAACAGCCCGCAGCCTTCGCACGCCACGAGCCCGGCGTCCATCGCTCTCACCGTCTGTCTCCGATGTGCGACCACACGCGCAGCGGATCGAACGTGCTGCCGATCGCCGCGAACACGACGACGAGCGCGGCGAACGCCCACAGCGCGATGCCGGGTATCACGTGCGCCATGTGGGCCAGTTTCACCAACGACACCAAGATGCCGAGGATGAATACCTCGACCATGCCCCACGGCCGCGCGACCTGAAACAACCGCAGCGGAAATTCGACGCGCGGCGGCACACGGTCGAAGCTCAACGGCACGAGTACGTAGAGCATCGCTGCCATCTGCACGAGCGGTGCCACCATCACGGTGATGAACACCAGCGCCGACACGAGCTGCACGTCCTTGAGCCACAACTCGTGCACCGCGCGCGCCAGCGTCGTCGTGATGCGGGTGCCCTGCACTTCCATCATCACCATCGGATACGTGTTGGCGATCACGTACAGCACGAGCGCGGTCACCGTCAGAGCGAGCGGGCGACCGAGGTCGTACGGACCGGCGACGTGCAGATGCGCACCGCACCGGCAGCACGAAATCGCGCCGATCGCGTCGGCCGGCACGCGTTGCAACTCGTCGCATTCGTGGCAGGCGATCAAAGACCGCTCGGTCATGGTGCTTTCTGAAACGGTGGCGGGCGTCGCAGTCTCCGCTACCGAATTTGGAATGTAAACGCGCGGCGTTATGATCGCGCCGGCGATTTCGTCGCCGCGCCCTACTGAACCCGTCAGGATCTCCGCGAATGAGTCGAACGATGCCGACCGCCAGCCGTACGCCGCTACTGGTGTTCGAAGGTCCGGAATCGCTCGGCGCTTACGTCGCGGCCGAGACGCTCGCGCGGCTCGAGCGCGCGGCGCGGCGCGGTACTACGACGCTCGGTTGTCCGGGCGGGCGGTCGCTGCGCACGACGTACGCCGCACTCGCCCGACTTTTCGGCGAACGCAGCACCGATCTGCGCAACTTGCACATCGTGATGATGGACGAGTACGTCGAGGCGCGCGGCGAGCGC
>DATJWL010000042.1:0-2906 GCA_035501215.1 Casimicrobiaceae bacterium
CTAAGTCCATAACCCGAAATCTTCCCGATATCGTCATGTTCGGGCACTACTTTCACGAGATATTCATGTTGCCCGCGCTCGAGTTCGGCAAGCAGCCATCGACTCCGCTTCGGCCCCTTTCGAAGCGCGAGCGAGAGTGTCTCGGTTTGGCGGCGAAGGGTATGACGACCAAGGATATATCGATGAAGCTCGATATCAGCTCCCGAACCGTCCAATTCCATTTCGATCAGATCCGCGGAAAGCTCGGCGTGGCAAATAGGCACGAAGCCATCGCCCTCGGCGTGCAGACCGGTCTCGTCCGTGCGAAGTAGCGTCGCTTCCTCGGCCCAGCGATGCTCGAACCCTTTTCACGAAGTCTCGCTCCTTCCCGACCAGTACGTCGCGCCTTCGGTCTCGGCATTCATCGAACCGTGCAATACCACTTCGACAGCATCCGCAGCAAGCTGGGCGCGGCCAACCGGCAGGAGGCCGTCGCCCTCGCCGTCCGCGACGGCGTGATTGGCCCGGGCTGACCTCCTTTGCCGGCCGACCTGTAGAAAGATACAGGGCGGATTCCACAGGCCCCGCCCGGCGGGGTTCGCCGGATCAGTGCCTTGGCAGCGAAATCTTTCGCACCGCATGCAGATGCGGACCTCCGAGATAACCCTTAACTACAGTAGCGCCCGCGGCTGAACGCTCGTAGCCTCCGAATCGTCGCGCACAGCTTACGGTGTTCAATCAACGGGAGGCGATTCCATGGCAATCATCCAGGGCCGGTCGATCGAACCTGCGGAATGCACGCAATTCGGCGACGCGATCGTCGACGCGCTCGTCGCGTGCACTAAGTCCAATCGCATGCTCGCGGGCTTCGCCGAGCTCGCGGCGAGCCACGGCTTCAGCGGCTTTTCCTACCTCCTGCTCGGCGGCTCCGCTTCGGATCCCCAGCTGCTCAAGCATTGGAGCACAGCGGGCGCGCATTGGACGAAGCGCTACGCGACACGCGGCTATCACCTGATCGATCCGCGCGTCACGCTGACCCGTAATCGAGCCGTCCCCATCGTCTGGAAGCTTGCTGCAGAGCCCAAAGAGCCGCGCGTGCGCGCCTTCACGCAGGACGCCGACCGTCACGCGATCCGCAGCGGCATCGCATGGTCGATCTGCGATGCGCGAGTGGGGCGCGCGGTAATCGCCTGGGACTCCACGGCGTCGAGTGAGGAGGCGGAGACGCGCCAATCGGCGATCCGCGGCCAGCTCGCCGCGCTGGCCCTGCTCGCCGGCTTCGTCCACGAAGCGATGCTGGTCCATAGCAAGGCTGCGGGGCAGCGCACCGACTTCCGGCGGCTGACGGCGCGCGAGTGCCAATGCATCGAGCTCGCGGCCCACGGAATGACGAGCGAGGACGTCGCGGTCAAGCTCGGCATCACCAAGCGCACGGCCAACTTCCATTTCGGCAACGTCATGTCGAAACTCGGCGCGCTCAACCGCAGCGAGGCCATCGCCCGCGCCATAGCGTCGCAGATCGTCTCGCTCGACCCCTGAAGCCTTACCCGTTCGCCCTGAGCCACGCGCGCAGCTCGGCGACCGTATGCACGGTGGCGAGCGGCGCGAGGCGGGCGAGCCCCTCGGGCTCGTGCGCGCCGTACGCCACAGCCAGCGCCCGCGCGCCCGCGTTGCGCGCCAGCTCGAGGTCGTGCGTCGTGTCGCCGATCATCAGCGTGTCGCGAGCATCGACTCCCAACCGGTCCATGAGGTGCAGCAGCATGTCCGGGTGCGGCTTCGGGAATCCCTCGTCGGCGCAGCGAGTCGCATGGAAGCGCCTCGCAAGTCTGTTCTTCGTGAGCACGCGGTCGAGCCCCATCCGGGTCTTGCCGGTCGCGACGGCGAGGTAGTAGCCGGCGTCGTCGAGCTCGGCCAGCATCTCGTCTGCGCCGGCGAAGAGCGGAATATCGTCTTCGCGTGCGAGGTAGTGCCTGCGGTAGTGCGCGGCAAGCTCGGAATAGCGATGCGACGGCAGCGCCGGCGCGACGCTCTTCAGCGCGTCGGCCAGCCCGAGCCCGATCACGTAGCGCGCGGCGCGCGCTTCGGGCACCGGCTCGCCCATGTCGCGCAGCGCTTCCTGGATCGAGGCCGCGATGATGCGCGTGGAATCGGCCAGCGTGCCGTCCCAATCGAACACGATGAGCTTGAACTGCCGTTCCGCTGCGTCACGCATCGCCCGCACCCAATCGATCGACATAGCCCGCGAGGTCGGCCGGCAGTGGCGCTTCGAGCGTCATGCGCTCGCCCGATGCGGGATGCGCGACCGTGAGCTCGCGCGCATGCAGGAACATGCGCTTGAGCCCTTGCTTGGCCAAGATACGGTTCCACGCGAAGTCGCCGTACTTGTCGTCGCCGGCCAGGGGAAAGCCCAGATGGGTGAGATGGACGCGGATCTGGTGCGTGCGGCCGGTCCGTAACTCGGCTTCGAGCAGCGCGAGCGGCGGATCCAGATGCGGCCAGTTCGCCCGACGAAAGAAGATCGTCTCGGCTTCCTGCCCGCTGTCGTCATCGACCCGGACGCGCCGCTCGCCCTCCTTCGTCGCAAACTTATGCAGCCGCAACCGGACCCGTCGCTTCTCGTCGCGCCAGCGTCCTCGCACCAGCACGAGATAGCGCTTGTCGACCTCGCCATCGCGTAGCTGACGGTGCAGCTCGACGAGGGCCGATCGCTTCTTCGCGAGCAACATCACGCCCGACGTGTCGCGGTCGAGGCGATGCACGAGCTCGAGAAAGCTCGCGGCGGGGCGCGCCGCACGCATCTGCTCGATGAGCCCGGCGGCAATGCCGCTGCCGCCGTGGACCGCGAGCCCCGCCGGCTTGTCGACCGCCAGGAGGTGCTCATCCTCGAATAGGATCGGAACGCGCGACGCCTCGTAGGAGCTTGGCTT
>DATJWL010000043.1:0-14469 GCA_035501215.1 Casimicrobiaceae bacterium
GTCTGCCCTTGCAAATTGCACGCCTGTGGCGTCCCGCTGCAGGTCTGCAGGCCGGTATTGCACTTCGGCGCCTGGACGTTGTTGCACGCCGCGGGCACGAAGCCATTGCAAGCGGGCCCCGCGACGCCGGCGCACGCTGGCGGCTGGTAGCCATTGCAGGCGGCCGGCGTGAAGCCGTTGCATGCGGCCGGAACGGAGCCGCTGCAGGTCGGGGGCTGGACGCCCCCGCAAACCCCGGGGGCGTTCCCTTGGCATAGGATGTTAAAAGGCGCGCTGAAGGCGCAGAACTGTGGCGCCACCGGTCCGGTTTGCGGCCACGAAGGGCTCGTCGGGTCGCACCAGAGGATATTTTCGTTCTCGTAGAAGAACTTCGAGTCCTGGGTCGTCGCGTTCCAATTGGCAGTGATCGCCGTGCCGGTCAGCGTGCCGTTCAACGTGACCTTCTGTGCGGCGTACGATTGAGTCGTGGTCGAGCCGGCGGACGCGCTGACTACGAACCCCGGCGGCGCCCACGGGTAGGTGTAGTCCTGGCCGTCCGCGGCGCCGACGGTTGCGAATGCGGCACCGCCCTCGCCGTTGTAACGGCATTGCGTCGGGTCGGTCGCGGAGCCTAGCGACCAGTCGGAATTGCACCACAGCCCATCCGTCACCGTCGCCGTCAGGTCGACGTTCGTGATCGTAGTCGCCCAGGGGTCGGCCGGAACCCGCGTCCAGTTTGACGTGCCCCCGGCGTCCATCTGCGGGTAGTTCGCACCGGTGGAGTCGACCGGTGGATCGTAGGTGAGCTGCGGGTTGTAGTAGAGCGGGTTGAACGCGGCGTTGTGCGCGGGGGCGGGCCAGAGCGACCAATAGGCGTACGGCTGATTTGCGTTGGGCCAGCTGCTGTTCGGACCCGCCGGAAATGTGGCGACCCCAGGTAGCGCGCCCGGGTCGATGCCCGGCCCGCACGTCGGCGGGCTGCCGGCAAAGCATCCCGAACCCGGCCCGCTGGGGTCGTAGGTGCCTGTGTATTGGGCGTACGGCAAGTTGTATTGCTGGAACGTATACCCGGGAGAAGAATATTTGCCACCGCCGATTCCGGTGAAATCGCTTGCCGCGCCGATGCTCCCGCACGCCGCGGTCATCGCGCCCGTGCCGCCGCGGCAGTACGTGCTCACCACGTAGTCCGGGAGGAAATCGAACAGCATCGACGTCGAGTCGTCGACGGTCAGAACGATGGCCGGCTTGGCCGAGATCTTCACGGCCAGCGGCTCGTCGGCGAGCGGAATCAGCGCCGAATACGCGGGGGTCGCGAGAGGGCCCAACCCGAGCAGGACCGCTAGTACGCCGGCGAGCCAGCGACGGAGAAGCGGAGGCATCAGGTTGCAGGTCATTGGGGATCTTCCCTGGTTGGCGCTCAGCGCAGCATTGCCTGCACGAATGAAACCGCATTCGTTCCCGCTGGACCGTCGACGCGGACGGTAACTCGGTAGAAGGGTTGCCCGACAAGGCCCACGAGAGGTCCTTCGTTGATCGTCGTGCCCGGCGATTGCTTCGGGGCCATCATGTCGCACCAACTCGCGGCTGCGCTTTTGTCTGCCGGGACGCTGGTTGCATTCGCATTGCACATGCGCTCGATGACGTAGGTGATCTGGTTATCCCCGTCATCGAGCTTCAATCGGGGCCAGGTCGACGGCGGCTTCGTCTGCAACGGTTGCGGCACGCCGTGCACGTCGTCCCAGCCGGCCGCCTGGCTGTGCGTCGCGTAATAGTTCTCGGCCAACGTGTCGACCCTCACGTCCGCGATCCGCGGGGGATTGTTGAAATTGGCGTCGCTGAACAACGCGGCGGCTGCATCCTCGATCGCATAGTTGGCGGGAAGGATCGATGCCTGCCGGAAGGCGAGATTGCCGATCACCGTCGAGGTCGTGTCAACCGAGCGCATCAAAGCGATCCCGGCCAGGCTCATCGCGACCATGACGATCAGCGCGATGAAAAGCACCACGCCGCGCTGAGTCGATTTCAGCATCGGCGTACGGAGCGACAAAGGACGTGGGCTCATCACGACTTGTTCCAGATCTCGTTGCGTAGCGGGATGATGGTTTCGTACTTGCGGAAGCGCCAGTTACCCGTAGGCGCCGTCGTCTGGGCTGCGATCGTCCCCGTCAGGCGGCCAGGGCAATTCGCCTTGACTGCATCCGCGCAATCGAACATCACCCAGTTGTAGTCGCCGAGCGTCTGATCGAACTGCTCGCTCTGCACGATGAGGCCGATCCGGATTGCCTTGATCTGGTTGATCTTGACGACGGTTCCGGTGCCGGGGTCGAGCAACGTCCCCGGCTCCCAGCCGTTAGTCGCCTGAACCCAGGTGTCGACAAGCCCCTTCGCGTCGAGGTCGCTGTCGATGCCGTACTCCACCTTCAGGTTGACGATGTTGGAGGCGAGGGGATTGCCGACGGGATTGGCCAGCGGCTGGCCGTTCGCGTCGAGGAGCGGCGTGCTGTCGAGCGTGCACGGGGCTAGTGCGCCACAGATTGGCGGCTGTGGGCAGCCTGCCCGCTGGTCACACACTTTGTACATGATCTTTTGCGCGCGATTGGCGGGCCCCATGTTCAACAAACGCGACGCACCTGCGAAGTAGCTGAACGCGGAACCGGTGTGCGTGATCGTGACGAAGCCGTTGGCGTCCGGTATCGTCGGCGCAGCGGTGATCACCGAGCTGCCGCAGGGACTATTGGGCGCGGTGGGCGAAGCAATGGCGACGATCAGATCGCCGATGTGAAAGCCGCCCGGCGATTGAACGGAGTAGCTGTCCGCGGGGAGCGCGTTGGCCGCAAACGTCGCGGAGTTTGCCAGCGTCGTCGCCATGCTGTAGTTGACGACGAACGAGTCGGGTTTCGAGTTGCCGCCGCCGTCGGTGACCAGGACCGGGATCGGACGAAACGATTGCGCGAAGCGTTGCGGCATCGGGCCACCGGGATCGGGGCACGAAGCGAGGTCTTGCGCAGCGTCGGCCATCCCGGCGCCGCTATTGCCGATCTCCATGCCCAGAACGAAGGTTGAAAACAAACCGTTCATCTGTGCGTCACCGGCGGCGGTCGAGTTGCGCTTGAAGCCCTCGGCGACCGTGTACACCTGAAAGATCACCAGCACTGCGATCAATCCGATCACAAGCCCGACCATAAGCTCCACGAGCCCGAAGCCGCGCTGCGCCCGCTGCGATCGACCCGCTGCCCGGTTCGTGTTCATCAGTTCTGCCCCACGACCACGGAGGTCGTGTAGCTGTGGCACTTCACCGTGTTGCCGGCGCAGGTCTTGTCTCCGTTTTCGGATCGCCAGAAGATCTGTATCTTGACCGAGTGACTCGTCGCGGACGGCGCCGCGGCAAACGTGTCGATGACGACCACGGGGTCCTGGACCCACGCGCCGCCCTGCGCAGCCTTCAACTCCGCTGCGAAATCGTTGTACGGCTGGCCGGCGGAGGCGCTGGTGTAGTTGGCGGCCAGGGCGGCTTCGTCGTCGGTCCACATCTGGCCCAGCAGCTGATTGGCGGCGAACACGGCTTCGGCGCGGAGCGCCGAGTCGGTGGTCGTGCGCAGCGACGCCGCCTGCAGGCCCACGATCCCGAGCACGCCCAGCGCAAAGATCAGGATGCCGATCAGCGCTTCGAGCAGATACGCGCCGGTCTGTCGCTGCCGCAAGGTCATGGACGGCCGCATGGTTCAGGCGCCGCATCCAGTCGGGCATGCTTGCGGCTCGGTCGCGGGCGCAGCGGGATCGCATAGCTTGATCTGGCTTGCGGCGACGCCGATGTCTGCGGGCGCCTGTTGATTCGTAATGCACACGCGAAGGGCGCGCGCCGACGCGTTCTTGCTGTTGGTCACGTCGACCCACTGGAGATTCGTGCTTCCGTCACAAGCGAGGGAGGCGTCAGTCGTGGTGTTGCACCGGATCCGCCCGAAGCCGTCGAAGGTGATCGAGGTTGCCCCGCCTGGAGTGACCGCGAGCGCGGCGTCGGCTGCACCATCCTTCGCGCAAAAAGACTGGACGGGATTGACCGAAGCCGGCCCAGCCCGGACGCCGCAAGGAGTCGCAGGGTTCGGGGCCGGCACGGTGTTGTCGCTGGGATCGACGGCAAGGATCTGCCACCCGCCCGTGCCCGTCGTCGGATCGAGAACCAGCCGCGTCGGCGAATTGGTGCTGATCGCCGTGCTCTGGGCACGTTGCACCCCGTTGAGAAGTGCCTCGCCCTCGTTGCGGACCTGCGAGTTGGCGAGGAACGTCGCGAGCTGCGGGCCGGCGAGCATGATCAAGAAGCCGAAGATCGTCAGAGCGACCAGCAGCTCGATGAGAGTGAAACCTCGGACGCGCATGATCGAATCCATCAGCTGCACTCGCCGCTCTTGCGCACCGCCCAGCACGAGGCGTTGCCTGCCCAGCCGGCCGGGCCGGTGCTCGCCTTGGCGCCGGTGTTGTCGATCGTGTATGTGAAGCCGCTCATTCCCTCAGCAGCGAGACCGGTGGCCGTCAACGTGTAGGTCGAAACGGCTTCGGCGCAGGCCAGCGTGAAGGCCTTGACCGTCGGCTGCACCCGCGCAGTGCCTCCGGGGGTTGCGCAGTATCCGACGTACGTCCGGTTGTCGAGAAAGTATTGCTCCATCCCCTGGCGAAGGTCGGAGAGCCCGCTCGTCGCTTCGATGATCTTGCCGCGCTTTACGTAGTCCGCGTAGTTCGGCAGCGCTATCGCGGCAAGGATGCCGACGATGACGACAACGATCATCAGTTCGAGCAAAGTAAATCCGCCTGCGCTGACGAACGCTCGCTTGCGCAGCGGGCGCGTTGCAACTGCGGTCATGCCAAATCTCCCTTTGCTGACAACGGCATGGTATGTCTCTCGCCGGCAAGCGGAGCAGCGGCCCGATATGAGGTATTGCCGGCGGAACAAACGGTTACTGCTGCCCGGCTGCCCTGTCGGTGCGGTGCAGCAACCGTGCCGCCGCGCGTCCGCCGCATGACGGTCGGTCACGGGCAGGATTGCGTCGTGCGGACGATGCGGACACGGCCGCTGTTGGCGAGCACGACGTGAATGGCGTCCTGCCCCGGTTTGCAAACCACGAAGGTGCCCATCTGCAACGCCCCATTCAACGCGCGCGCGAAACCGAACGGCGTAAACGAGACGTAGTCTTCAAGCGGCCGATTGCCGCGCACGGTGATGCCGTCGCCCGGCGGGCCTTCGACCTGGAGCACCGGTTCGCCGCCTTCGATTTCCCCGCTTCCGTTCGGGTCGATGAACATGATCCAGCCCGAGTCCCAGCCGCCGGCGTCGGTGCATTGCCGGCCGTCCCGGGTTTTGCAGAGGTTCACGCGCGTGCTGCTCTTGACCGCCTCGCTGCGCGCCCGATTGAGCGTTTCGGCAAGGTACTCGGCGTGGTTGGCGAGCTTCCTCGCGGCGATCCAGTCGCCGTAGGCCGGCACGCCAAAGCGAAGGGTGAGCGCGAAGATCGCGAGCGCGACCATCAGTTCGACCAGTGAGAACCCTGCGCCTTTCCTGGCGCATCGATGCCGTTCAGCCTCCTCGAATCGCACCATCCCTCCCCCGTGTGATGTCTCTGCGCGTTTTCCTGGCCTCGCCGATGTTGCGCAAGCACGCCGCTCGGTGGACGCTACCAACGGCCTAGGTCGATGAGCCGATCGCGGCTCGGCCGCGATGGACGCTCCCGCAGCCGGGGGCGATAATCGCAACATGAACGCGCCCGATCGTCTGGCGTCGAAAACCGAGACGGCCTTCAACTGGTCGGACCCGCTGCTGCTCGAGCTTCAGCTGAGCGAGGAAGAGCGGATGGTGCGCGACGCAGCTCATGCCTATGCGCAGGACGAACTGATGCCGCGCGTGACCGAAGCCTTCCGTCATGAGAAGAGCGATCCCGCGATCTTCCGCGAGATGGGCGCGCTGGGATTGCTCGGCGCGACGCTGCCAGCCGAATACGGCGGCGCGGGGCTCAACTACGTCTGCTACGGCCTCATCGCTCGCGAGATCGAACGCGTCGACTCCGGCTATCGCTCGATGATGAGCGTGCAGAGCTCACTCGTGATGTTCCCGATCTACGCCTACGGTTCGGAAGCGCAGCGGAAAAAGTATTTGCCGCGGCTCGCGACCGGCGAATGGATTGGCTGCTTCGGATTGACGGAGCCGGACCACGGCTCCGATCCGGGATCGATGGTGACGCGCGCGAAGTCAGCGCCAGGCGGCTACAAGCTCTCCGGCGCCAAGATGTGGATCTCCAACTCGCCGATCGCCGACGTGTTCGTGGTCTGGGCCAAGACCGACGACGGCGTCATCCGCGGCTTCATTCTGGAGAAGGGCGCGAAGGGATTGTCCGCGCCGAAAATCGAAGGCAAGTTCAGCCTGCGCACCTCGATCACCGGCGAGATCGCGATGGACGAGGTTTTCGTCCCGGAGGAGAACCGCCTGCCCGGCGTCCAAGGGCTGAAAGGCCCTTTCGGGTGCCTCAACAGCGCGCGCTACGGCATCGCCTGGGGCGCGCTCGGCGCGGCGGAGTTCTGCTGGCACGCGGCGCGGCAATACACGCTCGACCGCTCCCAGTTCGGGCGCCCGCTCGCCGCCAACCAGCTCGTCCAGAAGAAGCTCGCCGACATGCAGACCGAGATCACGCTCGGATTGCAGGGCTGCCTGCGCCTCGGGCGGCTCAAGGACGAGGGCCGCGCGGCGCCCGAGATCACCTCGATCATGAAGCGCAACTCCTGCGGCAAGGCGCTCGAGATCGCGCGCATGGCGCGCGACATGCACGGCGGTAACGGCATCGTCGACGAGTTCCACGTCATCCGCCACGTGCTCAACCTCGAGACCGTCAATACCTACGAAGGCACGCACGACGTCCACGCGCTGATCCTGGGGCGCGCGCAGACCGGCATCTCCGCGTTCTCCTGAAGCGCACGATGAAGCTGTACGGTTACTTCCGCTCGTCGGCGGCCTACCGCGTGCGCATCGCCCTCGGCCTGAAGGGGCTTCCCTACGAGCACGCGGCGGTCCATCTGCGCAAGGGCGAGCAGCGCGCCGCGGCGTATCGCGCGATCAACGCGCAGGCGCTGGTGCCCACCCTCGAGGACGACCGCGGCAGCTTCACCCAGTCGCTCGCGATCATCGAATATCTCGATGAGCGCCACCCGCAGCCGCCGCTCCTGCCGGACATGCCGGAAGCGCGGGCGCGAGTGCGCGCCATCGCGCTCGCCATCGCCTGCGACATTCATCCGCTTGACAACTTGCGTGTGCTCCAATACCTCGTGCGCACGCTCGGCGTGGACGAGGACGCGAAGAACGCATGGTACCGGCACTGGGTCGATGTGGGCTTGAGCGCGCTCGAATCGCAACTTGCCCGAGAGGCTACGACAGGAAAGTTCTGTCATGGCGACTCGCCGACGCTCGCGGACGTCTGTCTCGTCCCGCAGCTCGCCAATGCGCGTCGCTCCTCGATCCCGCTCGACGCCTATCCCACGCTCCTGCGCATCGAAGCAGCCTGCAATGCGCTGCCGGCGTTCGCGGCGGCGGCGCCGGAGAAGCAGCCGGATGCGGAATGAACGGTGACTGAGCTCTCCACCGATTTCGTCGAGCGTGAGTACAACCTGCGCGCGGCTTTTCCCGACCATCCGCAATGGTTCGAGCGCTGGGCGCAGGAGAGCGAGGTGGCGCGCTCGGGGCTGCACGGGCGGCTCGACGTCCGCTACGGCAGCGGTCCGAAGCAGACGGTGGATCTCTTCCCCGCGGTCGATCCGCGCGGTGCGTTGCTCTTCATCCACGGCGGTTATTGGAGAGCGCTCGACAAGCGCGATCACTCCTTTGTCGCGACGCCGTTCGTGGCGCGCGGCATCGGCGTGGCCGTGGTGAACTACGATTTGTGTCCCGACGTGAGCATCGCGCGCATCGTCGATGAAATGCGCGAGGCGGTGGCCTGGCTGCGGCGCGAAGGCGCACGGCACGACGTTCCAGTGGAACATCTCGTCGTCGGCGGACATTCGGCGGGCGGCCATCTGGTGGCGATGCTGCTCGCAACCGACTGGCCGGCGCGCGGCCTGCCGCAGACGGCGATTGCAGGCGCCATCGCCGTGAGCGGCGTGTTCGATCTCGAACCGCTGGTGCAGGCCGCGTTTCTCAACGTCGACCTGAAGCTCGACCGCACGCGAGCGCACGCCGTGAGTCCGATCCATCTGTCGCCCAAGGTGAGAGTGCCGCTGGTGCTGGCGGCGGGGGAAGCGGAGACGAGCGAGTTCATCCGTCAGTCGTGGCTGCTGTGGGAACGCTGGCCGGAGTGCCATCCGGCCGGGCGCCACGGGCCGCTCGTCATCCCGGAACGCCATCACTTCAGCGTGCTGAGCGAGTTCGGTAACGCCAGCAGCGCGCTGGTGCGTGAGACGCTGGCGCTCTTCAGAGGGGAGGCGCGGCGGGTGGACGTATAATGAGCACCTCGCACTCTCGTCTGAACCCCACGTGACCCCACGTCGTCTGCGCGCCATCGAAGCGCGCGAGCCTCCCGCGGACAGCGCGTTGAGCCACATCGACGAGATCATCGACGAGATCAAGGCGGGGCGGCTCGCGATCCTCGTCGACGAGGAGGACCGGGAGAACGAAGGCGACCTCATCGTCGCTGCCGATCGTGTCACCCCGGAAGTGATCAACTTCATGGCCAGGTACGGCCGCGGGCTGATCTGTATGCCGATCACCGAAGCGCGTGCGCGGCAGCTCGGCCTCTCACCGATGACGCCCGTCAATCGCTCGCTGCACGGCACGAATTTCACCGTGTCGATCGAGGCGGCCCAAGGCGTCACCACAGGTATCTCCGCGGCGGATCGCGCGCATACGATTCGCACCGCCTGCGCGCCCGACGCGCGCCCTGATGATCTCGTGACGCCCGGACACGTCTTTCCGCTCGTTGCCGAGGAAGGCGGCGTGCTCGCGCGCGCCGGCCACACGGAGGCGTGCTGCGATCTCGCGCGCCTGGCGGGCTTCACGCCCGCGGCGGCGCTGTGCGAGATCATGAAGGATGACGGAACGATGGCGCGGCTGCCCGATCTCGTCGAGTTCGCGAAGCAGCACGGATTGAAGATCGGCGCCATCGCCGACCTGATCCACTATCGCAGCCGCACCGAGCGACTCGTGGAGCGCGTGGGCGAGCGACCGATCCGCACCGCGCAGGGCGATTTCCGCCTGGTGACGTTTCGGGACAAGCTTTCCGATGCGACCCATCTCGCGCTGACGCTCGGTGAGATCACGCCCGACCGCGAGACGCTGGTGCGCGTGCACGAGCCTTTGTCGGTCATCGATCTTCTCGATCTCGGCAGCCGCACGCACTCGTGGACGATACCCGCGGCGCTCGCCGCGATCGCGCGCGCGGGCCATGGCGTGCTCGTGCTGTTGCATCGGCCGGAATCAGCCCACGAGCTGCGGGCACGCGCCTGCACCGATCAGCCGCCCGCCGAAGCGCGGATGGATTTGCGCAACTACGGTATCGGCGCGCAGATACTGCGTGATCTCAATGTCGGCAGGATGCGGCTGCTGGCACGGCCCCGCAAGATGCCGAGCATGGCGGGATTCGGGCTCGAGGTCCTCGGTCACGACGATCCGCCGCGCGACCGCGAAACGCGCCAGGGCTGAACTGCCGCCTGCGAAACGTCCTTGCCGATTCCTCCGAAGCACGCGCTGCCATGTCTGTTCGCCGCATCGCCTCCACCACCCGCGCCGAGCATATGCGCGTGGGCATCGTGGTGACGAAGTTCAACGCCGCCATCGGCGAGCGCCTGTTGCAGAGTGCGCTCAAGGCGCTGGCCGAAGCGGGTGTGGCCGAGAACGCGATCTCGGTGGCAAGCGTTCCGGGCGCGCTGGAAGCGCCGCTGGCCCTGCAGCGCATGGCGCAGACGGGCGACTACGACGCGCTGGTCGCGCTCGGCGCCGTGATTCGCGGCGAAACCTATCACTTTGAGATCGTCGCCAACGAGTCGGCGTCCGGTCTCGCCAGCGTGCAACTCGAATTCGGCATCCCGATCGGCAACGGCATCCTGACCACCGGCACAGAGGCGCAGGCCGAGGCCCGCGCCGACGAGAAGGGACGCGACGCGGCGCTGGCGGCGCTCGAGATGGCGAACCTCCTCTCGGCAATCGACGACGAATGACGACCCGTGGGAACGAGCGGGGCAGCCGCCGGCGCACCCGGGAATTCGTCTTGCAAGGCCTCTATCAATGGCTTCTCGCGGGAACGGATCCGGAAACCATTCGTGCGCAACTGAGCGAAGCCGGCGGCTTTGCGAAGTGCGATGCACGGTTCTTCGACAGCCTGTGGCGCGGCGTCACCAGCGAGTTCGAGACGCTGATCGGCGCGTTCGCGCCGTATCTCGACCGATCGCCCGCTGCGCTCTCGCCGATCGAGAAGGCCGTACTCGCGATCGGTGCGTGGGAGCTGTTGCGCCAGCCCGAGACGCCGTACCGCGTAGCGATCAACGAAGCGGTGGAGCTGGCGAAGTCCTACGGCGGCACCGATGGGCACAAGTACGTCAACGGCGTTCTCGACCGGCTCGCCGCGGCCTCGCGCACCGAGGAAGTCGACGCGGCGCGCAGCGCATCGTAATGATCGGCTGATGGCCGCGCTCGGCGAGTTCGAGCTGATCGACAGGTTTTTTCGCCGTCGTACGCGACACACCGTGCTCGGCGTCGGCGACGACGCCGCGCTGCTCGCGCCGAGTGCCGGCTCTCTGCTGGCCGTGTCAGTCGACATGCTGGTCGCGGGCCGCCACTTTTTCGCCGACGTGGATCCCGAGGCGCTCGGTCACAAGACGCTGGCGGTCAATCTCTCGGACCTGGCGGCGATGGGTGCGAAGCCGCGGTGGGCATTGCTCGCCGGGGCCCTTCCCGAAGCCGATCCGGCCTGGCTCGCCGCATTCGCCCGTGGGTTTTTCGCCCTGGCCGACGCCTTCGAGGTCGATCTCGTCGGCGGCGACACGACGCGCGGTCCGCTCAATCTGTGCGTCACGATCCTCGGTGAAGTGCCGGTCGGACAGGCGCTCCTGCGCAGCGGTGCGCAGCCAGGCGATGCCATTTACGTCTCCGGAAGGCTGGGCGATGCCGCGCTCGCGGTTGCCCACCATCAGCGGCGGATTTCGCTCGCGAGCGAAGAGCTTCAGCGATGCGATGCGGCGATGTTGCGTCCGACTCCACGTGTTGCGCTGGGCGAGCAGCTGCGCGGCGTCGCAAGCGCGGTGATCGACCTCTCGGACGGGCTGGTCGGCGACCTCGGCCACGTGCTCGATGCCTCGCGCGTCGGCGCGACGCTGCAACTCGCGGCGATCCCGCGCTCGGAAGCGATCGATCATCGCCTCAGCGGAACCGAGCGCGGGATCGCGCTGCAATGCATGCTCGCCGGCGGGGACGACTACGAGCTCTGCTTCACAGTGCCCGAAGCCCGCGCGGCGGAAGTCGACGCGCTCGCGAGCGCGCTGCCGCTCGCGCTCACGCGGATCGGCGTGATCGAAAAGCGCGCCGGGCTCGCGGTGCTCGACGAGGACGGGGGTGCGCTCCCGACGCTGCCGCGCGCGTTCGATCATTTCGCGCGATGATCCGCTCGCCGTCGCTCAAGTTCCTGGTCGCGCACCCGGCACATTTCGTCGCGCTCGGCTTCGGGGCCGGCCTGTCCCCCATCGCGCCCGGAACGGTCGGGACCCTGGTGGCCGTGCCGCTCGCTGTCGCGCTCAAGACCTATGGCAACGACCTCGGTTATCTCTGCGCCGTCGTCGCCGCCTTCGCGCTCGGCGTCTGGGCGGCCGGCCGCACGGGACGCGATCTCGGCAAGGCGGATCATCCTGCAATCGTGTGGGACGAAGTGGTGGCGTTCCTGCTCGTGCTCCTCGTGGTCGGCGTGGAGCCCGCGCGCGTGGCCTTCGCGTTTCTGCTGTTCCGACTGTTCGACATCGTCAAACTGCCGCCGGCATCGATCATCGATCGCGAGTGGCATCACGGTTTCGGCGTGATGGCCGACGACATCGTCGCGGCGTTCTACGCTCTCATTGTCTTCGCGGTCGTCCAGCGGATATTCCTGTGACGCGCGACCGAGACGGGGCGAAGCTCGGCAGGGCGCTTCGGCTCGAGGAGCTGGCGCTAAACGCCGCTGGCGCGCCGCACTCGCTCGTCTACGACGGCTGGCTCCTAGGCTACCGGCCCGGGCCCACGAAGCGCCTGCGCTGCGTCAATCCCTTCTACGCTTCGAACTATCCGCTCGAGCAGAAGATCGAGTACTGCATGGCGTTCTATGCCGGCGCGGGATTGCCGGCGATCTTCCGCCTGCTGCCGTTCGCGCAGCCGCCTGAGCTCGATGCGGTGCTCGAGCGCGCGGGCTGGAGCGCGTTCGACCGCACGCTCGTGTTGCATGCTGCTCTGACCGGCGGCCGGCCTCCGCCCGTGCCCGACGTCGAAGTCGAGATCGTCGAGCCCCCGGGCTGGGAGCCGCTCGCAGCACCGCTCCTTCAGCTCGAACCGGACGCCCTGCCGCAATTCGTGGCGCGGGCGGCGAATCATCCTCTGCCGCACGCGGGAGCGCTCCTGCGGCGGGACGGCGAGGTCGTCGCCTGCGGTCTCGCCAAGCTGGAAGACGGTCACGCGGGACTCTTTGCCGTGCACACGGCGGAAGCTTGGCGTGGGTGCGGCTTCGGCCGCGCTGTGGTCGCCGCATTGCTCGGCGAAGCGAGGCGCCGCGGTGCGAGCACTGCGTACCTTCAAGTGACCGCCGACAATGCGCCGGCGCTGGCGCTCTATCGCCGCTTCGGTTTCACCGTCTCGCACGAGTACTGGTATCGTGCACGCGAAGGCGAGCAGCGCTAGCGATGCGCATCGACGACGACTTGTTCGCGCTTGGCATTGAACTCGGGCGCGCCGCGCTGGCCAAGGGCGCAATGATCAGCACGGCGGAATCCTGCACGGGCGGCCTGCTCGCGGGTGCGATCACGGCCGTCGCCGGCAGCTCCGACTGGTTCGAGCGCGGCTTCGTGACCTATTCCAATGCGTCGAAGAGCGAGCAGTTGTTCGTTCCAAAGGAATTGATCGAACGTTTCGGCGCGGTGAGCGAAGAGGTCGCGCGAGCGATGGCTGAGGGCGCCCTTCGGGCAAGCCATGCGCAGTGGGCGATCGCCGTCACCGGCATCGCCGGGCCGACCGGGGGAACGGCGGGAAAGCCCGTCGGCACGGTCTGTTTCGCCTGGGCGGGACCGGCGGGGGCCGTCTCGGAGTTGCGGCTCTTGCCGGGCGATCGGGCGTCGATCCGGCGCGACTCCGTGGCCATCGCGCTGCGCGGGCTCATCGACCGTTTAGCCTAGTCCGAGGGGCTGGTATCGAACGATCGTTCTATGCCATAATCGGCTCATCGGGGACCCTCCATAAAGGCACGGCGATGAGCAATGGAATGCTTGGCAAATCCAACGGAATGAACGCGATGGACGACAACAAGAGCAAGGCGCTCGCCGCGGCGCTGGCGCAGATCGAGAAGCAGTTCGGCAAGGGCTCGATCATGAAGATGGGCGAGGCGCAGGTGCAGAGCGATCTGTCGGTGATCTCTACCGGCTCGCTTGGGCTCGATATCGCCCTGGGCGTCGGCGGCTTGCCTCGAGGGCGCGTGGTCGAAATCTACGGCCCCGAGGCCTCGGGCAAGACCACCCTTTGCCTCCAGGTCGTCGCGCAGGTGCAGAAGGCCGGAGGGGTCGCGGCTTACATCGACGCGGAGAACGCGCTCGATCCCGTGTACGCGGGCAAGCTCGGGGTGAACGTCGGCGACATGCTGATCTCGCAGCCTGACACCGGAGAGCAGGCGCTCGAGATCGCCGACATGCTGGTGCGCTCGGGCGGCGTTGACGTCATAGTCATCGACTCGGTTGCGGCGCTGGTGCCGAAGGCCGAGATCGAGGGCGAGATGGGCGATCAACTTCCGGGACTCCAGGCGCGCCTCATGAGCCAGGCGCTGCGCAAGCTGGCGTCGAACATCAAGCGCGCCAACGTGCTCGTCATCTTCATCAACCAGATCCGGATGAAGATCGGCGTGATGTTCGGCAATCCGGAGACCACGACCGGCGGCAACGCGCTCAAGTTCTACGCTTCGGTCCGGCTCGACATCCGCCGCATCGGCTCCATCAAGAAGGCCGAGGAAGTGATCGGCAACGAGACACGCGTGAAAGTGGTCAAGAACAAGGTTGCGCCGCCGTTTCGCGAGGCGCTGTTCGACATCCTCTACGGCGAGGGCATCTCGCGCGAAGGCGAGATCATCGAACTCGGCGTACAGCACAAGATCGTCGAGAAGTCCGGCGCCTGGTATGCCTACCAGGGCGAGAAGATCGGGCAGGGCAAGGACAATGCGCGCGAATACCTGAAAGAGCATCCCGAAGTTGCGTTCGAAATCGAGAACAAGGTGCGCGCAGCCCTTGGCGTGACGGCGCTCGGCGGTGGTG
>DATJWL010000044.1:0-3568 GCA_035501215.1 Casimicrobiaceae bacterium
TCCGGCGCCTCGAGCTGCGAGAGTTCCTGCTTGAGTGCCGCGAGGCGCCCGTCGAGCGCATTCTCGTCCACGCTCATCGCTGCCCCATCACGGCAGAAAGGCTTTCGGACTCGCGGCCGAGCATCTCGGAAAGCAGCGCACGCGCCCGGGCGAGCCGCGAGCGGATCGTGCCCAGCGCGCAGCCGCACTGGCCCGCGGCCTCGGCGTACGAGCATTCCTGCAACTCGACCAGGATGAGCGCCTCGCGATACGGTGGCGGCAGACGCGTGATCGCGCTGCGCAACCGCTCGAGCTCGCGGTCGCGCAGCAGCCGCGCGAGCGGCGCATCGGACTCCGGCGCGGCGGGAGGCTCCGCGTCGTCATCATCGGGCAGCGGGTCGTAGGCTGGCAGCGCGTGCGCGCGGCGCACGAAGTTGCGCGCGATCCCGCAGAGGTACCCACCGAGGCGCCCGCGGGCGGGATCGAAGTCGGTGGCGTGAGTGAGCAGGTGCACGAACACATCCTGAGTGACGTCGGCGGCGGTCGCCGGCGAACCGGACCAAAGCAGCGCAAAGCGATACACCGGGCCGCCGTGCCGCTGATAGAGCGGCCTCAGCGCGGCGGGATCGCCTCCACCGACGCGCCGCAGCAGATCGGCGTCGCTCGCGTCCTCGGCGGCGGGGGCGTTGGGCGGCATCGCGCTTTCGTCCTGGAGACTATTCAGCGCCGGAGCGCAAAAAGTTCCCGCCGGGCGCGATCAGTTGCAATGGACCGTCCCTGCCTCGGCGTAGTCTGCGCGCAGACCTTGGAGGGCACTTCCATGTTCACGAAGGACTGGGCGCGCAAACAGTTGTGCCCGGGAAATGCGGTGTATCCTTGGGGAAGCTCGCCGATACGTCACCCTGCGTCATGCCCGCCGCAATAAAGCACGACAAGATCGTCGTCGTGTTCGACCTGTGCTCGTCATCGCAAATCATGGAGGACCTGCTGCTCAGCGACAGGTTCGATCGGTACGAGATCTTCCTTACTTGCGTGAAGCGCTGGCTGATGAATTGGAGCGAGCAGCACTCGCAGGTCAATGGCCTCTTCGAGCTCTACAAGTTCACCGGCGACGGCTGGATCCTGCTCTTTCCCGCAACAATAAGGGGCAAGGCGCTAATCCATTCCATGTACAGCCTGTGCGAGATGATAAACGCAGAGCTCGCCCGGCACATCATCCCGAGCCTGAGCAGCATGCCGGCCGTTCTCGGTGCGACGCTCGGCGTCGAGCGGGGGAATCTGGTTCGGATGATGATGAACGAGCAGAAGGAATACGTCGGTCGCGCGTTGAACGTCGCATGCAGGCTGCAGAGCGCGGTCAAGGAAAAAGAATCTCACCCGACAGACGAAGGGAAGCCAGGTGCGAGCTGCTTCAAGGCGTTCGTATCGTCCCACCTCTACAACGAACGACTCGAACAACTGAACATGCCGTACAAGGTCGAGTCCGCGACGTCGCCCCTGCGCAACATCCTGCGAGGAAGCGGATTCGCCTGCCGACAGATCGATTTCATGGCCGACCGCGCAGGACAACCGTTGCCGTGGCCCACGCGCGAGACGCAGGGCTGGACGTGCGCCCGCTCGAACTGGGGGAGCCCGCCCTGACGGCTCGCGTCGCGCGAGCTACGACGTGGACCGCGCGCATGCGGTTGATACGAGGGCGTATTCCTCGGATGAATCGACGGCGGCCTGGGTCTCGTCGAGCATCTTCTCACGATCGCGCATGAACTGCGCCAAGTAGTCGCGAACCGCGACGACGAAGCGCTGCTGCAGCTCGCTTGGGCTCGTCGCCGAGCCAAGTTGAGCGCCGATCGCACCCGGAAAGTCATGTGCGAGGTCCCGCGCCGCGAGCCCGAGCGCTTCGCGGAGGACTTCGACATGCTTCATCTCGTGTGACAGCGTGACGTCGTGCTGGCAGGTATCTGGCGCAAGCTCGCTCGCGACGTAGACTCTCACGGGCTGCATCGAGAGCTCGATACGCACGCGCGGTGTGCTGCAGGCGCGAGAATCGCCGCGCTCGTCGCCCCCGTTCAGCTGAATGTCTGTGCTCTGACCGAACGTCGCGGTCGTCAGACCAAACGTCTGGTGCGTCCCGAAAGCGCTGCCGCGCTTCGCGCTCAGCGCGGCAATGCTTTGCGAGTCATCGCGCTCGAAGGTGAGCGGCACCGTGACGACTTCGAAATGCGTCGTGGGTAGCTCCGCGCAGCGCATCTCGAACGATGCGAAAGGATTTGCCGTGTCACCGCTCGCGGTCGCGACAACACAGAACGCGATGAGTGCCGCTAAGCTATTGCGCGAGCCAGACACAGGTCGACACGCCTAGTACTCGTACACCTTTTTCAACTCGGGCACGAACATCAATCCTCCGATCCCCAAGCGGTCAAGCTCCCGCTTCCCTTCGACCAGAATCGGCGCACCGGGACGCATATGACTCGGTATAACCGTGCGCAGCTTCGGATTGTTGGTTGGTATTCCGCGAAGCCAGGCTCGATGATTCTACATCTCATGGATCGACACTACGCCCGGTCCGACGGAACCTTCGCCGGTTGGAGCGGCGAGGGAGCGGTCTCGAGCAGGTGCTTCAGGTCGGAGATGATTCTGCCCTGGTCGTCGTTGCTCTCTGGCTGGCGGCGAAGATCGTCTGACCCGCCTAGCTCCTGCGCGCGAGGCAGTCGATCTCCACCAGCGCGTTCCGCGCGAGCGCGGTAACGCCCACGCAGGTTCTCGACGGCAGTCGATCCGCCGGAAAATACGAGCGATAGACAGCGTTCATCGGCGCGTAGTCGCGATCGAAGTGGGTGAGGAAGGCGCGCACCGACACGACGTGCTCCAGCCCCAGCCCGGCACCCTTCAATACCAGTGTGAGGTTGTCCATTACCCGCCGCGTCTGGGCCTCGACGCCGGTGGGCAGCGGTGCGCCGGCGTCGCTCGGATCGGTCGGCATCTGGCCCGTGAGGAACAGCCATCCATCGACTTCGACCGCGTGGGAGAACGGCGCGACGGGCGTCGGCGCACCGGGGATCATCAGGAAACGGGCTGCGCTCATCGAATGCCTCCGCGATTTGACGCGAGGACGCTGCGTCACGAGTGGAGAGTAACATTCCGCAATGGCCATCCGCGTCGAATGCTACGCCGGCTACCGCAGCGAGCAGGAGCCGCTTGCCTTCTGGTGCGGCAAGCGGCGTCTCGAGGTCCGCGCCGTCGTCGATCGTTGGTACGCGCCCGCGCAACGCTGGTTCAAGGTCGATGCGGACGACGGGGACGTGTACATCCTTCGCCACGACCAGGCGAGCGGCGATTGGGAGATCGCGGCCTTCACGGCACGCCGTCGAGCCGCACCGCCGTGACGACTCTCCGCAACGCCCGTACGCTGACGCGCTATTGGGCGTGGGCCGACGGCAGGATCTGCGGCGTCACGGGGTTTCGCCGAGGCGCCGTTCCGCCGCGGCGACCATCGCCTTGAAGCGCGGATGCTCGCGGATGGGGTCGAGGTCGATGTCGACCTTGGTCCATTGCAGCGCTTCTTTTCGGATGCGCGCGAACCCCGGCTCCA
>DATJWL010000045.1:0-9257 GCA_035501215.1 Casimicrobiaceae bacterium
GATCGCGACGGCAACCAAGCCGATGAGAAGGGTCGAGAGGACCACGATCCACAGCGTGAACAGCAGATCGGTGGTGTAGAAGTCGAACGCCTTGGCGAAATGCTCGAGCGTCAAGCCGCCACCGGCGCCGCGAAAGGCGACGACGGCAGACATCGCGAGCGGCGCGACGAAGAACAGGCCGACCACGGCAAGCGCCGGCGCGATCAGCGCCAGCGCCATGCCGCGCCCGCGGAGGCCAGGCATGCTCGGGCTTGTCATCCCGAGCGAAGCGAGGGATCTGCTTTATGTGCGGAACAGAACAGCAGCTCCTTCGACTCGCTTCGCTCGCTCAGGATGACGCGGCTGTTCCCGATCGCCTCGAGGCTTCGCCTCTTGCGCTCGGACATCCGCGTCACTTGAGCACGACCCGCTCGTAGCCCTCGGTGATCTCCTTGAAGTACGGGGAGAGCGGGAACGGCCGCCCGTACCTCGACAGATCCGCCGGCGTGATGTCGGTGAAGAGCTTGTTCCACGCCGCCTGGTCGAGCTTGGGCTGCACGTATTGCGGATCGATGCCCGGATACCAGTTGAACTGCTTGACGATGCCGTCGGCCTGCACTTCGGGGCTCTCGGCCAGCTCGATGAACTTCTTGGCGAGCGCCGCGTGCGCGGCCTTGGCGGGGATCACGTAGTACATCGGTTGCCCGGGAAGTCCCGGCGAGGGCAGCACCAGCTTGATCTTCGGGCTCATGCGGCCGTCGGCCTGCCAGGTGTAGAACATGTCGACCCAGACCGGACCCATGGCGATCTCGCCGCGGTTCAGCATGTCGAGCGTGCCCGCGTTGCCGGGAGTCATCACGACGTACTGGTTGAACTCCTTCAGGCCAGAGAGCGCCTTGTCGATCGCGGGCGCCGCGGCGGGATCGTACGGCCCCTTCTCGAGCTTGTCGGCCATCCCGCTGTACGCCGAGACCCATCCGGTGACGAACCCGACGCCGGACATCCCGCCCTTGACCCCGTTGTAGCCGAACTGCTTTGGATTCTTCTTCACCCAGTCGTTCAGCTCGGCGAAAGACTTCGGCGGACTCTTCACGAGATCCGGGTTGTACGCGAAGACGATCTGGCTGTGGAACATCGGCAGCACGTAGCCGTCGACATCGGCGCCGAGCGCGTTCTTTGCCGTGTCGCGCGTGACGAGCTTGCCGGCTGCGACGTCGCCTCGATACGGCATCAGCAGCTTTTCCTTCACCATGGTCGCCGAGGCGAGCTGGTGAATCACGGCGACGTCGACGTCCCACTCGTTGTTTCCCGCCTTCTGCTGCGCGGAGAGCTTCTCGTAGATCTTCTGCGAGCCACCGTCGCCGGGGCCGGTGCCGACCGCGCGCACCTTCACGCCGGGGTTCGCCGCTTCGAACTTCGGGGCGAGATAGTTGTTGACGTAGTCGACCATGTTCTGGTCGCCGGCGGTGATGACGTTGAGCGTCGTGGTCTGAGCGCCTACCGTGCCGGCGAAGGCCAGCCCGGCGACCAAAGCGTACAAGTGACGTTTCATCGGAGTCCTCTTAGTGGTGGGGTTGAACAGGCTTGGAATCGAACAGCAGCAACGCGTCGCGCGGCACGACCACGCAGGCCGTCGTGCCCTCGGCGACGCGCTCGGGTGCATGCACCCAGATCTCGGCGCCGTCGGTGCGCACGCGGTAGCGGTAGCCCTGCCCCACGTAGACTGATTGCGCGACGACCCCTTGCAGAACCAGGTCGCCGTTGCCCGCGGACGCTGCGGAGTCGGCGAGCCGTCCGGCGTCGCTGCGGAAATGCGCGCGGACGCGGGAGCCTCCCGACGCGCCGCTCGCCGCGACGAGCGCGCCGTCGTCGGCCCGAACGAGATCGAGCGCGTTGTCGGCACCCATGAATCCCGCGACGAACGCCGAGGACGGCCGATGGAAGATTTCCTCCGGCGCACCGGTCTGCACGATGCGGCCGGCGTCGATCACCGCGATGCGGTCGGCCAGTGTCAGGGCTTCTTCGCGGTCGTGGGTGACGTACACGGCCGTGATGCCGATGCGCTGCTGCAGCGCGCGCAACTCGTGCCGCAGCTCGAGGCGCACCTTGTAGTCCAGATTGGACATCGGCTCGTCGAGAAGCAACAGATGCGGGTTCACCGCGAGCGCCCTGCCCAGCGCGACGCGTTGGCGCTGTCCTCCGGAAAGCTGCGTCACCGGCCGCGGACCGAATCCTTCGAGCTGCAGCAGCTTGAGCATCTCCTCGACGCGCGCGGCGATCGCGTCTTTCTTCCAGCTGCGCATGCGCAGCCCGTAGGCAATGTTGTCGGCCACCGTCATGTGCGGCCATAACGCGTAGGACTGGAACATCATCGCCGTGCCACGCGCCTCCGGCGGGAGACGCGTGATGTCCTCGCCGCCCACCCGGATCGTCCCCGAGTCCGGCATCACGAAGCCCGCGATCGAGCGCAGGAGCGTCGTCTTGCCGCAGCCGCTGCTGCCGAGAAGCGCGGTCATCTCGCCGCGTTCCACGCCCAGGCTCACCTGCTCGAGAACGCGTACGCCGCCGTATGACACGGTCAGCGCTTCGATCGACAGATAGGAAGGCATTCGCGGAACGGCGGCCTCGATGACGCTACGGCGCAAGTATGACGCGGATGTGTCGGCCGGGCCAGCGGGCGGCCGAATGCACCGGGAATAAACCCACCCCGCCGGCGATAGGACCAGGTGAGGGCATCGTCAACTCACTGGTCAACCATAACGCGAGGTTTCCCATGACGCATTCGATCGACCGCCGCCAATTTCTCAAGCTGGCCGGGCTCGGCGGCGCCGTCCTGGTTTCGGGATGGCGCAGCTCGGACGGCATCGCAGCCGCCGCAGAGAACGACTTCTACTTCGTTCAGCTCTCCGACTGCCACTGGGGATTCGAGGGACCGGCGCAGAACCCCGACGCCACCGGTACCCTCAAGAAGGCGGTGGCGGCCGTCAACAGTCTCAAGGAGCCGCCCGACTTCATCGTCTTCACTGGCGACCTTACCCATACGACCGAGGACCGCGACATCCGCCGCAAGCGCATGACCGAGTTCCGCGACATCGTGAAAGACCTCAAGGTCAAGGACGTCAAGTTCATGCCCGGCGAGCACGACGCCTCGCTCGATAAAGGGCGCGCCTTCAAGGAGTTCTTCGGCGAGACGCACTGGACCTTCGATCACAAGGGCGTGCACTTCATCGCGGTGGACAACGTCTCCGATCCGGGCGCCTCGATCGGCGACGAGCAGCTCGCGTGGCTCAAGGCCGACGTCGAGCGCCAGCCCAGGGACGCGCGCATGGTGGTATTCACGCACCGGCCTCTGTTCGACCTCTATCCGCAATGGGACTGGGCCACGACGGACGGCGCCAAAGCGATCGAGATCCTGCAGGCGCGCGACAACGTCACGGTGTTCTACGGCCACATTCATCAAGAGCACCACTTCAAGACCGGCGCGATCGAGCATCACGCCGCCAAGGGCTTGATGTTCGCGCTACCCGCGCCGGGCTCACAGCTCAAGCGCACGCCGGTTGCTTGGGATCCGCAGGTGCCCTACAAGGGACTTGGCTTCCGCGAGATCGAGGCGGAAGCGAAGCCGGTGAAGTACGAGATCACAGAGCTGCCGGTGATCAGAGCCTGACCCATGGCTTCGCTCAACCGCAGGAAGCTCCTCGGCGGGCTAGCCGTCACTGCCCTCGCCGCCGCAACCGGCGGCATCGCGATCCGTTCCTTTGCGGCCGAGCGCGTCATCCCCATCAAGGCGCGCAAGTTCACCTACGAGCCCGACGAGATCGTGCTGAAGCTGAACGAGCCGGCGATTCTCGAGTTCACGACCGCCGACGTCGTCATGGGCTTCAACGCCCCCGACTTCAAGGTGCGCGCCACCATCATTCCCGGCCAAACCGCGCGCGTGCGAATTGTGTCCGACAAGACCGGCACCTTTGTCTTCCACTGCGACGTCTTCTGCGGCGACGGCCACGAAGACATGGACGGCACGATTCGCGTCGAGAAATAGCCCGCCCGGAATATCGATAGGCCCGGCAGTGCGTTAGGCTGCCGCAAATCGGCAGCCGTCCCACCGACGGCGAGGCGCGCCGGTGACCCGGCCGTCAACGCCCAGCGTCGGTTTTTGCCCCGCAACAGCCGGGAGCTGACGCGCAGCGTACGCAGAGACCCTTTCCCACCGTTCCGATGACCCTTTGGGTATATCTGGCATAGGCCTTGCAGTTTAGGGCGCAGGACGGCGCGAGAGCGCGCCAAACTGTTGAAAAGCAAGTTTGTTTTTAACCAGGTATAACTCTAAGGGAAGGGAACATGAACACGTTTCGGTTTAAGCAGTTGTCGAAGTCACTCGCGGTTGCGACCCTCATCGGCGTCGCGGCTACCATCGCTGCGCCCAAGGCTAACGCCGGCAGCGCAAATACCAATCTTGCAGTTTCAGCGCAGGTGAACGCAAATTGCACGATCAGCACGAGCGCCCTCGCGTTTGGCACTTACGATCCAGTCGTCGCAAACGCGGCGACCGCGCTCAACGGTACGGGCTCGGTCACCATCGCCTGCACGAAGGGCTCGGCCCCGAACGTTACGCTCGATAACGGCCAGAATTACGCGAGTTCGACCCGCAACATGAAGAACACGGCCAACGCCGACGTGCTCGCCTACGCGCTGTATCAGCCGCCGAATACGACGCCAGGAACCGCCTGCACGTTTCCCGGCTCGCAAGCGTGGGGCACCTCGGGTGCGGCGGTCTTCACGCCGACTTCGCCCACGACCAAGGCTGCGCGCACCTATAACGTATGCGGGACGGTTTCGGCAGGTCAGGACATAAGCGTCGGCACGTATCAGGACACCGTCGTCGCGACCGTCAACTTCTGACGGGCGCGCGGGCGGAAGTGTCTTGCAGCCGCGCCGGCGCGACGCACCCGCCGGCGAGCTGCGCATGCGGGCCGAAACGGCTTCGCATCGGGTTCGTTCACCCGCCCGGCCGAGGAGACGTATGACACGGCGTCCACACTTGCGGATCGCCTGTATCGCCGCGCTCGCAGCAGGGGCGGTCGCTTGGCTGCGAGCGCCGCCCGGCGACGCCATGAGCGCCGGCTCGAACCTGACCGTAAGCGCGACGGTGGCATCGAATTGCGTGATCCAGGCCGGGCCGCTCGATTTCGGCCTGTATGATCCCATGACCGTCAACGCGACCGCGCCTCGCAGCGCGAGCGCGAGCGTCACGCTCGCCTGCACCAAGGGATCGTCGCCCTCCATCGCGATGGACCTCGGCCAGCACGAGAGCTCCGGGAGCCGGTACATGCGGATCACGACCTCGGGATTGAACGACGCGCTGCGCTATGAGCTTTATCAGCCCTCGAGCCCTGCGCCCGGCAGCGGTTGCAGCGATGCCGGAGCCAAACCCTGGGGCAACTCGCTCGGGCAAACCTTCACGCCGACGACGCCTGCGAGCCGCGCCGCGCGCAGCTACAGCGTGTGCGGGACGATTCCGGCCGGTCAGGGCGTCAGCATGGGCGCCTATGCGGATACCGTGGTCGCGACGGTAAACTTCTGAGCCATGAAACCCCTCGCGCTCATGGAGAACGCCTTGGCTCACGACAACATCAGATTCCTCGCTTCGCTCGGAATGACATGTTTCGGGCTTGCGCTCGCCGCCACTGCGAGCGCCGGCTCGTTCCAGGTCAACCCGATCCGCATCGAGCTTGCCAAAGGGATCACGACCGGAGTGGTGACGGTGCGCAACGACGGCGAGGAACCGGTCGTGGTGCAGTCGAGCGTTCTCGCATGGACGCAGGAGGACGGCAAGGATATCTACACGGAGACCTCCCAAGCATTGATCACGCCCCCCGTGACGACGATTCCCGCAGGTGCCGAACAGATCGTGCGTGTGGGACTTCGTCGTGGCGCGGATCCACGTAACGAGCTTGCGTATCGTGTATTTCTACAGGAGGTGCCGCCGCCGCCGAAGCCCGGTTTCACCGGATTGCAGGTTGCGCTGCGCGTTGGCATCCCGATGTTTGTCGCCCCCGCCGCTGCAGCCATCGTGCGCAAGCTTGACTGGTCGGCCGCGATAGGCTCCGACGGCTCGATCCAGCTCGCCGCGCAGAATCCGGGCAACGCGCATGTGCGGGTTACCGATGTCGAGCTTCTTTTACCGGGTGCGAGCGACTCTATCGCGCACGAGTCCACGCTCGCCTATGTCCTCGCCGGACAGCGTCGCGAATGGACCTTGCCCGCGCCGCCCGGCGTCAAGTCGGTCAGCGAGCTGCGCCTGAAGGCCAATACCGATGCCGGCGAAGTCGACGCCACGGTTCGCCTCGATCGCTAGGCGCCTCGCGCCCTGGGCGCTCATCATGCTGACCGTTACCGGCTCTCTCCAAGCGCAATCCGGTGCGAGCCCTGCGCCGGCCTCCGAACAGGAGCTGCTGTTGCTGGTCGACGTCAACGATCAGAAGCTCGACGAAACGGTGCTCGCGCTGCAACTGCCCGATGGCGGCATCGCCGTTCAGGGCGAAAGCCTCGACCGCTGGCGCCTGCGCCGTCCCCAGGCCCCGCCGCTGATCTTTCACGGCGCCGCCTACTATGCGCTCGACTCGATGAGAGGGGTGCGCTATTCGTTCGATTCTGCCAGGCAACGCCTCACGATCGCCGCGGCGCCCGAGGCATTCACCAGCGCGCAGTACGTCAACGTGGCGACGCCCTATGGGCAGCCCACGCCGTCGCCGCTCGGCGGATTTCTCAATTACGAGCTGTTCGCCTCCCACGGGTCGGGCGTGACGCAATATGCAGGGCAATTCGAAACCGGCATCTTCACGTCGCAAGGGGTGTTCACGACCAGCCAGCTCGAGCAGGACGACGGCAACAAGTGGAGCAGCGTCCGCCTCGACACGACCTGGCGCAGCGATTTCCCCGATAAGCTCACCACGCTGCGGGTGGGCGACGCCATCAACACGCCGGCAGCCTGGGGCCGCGCGGTGCGATTCGGCGGGATTCAATACCAAACGAACTTCACCACGCAGCCGGGATTCATCGCCTACCCTTCCATCGCGGCCAACGGCTCGGCGGCGCTGCCCTCCACGGTCGACGTCTTCGTCAATAACGCCCTGGTCGCTCAGCGTCCCGTTCCGCCCGGTCCTTTCTCGATCACGAACATTCCGACAATCAACGGCAGCGGCAACGTGCAACTCGTGGTGCGCGACCTCTTCGGCCGCGAGCAGATCATCACGCAGCCCTTCTACGGCAGCGTCAACCTGCTCAAGGCCGGGCTCGACCAGTTCTCGTACGAAGCCGGTTTCGAGCGCCAGAACTTCGGCACCAACAGCAACGATTACGGACCCGGAGTGGGGAGCGCGACCTACCTCCGCGGGCTCACCGATCAATTCACGGGAGAAGTGCACGCGGAGGCGACGCGGGATCTGTTTGCCGGCGGACTTGCCGCCAACTATCTATGGAACGAGATCGGAATCCTTTCGGCAGCGGTCGCAGGGAGCGGAGGGGGCGCCGGAAGCGGCGCGCTCGCCGGCATGGGCTTCCAGCGCCAGACCAGCAGCTGGAGCGTGGCGGCGCAAGGAGCTTGGAGCACCCGAAACTTCAATCTGGTCGGCGCGACGCCGGAGGATCCGGTTCCGCTCCGGCTATGGAGCGCGAATGTCGGCTATCAGGCCGATCAGTACGGCAGCTTCAGCGTGACGTACGTCGCGCAGGACTTCCGCAGCAAGCCCAACGTGCACGTTCTCTCGGCCGGCTATGGCGTTCGCCTAGGGCCGTGGGCGTTTTTCAACGTCACGGCCGCAAAAACCTTCGGGGCAAGCGGAGGCACGTCGATCGCAGCGACAGTCACCGTGCCGTTCGGCGAGCTTTCGACGGCGAGCGCCGCCTACAACGGCACCCGCTCGAGGCAGGGCAACACCAATGAAGGTGTGCTCACGCTGCAGAGGAGCCTGCCCCTCGGCGAGGGCTATGGTTATCGCCTGGTCGCGCACACCCACGACGACTACGAAGGCGAGTTCGCGTATCAGAACAATTTCGGCACCTACTCGATCGAGGCCGCGCGCTTCCAGGGCGCAACCAGCGAGCGTCTGGACGTCACCGGCGGGATCGGAATGGTGGGCGGGCATCCGTTCCTGAGCCGCCAGATCACCGACAGCTTCGCGGTCGTGCGCGTCGCCGATTACCCGGGCGTCGGCGTGCTGCAGGACAATCAGCCGGTCGGACGCACCGGCGCCGAAGGCTACGCGATGCTGCCTTCGCTTCGCGCCTACGACATCAATCCGGTTTCGATCGACCAGAACGATCTGCCGCTCGACGCCGAGGTCGACAAGCTCAAGATCGAGGTCGTGCCTTACTACCGCAGCGGCTTGCTGCTCGACTTCCCGGTGCGCCGCGCACACGGCGGCACGCTGCACATCACGCTCGACGACGGCGCGCCAATGCCATCAGGCGCGACCGTGCGCATCGCCGGCCGCGACGAGGAATTTCCGGTCGCTCTACAGGGCGAGGCCTACCTCACCGGCCTCGAGCAGCACAACCGGTTGCGCGCGAGCTGGAAGGGCAGGAGCTGCGAATTCGACGCCGATCTGCCGGTTTCCGCCGATCCGATTCCCGATCTAGGGCGTTTCGTCTGCCATGGAGTGACGCGATGACGCGAAATGCGTGCTTGGCAATCCGCGGCCGGCGCATACCTCGGCTCTGCCTGGCCGTGGCTGCACTCATCATGGCGGCCACAGCGCAGGCCGTGACCTGCAGCATCTCGACCGGCGGGCTGCCCTTTATCGCCTACAGCGTGTACGCCGCGACCGCCGACACGGGGAACGCAACGATAAGCGTCACGTGCAACTATCAAGCGAGCGACCACGGGACGGTCACGGTCAATTACACGGTGAGCCTGTCCACAGGCTCGAGCAACAGCTTCGTGAACCGAACGATGAAGATCGGCGCCAACAGCCTCCAGTACAACATCTACACGACGAATACGTACAACGTGGTGTGGGGCAACGGCACGGGAGGCAGCTCGACCCAGACCGGGAGCATGTCGCTCAGCAACGGGCATAAATCACAAACGAACCCGCTCACGGCTTACGGGCGGATCCCGGCGCTGCAGGATGTGAGCGTCGGCAATTACAGCGACAACATCACCGTTACGGTAACGTACTAGAACGCCCGCACGCTCAGTGCAAGCGGCCAGGCATAGGTGCCCGGCGTAACGTTCTCGCCGAGCTCGAAGCGATAGGACAGATCGAGCGGCATCT
>DATJWL010000046.1:0-10945 GCA_035501215.1 Casimicrobiaceae bacterium
AGAAAGCCGCGTGTCGCCGACGTTGAGCGCGTGCGCGGGAATGCTGACCGGTTGCGCCAGATCAACCCGATGAAAAACGATGCCCGTGTCGGGTGCAGCCGGGCGCATAGTAAGGTCGACCCGTGCGCCGGTGTGCAGCCCTACTCCGGTCGTCTTGATCGCGCTTTTGAGCGTGCGTTGTCGTAGCATCTTTGTGCCTCGCCGTTACGCCCAGACGGCTGCGAGGATCGGTTCACGTTTTGCCCTTAATTTTAGCATAAGCGCACCTGTCGCCGCTCAGTCGGCCTGCTTGCGCAGGAACGCCGGGATGTCGGACGGATCGAACCCCGCTGCGGCACCGTTCGCCGCCGGAGCGCGGCCGCGTCGAATCACCGCCGGCGTGCGCTCGAGGCGATCGTAGTCGACGGGCTCGCTCGCCGGTGCCAGTCCGTCGGTGCCCGTGCGCTCGAGCGCCGGCTCGACGACGACTTCGAGCCGCGGCTGTCTCGTCTTCGCGATTGCTCCTCCCAGCCCCGTTGCGATCATGGTCACGCGGAGCTGATCCTCCATCGCGTTGTCGATGACCGTACCGACGATGACCATCGCGTCCTCGGCGGTGAAAGCCTTGATGGTGTTCATTACCTCGTGGTACTCCTTCATCTTGAGTCCCGCCGACGCGGTGATGTTGACCAGCACGCCCCGCGCGCCGGCGAGATTGACCTCTTCGAGCAGCGGGCTCGCCACTGCGCGCTCCGCGGCCTGCCGCGCGCGATCGCTCCCTGCGCCGGTGGCCGACCCCATCATCGCCATCCCGAGCTCCGACATGACGGTCCGCACGTCGGCAAAGTCGACGTTGACGAGACCCGGGTTGTTGATGACCTCGGCGATGCCCGCGACCGCGCTGTGCAGCACGTCGTTCGCCGCCGCGTAGGCATCGAGCACCGAGACCTCTTCCCCGAGGACCTGCATCAGCTTGTCGTTGGGAATGATGATGAGCGAGTCGACGATCTTTCCCAGTTCCTCGATCCCGGCCTGCGCAACCTTCTGGCGCTTGCCTTCGAACTTGAACGGGCGTGTCACGACCGCCACCGTGAGAATGCCGCGCTCCTTCGCCACCTGGGCCACAACGGGTGCGCCACCCGTTCCCGTGCCTCCACCCATGCCCGCGGTGATGAATAGCATGTCGGCGCCCTCGATGACCTCGGCGATGCGGTCGCGATCCTCCATCGCCGCGTCGCGCCCGATCTCAGGCCGCGCGCCCGCGCCGAGGCCTCGCGTGAGGCCGCTGCCGAGCTGCAATTGCGTGCGCGCCGTCGAGCGCTTCAACGCCTGCGCGTCCGTGTTGGCAGCGATGAACTCCACACCGGCGAGTCCCTTGCCGATCATGTGCTCGACGGCGTTGCCGCCGCAGCCTCCCACGCCGATGACTCTGATGACGGCTTCCTGCGGATTCTGATCGATGATCTCAAACATGACGTGCTCCTTTCCTGTCGGGGTCCTGAACCATTGCTCAATCCTCGGTGCTTGCTCCTGCCACTCAAAAGTTCGCCTTGAACCACTGCTTCATCCGTTGCGCGACGTTGGTCAATCCGCCGCTCTGTGCGCGCGCCGCTTCGGCGCGCAGAAACTGTTCGCGACCGTCGAGCAGCAGCCCGACCGCGGTCGCGTAGCGCGGGCTGCGAACGACATCCGCCAGTCCGCCGACGTACGCCGGAACGCCTACGCGCACCGGCAGGTGAAAGACTTCCTCGCCCAGCTCGACCATGCCGGCGAGCATCGCGGTGCCTCCGGTGAGCACGATCCCCGAGGAGAGGAGTTCCTCGAAGCCGCTGCGCCGCAGCTCCGCCTGTGCGAGCGTGTACAGCTCCTCGATGCGCGGCTCGATCACCTCGGCAAGCATCTGGCGGGAGAGCTTGCGCGGCCCGCGATCCCCCACGCCCGGGACTTCGATGACGTCGTTTGGATCGGCGAGCTGGCGCAACGCGCAGCCGTGGCGGACCTTCAGCTCCTCCGCATCCTTGGTCGGAGTGCGCAGCGTCATCGCGATGTCGTTGGTGACCTGGTCGCCGGCGATCGGGATCACCGCGGTGTGCCGGATCGCTCCGCCCGTGAACACGGCGAGATCGCTCGTTCCTCCGCCGATGTCCATGAGGCACACCCCGAGCTCCTTCTCGTCGTCGTTGAGGACGGCAGTAGCGGAGGCGAGCGGCTGCAGGATCACGTCCAGGACCTCGAGACCGCAGCGGCGCACGCACTTCGTGATGTTCTCCACCGCGGATACGGCCCCGGTCACGATGTGCACCTTGACCTCGAGACGCACCCCGCTCATCCCGAGCGGCTCGCGCACATCCTCCTGCCCGTCGATGATGAATTCCTGCGGCAGGATGTGCAGGATCTGCTGATCGTTGGGGATGGCGATCGCCTTCGCCGTCTCGACGACGCGATCGATGTCGGCCTGCGTGACTTCCTTCTCCTTGACCGCCACCATGCCGCTCGAGTTGAGGCTGCGAATGTGGCTCCCGGCGATGCCGACGTAGACGTCCCTGATCGCGCAGTCGGCCATCAGCTCCGCCTCCTCCAGCACCCGCTGAATGGATGCCATCGTCGCTTCGATGTTGACCACCACGCCCTTCTTCAGTCCGCGCGATGGCTGTACGCCGAGTCCGATGATGTTGAGCCGTCTCTCGGGCGAGAGCTCGGCGACGATCGCAACGATCTTCGACGTGCCGATGTCGAGGCCCACGAGCAGGTTCTTGCTGTCCTTGACCATAAGCTCTCTTCAGTTCCCTCTCTTCGAGGTTTTGTCGACGAAGCCGGGAACGCGCACCGCGAAGCCGTTGCTGTAGCGAAGGTCGACGTATTCGACCCGCGTGCCGGCCCGTGCGAGAGCTCCCACGGTCCTGGGCTGATACGCGACGAAGCGCATGAGGTGCTCGATCGGAGCGCTGCGGCCAAGGTCGATCGTGAGCGGCGGGTTTCCCGTCGTCCTGAGACGCCACGATCCGCGCGGCGAAAGGTGAAGCTCGGAGATCGCCAACGCGCGCGCCGCCAGCGCCACCCCGAAGTCGCGGAAGCTCGCGGCGACGAGGCCGGCGCTGCCCTCGGGGCCGGTCAACTGCGGCAGCTCGCCGTCGAAATCGGCATTGAACGCCTCGCCGTCGGTGTCGACGAGAGCATTCTCGTTCCAGCGCGCGAGCGGCTCGTGCTCGCCGAGCGTTACTTCCAGCCGATCCGGCCAGCGCCGGCGCAGCGCCACGCTCTTCACCCATGGCACGCGCAGGAAGGATGCGCGCGCATCGACGAGCCGCATGGTGAAGAAGGTTCCGCGCAACTCTTCATGGATCACCGCGGCGACGTGTGCGGGATTGACGTGAGCGAGCTTCCCGTCGACCGCGACGTGGCGTATCGCGAACGCGGGCTGTCGCACGGCCCAGGCGATGCCTCCCCAGGCAAGCATCGCGAGGGCGGCAATCAGTAAGAGCAGCGCGGCGGCGTTGAGGCGGCGCGGATCATCCCACATGGGCGCCTCGCAGGATCTGTACGCACAGTTCGGGAAAGGAGATCCCCGCCTGCTTCGCCGCCATCGGCACCAGGCTGTGCCCAGTCATCCCGGGGGAAGTGTTTACCTCGAGGAATTCCCAGGTGCCGTCGGAGCGCAGGATGAGATCGAGCCGGCCCCAGCCGCTGCAGCCGATCAGCGCGAAGGCTTCGAGCGACTGCGCCTGGATCGCCCGCTCGGCCTGTTCAGCTAGGCCGCTCGGGCAGTAATAGCGCGTCGCGTCGGAGAAATACTTGTGGTGATAGTCGTAGTTGCCCTGTGGCGCTTCGATGCGGATCAGCGGCAGCGCGCGCTCGTCAAGAATCGATACGGTCAGCTCGATGCCGGCGACGAATTCCTCCACGATCACGAGCGTGTCGTGCTTCACCGCCTCGGCATAGGCGAGCGCAAGCTCGTCGTGATCGACGGTCGTCACCTTGGTGATCCCGATGGTCGATCCTTCGCGCGCCGGCTTGACGATGAGCGGCAGCCCCAGCTCGGCAACCACCGACCACCAATCGGCATTCGCATCGACGACGCGATAGCGTGGCGTCGGAATCCCGCCGGCGATCCATACGAGCTTGGTGCGCCACTTGTCCATCGCCAGGGCGGAAGCCATCACGCCGCTGCCGGTGTACGGAATCCCCAGCACCTCAAGCGCTCCCTGCACCGTTCCGTCCTCGCCGAAGCGTCCGTGCAAGGCGATGAACACGCGCTCGAAGCCGTCCTGCTTGAGCTCGGCGACCGCACGCTCGGCCGGATCGAACGCATGCGCGTCGATGCCGCGCCCGCGCAGCGCCTGCAGCACGGCATTGCCCGAGAGGAGCGATATCTCCCGTTCGGCCGACGGGCCGCCCATGAGCACCGCGACTTTCCCGAACTCGCTCATGCGGGCGCCTCGCCGATGATCTTCACTTCGGGCTCGAGCATCACACCGGTTTTCTCGGCGACGATGCGCTGCACGTGCTCGATCAGCGCCTCGATGTCTGCGGCGCTGGCTCGCCGCTCGGGGTTGACGATGAAGTTGGCGTGCTTCTCCGAAACCCGTGCGCCGCCGATCGCAAATCCCTTCAGTCCCGCGCTTTCGATCAGCCGCGCCGCATGATCCCCCGGGGGATTGCGGAAGACGCTGCCGGCATTCGGCAGATCGAGCGGCTGCGTGGCGAGACGCCGCGCGAGCAGTTCCCGGATCTTTTTTCTTGCGCCGCGCTCGCTGCCCGTCGTCGGGAAACGGAACCACGCCGCAGTGAAGAGTTCGGCGAGCGCGCGCCCATCGGGGCGACGCACGCTGCGATAGCCGATGGCGTAGTCCTTCGGCGTCCTCACTGCAAAGGTCCCGTCGCGCGCGAGCGCTTCGACGCGCGCGACGTAGCTCCACGTCTCGCCGCCGTAGCAACCGGCGTTCATCGCCAGCGCGCCGCCCACCGTGCCGGGAATGCCGGCGAGAAATTCCGCCTCGCTGCAACCGTGCAGCGCGGCGAAGCGTGCGAGCTTGGGACACGCGACGCCGGCTTCCGTGTAGACAAGACCGCCGGCCACCGCGAGAGCGCCGCCGGGATCGTGCATGAGCACGACCGCGCCGCGCACTCCGCCGTCGCGCACGAGCGTGTTGCTGCCGAGCCCGATGGCCGTGACCTGCTCGAAGATTGGAAGCTGGCGCAGGAACGCGGCGAGATCGTCGCGATCGGCCGGCGTGTAGACGATGTCGGCGCCGCCGCCGGCGCGCCAGCTCGTGTGCTTCGCGAGCGGCGCGTCGAGCGCGAGCTTTCCGCGCAGACCGGTGAAGTGCTTGGGCTCGACCATATTCATCGCGCGCCGCGGCCCGTCAACTGCGCCGGCACGCCGCCGATCGATCCTGCGCCCATGGTCAGCACGACGTCGCCGCCTCTGGCCGCCGCGCGGATCGCGTCCGCGACCGCGCTCACGTCGTCGACGAAGACCGGCTCGATCTTTCCCGCCACGCGCAGCGCCCGCGCCAGGGCGCGTCCGTCGGCGGCGACGATCGGAGGCTCCCCCGCCGGGTAGACCTCGGCAAGCACGAGGGCGTCCGCGCTGGCCAGCACGCGCACGAAATCCTCGAACAGATCGCGCGTTCGCGTGTAGCGATGCGGCTGGAAGGCGAGCACGATCCGGCGGCCCGGAAACGCGGCGCGCGCCGCGTCGAGCGTGGCCGCCATCTCGGCCGGATGGTGACCGTAGTCATCGATCAGCGTGAAGCAGCCGCCATCGGGAAGCGCGACTTCGCCGTAGCGCTGGAAACGCCGGCCCACGCCCTTGAATTCGGCGAGCGCCTTGGCGATCGACGCATCGGCGACACCGGTCTCGCGCCCGACTGCGATCGCAGCAAGCGCATTGCGCACGTTGTGCAGGCCCGCGAGATTGAGATCGACGGCAAGCTCCGGGCTGCCGGCGCGTCGCGCGACAAAGTGCATCCGTCCGCCGGCGTGCGCGATCGAATGCGCGGTCAGCTGGGCGTCGTCGGCCACGCCGTAAGTGACGATCGACTTCGCAAGTGCGGGCACGATCGCGCGGACGTTTGCGTCGTCGATGCACAGCACGGCCACGCCGTAGAACGGCAGCCGCTGCGCGAAATTGACGAACGCCTGCCTAAGGCGCGAGAAATCGTGCCCGTAGGTATCCATGTGGTCGGCGTCGATGTTGGTGATCACGGCCAGCACCGGCTGCAGGACGAGGAACGACGCATCCGACTCGTCGGCCTCGGCGACGAGAAACTCACCCTTGCCCAGCCGCGCATTGGCGTCCGCGGCGAGCAGCCTTCCGCCGATGACGAAGGTGGGATCGAGCCCGCCTTCGGCCAGCACGCTCGCGATGAGGCTGGTCGTCGTCGTCTTGCCGTGCGTCCCCGCCACCGCGATGCCCTGCTTCAGCCGCATCAGTTCCGCGAGCATCAAGGCGCGCGGCACGACTGGAACGCCTTTCTCGCGCGCAGCGACGACTTCGGCGTTGTCCTCGGGCACGGCAGCCGAGACCACCACGACGTCGGCGCCTGCGATGTTCTCTGCCGCGTGACCGAGCGAGACGCGTGCCCCGAGACCCTTCAGTCGCTGCGTCGCTGTGCCGGCCGCGAGATCCGAGCCGCTCACCAGGTAGCCCTGTGTGAGCAGCACCTCGGCGATGCCGCTCATCCCGGCGCCGCCGATGCCGACGAAGTGCACTTGTCGCACCTTGTGCTTCATGGCTGGCGCGCCTCGCTGATGCAGGCGTCGGCCACGCGCTCTGTCGCGTCGGCGCGCGCCATGCGGCGCGCCGCCTGCGCCATCGCGAGCAGGCGTTCGCGCGACGAACCACGCAGCAGCTCGGCCAGCCGTTGCGGCGAGAGCTCGTCTTGCGGAACCAGGACTGCGCCTCCGGCATCGACGAGAAAGCGGGCGTTGTGCGTCTGCTCGTCGGCAATCGCGCCCGGCAAAGGCACGAGGAGCGAGGCCACTCCCGCCGCCGCCAGCTCGGCGACCGTTAGCCCGCCGCTGCGGCTCACGACGAGGTCGGCTTCCGCATAGCGCCGCGCCATGTCGTCGATGAACGCAACGCATTCCGCGGCGACCCCGACGGCCGCATAGGCGGCACGCAGCGCCTCGATGTGTTTCTCGCCCGCCTGATGCGTGACGAGGGGCCGGTCTGCGGGGAGAAGCAGCGCGAGCGCCGCCGGCACGCATTCGTTGAGCGCCGCCGCGCCGAGGCTGCCGCCCAGCACCAGCACCCGCAATGGGCCGCTGCGCCCGGCAAAGCGTTCCTCCGGGGGAGGCAGCGCGGCGATGTCTTCGCGAATCGGGTTGCCAACCCACTCCACTTTCGCCGCATGCTTCCCGCTGAGCGCGTCGGGAAAGCCGAGAAGAATCCGATTCGCTCCGTACGCGAGCACGCGATTGGCGAGACCCGCGATCGCGTTCGAATCGTGAATCAGCAGCGGCTTGCCGCAGGCCACGCCCATCAGCGCGCCCGGAAACGAGGCGAAGCCGCCGAGCCCGAGCACGACGTCCGGTGCTCGCCGGCGGATGATGCGGAGACTCTGCACGGACGCTGCCAGCAACGTGAAGGGCCCGAGCAGAAAAGTGCGCAGTCCCTTGCCGCGCACGCCGGCAAAGCGGATCGCTTCGAAGTCCACGCCGTGCTGCGGCACGAGCTTCGCCTCCATTCCCTCGCGCGTCCCGAGCCAGAACACGCGCCAGCCCTTGGCGATCAGGCGCGCGCCGACCGCGAGTCCCGGGAACACGTGCCCGCCGGTGCCGCCGGTGGTGATCATGACCGTGCCGGTCATACCGTGAACCCTCGCAGCAATCGCCTATTCTCGAAATCCACGCGCAGCAGAATCGCGATTGCGATGCAATTCGCGACGATGCCGCTGCCGCCGAAGGACAACAGAGGCAGCGTAAGGCCCTTGGTCGGCAGCACGCCGACGTTGACGCCGATGTTGATGACCGCCTGCACCCCGACCCAGATGCCGATCCCGTGCGCGACGAGCGCGGCGAACGGGCGCTCGAGGCGCATCGCCTGCCGTCCGATTGCGTAGGCGCGCACGAGGATCCAGGCGAAAAGCCCGATCACCACTGCCACGCCAGCGAAGCCCAGTTCCTCGCCGATCACGGCGAGCAGGAAGTCGGTGTGCGCCTCGGGCAGGTAGAGGAGCTTCTCGACGCTCGCGCCGAGCCCTACGCCGAACCATTCGCCGCGGCCGAAGGCGATGAGCGAATGCGAGAGCTGATAACCCTTGCCGAAGGCATCCGCCCACGGATCGAGAAACCCGGTGAAGCGCTGCAACCGGTACGGCGCGCTGCGAATGAGGATCCAGAGCGCGATCGGCAGCAGCACGCTCAGGCCGGCGAGAAGCCGCCCGTCCAGGCCGCCAAGAAACAGGATGCCGAAGGCGATGGCGATGATCACCACGCAGGCGCCGAAGTCGGGCTCGTGGAGGAGCAGCGCGCCCACCGCGATCATCACCGCGAGCAGGGGAAGAAATCCGCGCAGGAGCGTCTGTTTGAGCGGCTGCTCGGCGTGCAGCACGGCGGCCTTGCGCACGGCGTAGCTCGCCGCGTACAGCACGACGAAGAGCTTCATGAACTCGGAGGGCTGCAGGTTGACCACGCCGAGCGGCAGCCAGCGCCGGCTACCATTGATCGCGCGCCCCACGCCCGGGATGAGGACGGCGACGAGCAGCGCGGCGCCCGCAATGAAAAGATAGGGCGCGAGCGCGCGCCACGCCTTGAGCGGAATCTGGAACGCGATCGATGCCGCTACAAGTCCCGCAGCGACGAACAGCGCTTGGCGCGCGAGGAAGTACCAGGGGTGGTAGCCCGTGAAGGCGGACGCCTCGGCCATCGCGATCGACGCCGAATAGACCATCACCAGCCCGATGCCCAGCAGCAGCA
Organism: Casimicrobiaceae bacterium; assembly: GCA_035501215.1. Lineage (GTDB taxonomy): Bacteria > Pseudomonadota > Gammaproteobacteria > Burkholderiales > Casimicrobiaceae > PALSA-1003. Next base: position 8,902 of record DATJWL010000046.1, read on the forward strand.
ATGCCGTCCATGCGAGCGTGACGTCGTAATCGAGCATCGCCCTCGGCTCCTGCGCCGCCTCCCGCCACAGCGAGAAGCGCGGCAGGGCACCGCGCAGAGCAGCGTCTCTAGGCATGCGCCGCCTCCTGCGCATGCGCGGCCACTGCGGCCTTGAACCGCTCACCGCGATCGATGTAGTCGCGGAACATGTCGAGACTCGCGCAGGCCGGCGACAGCAGCACGGCATCCCCCGGCTGCGCACGCGCAATCGCGCGGGCCACCGCGACCTCGAGCGCGGGCGCGAACTCGATCGCCGGTTTCACGCCCGAGATCGCCGCGGCGATCGCCGGCGCATCGCGTCCGATGAGAACGACCGCTCGACAATGCGCGTCCACCCCCGCCTTGAGCGCGGTGAAGTCCTGTCCCTTGCCCTCGCCGCCCGCGATCAGCACCGCGGGCCGCGCAATGCCTTCGAGGGCCGCGAGCGTGGCTGCGACCGTCGTGGCCTTGGAATCGTTGACGAACAGCACGCCGGCGATCTCCGTCACGCGCTCCATGCGATGCGGCAGACCGGGGAATGTGGCCAGCGCGGACAGCACCTTGGCGTTGATCTTCGCCACGGTTGACGCGAGCGCGAGCGCGGCCAGCGCGTTGAGCAGGTTATGCCGACCGACCAGCGACAGCTCGCTTGCGGCGAGAAGGAGCGCGCCGCCGCGCGCGAGTCGTGGTGTGCCCTTCCTCTGCACGAGACCCCAATCGTTCTCCCCCTCGGGGATGCCGCCGCCGAAGGTTTGCACCACGCGCCCCGGCAGCCGCATCGCCAGCGAGCGCGGATCGTCCCGATTGAGAACCTGTTCGCCGCCACCGATGAAGATCCGCGCCTTCGCCGCCGCATACGCGTCGATCCCGGCGTAGCGGTCGAGATGATTCTCGGTGACATTGAGCACGGTTGCCGCGGTCGGCTCGAGACTCGCGGTCGTCTCGAGCTGAAAGCTCGAGAGCTCGACCACGAAGGCATCGGGCCACGCGGCTCCGCGCTCGTAGGCTCCCAGCGCGTCGAGGACCGGCTCGCCGATGTTGCCGACCGTCGCGGCGGTGAGCCCGGCGGCCCGCAGCAGCTCGCCGCTGAGCGCGGTCACCGTCGTCTTGCCGTTCGAACCGGTAATGGCCAGCAGCTTCTGTCCGCGCGGCAAGGCGCGCGCGAAGATCTCGATGTCGCCTACCAGCTCGACGCCGCGCGCGACCGCGGCGCTAATCGGCGGCTGATCCCTGGCCAGCCCCGGACTCAACACGATCAACTCGGCATCGGAGAGCGTCGCATCGGTGATCGGTCCGGTCGCGAGCGGAACCTGCGGCAACTCCGTCCGGAGCTGAGCGGCCTTCGGCGGGTCGGCGCGCGTGTCCGCGACCGATACGCGCGCGCCGTGACGCACGGCCCAGCGAGCCGCCGAAAGCCCGGTAGCCCCCAACCCCAGAACGACGACGCGGCGGTGCCTGATCTTCACGCTCAGCGCAGCTTCAGCGTCGAAAGTCCGAACAGCACCAGCAACATCGTGATGATCCAGAACCGCACCACGACCTGGTTTTCTTTCCAACCCTTCAACTCGTAGTGATGGTGGATCGGCGCCATCCGGAACACGCGACGGCCGGTGAGCTTGAACGACGCGACCTGGATCATCACCGAAAGCGTCTCCACCACGAAGACGCCACCCATGATGAACAGCACGATCTCCTGACGCACGATCACCGCCACCGTGCCGAGCGCGCCGCCGAGCGCGAGCGCGCCGACATCGCCCATGAAGACCTGCGCGGGGTGCGTGTTGTACCAGAGGAACGCGAGACCCGCGCCGCCCATCGCGGAGCAGAAGATCAACAACTCGCCCGCGCCGGGAATGTGCGGGAACAGCAGATACTTCGAATAGACCGAGCTGCCCATCACGTACGCGAACGCGCCGAGCGACGCGCCCACGAGCACCACGGGCATGATGACGAGACCGTCGAGGCCATCGGTGAGATTCACCGCATTGCTCGCGCCGACGATCACGAAGTACGTCAGCGCGATGAA
>DATJWL010000047.1:0-5022 GCA_035501215.1 Casimicrobiaceae bacterium
GGATGCGATCGTGCGCAGCCCGAGCGGCGCATGAATCGCAACCGCCACCACGAACAGGCCGTAGAACGCCGCCCACACCGCGCTGCCGCGCGTGCGCCCCAGAATGTCCGCCGCGCTCAAGCCGCCACGCACGGCGACGATCATCGTCGCGAGATGGACCGCGACGCAAACCGCGAGCAGGGCCGCGCTCGCGCGCTGCGCGAGCCAGGCCCAGGTCTCGGCGCGCGCGCTCACAGCTCGCCTCGCAGCGCCGCGATAGCGGTCGCGCGCTTCAAGCCCGCGATCGACGCGGTCGGCGCGAGATGCTTCGGGCAGCGCTCGGTGCAGGTCTCGTGCGTATGGCAGGCGAGGCAGCCCGCGTCGCCCGCCACTGCGGCGAGCCGCTCGCGGCGCGCGCCGTCGCGCCCATCGTTGACGAGCGTCCAGGCGCGATTGAGCGCCGCGGGCCCGAGATACCCGGGGCTCCACGCCACGACGTCGCACGCGGCGTAGCACACGCCGCAGCCGATGCATTCGATCGCAGCGTCGACTGCGCGGCGCGCGGGCGATGCAGGCTCGACGCGTGCAAAATCGTCGCGCCGCGACGCCGTCGGTTTGAATTCGCCTTTAGCGCGCGCCCACTTGTCGAAGAACTCGCGCATGTCGGTGACGAGATCGCGCACGATCGGCAGATGCGCGAGCGGCCCGATCTCGAGCCGACCGTCGCGCGCGACCTGCGCAACGTGCGTGCGGCAGGTCCAGCGCGGCTTGCCGTTGACCGTCATCGCGCAGGAGCCGCACATGCCGACGCGGCAGGCGAAGCGGTACGCGAGCGTGGGGTCGATATGGCGCTGGATGTGCGTCACCACGTCGAGCACGGTCTGCGCGTCTTCGCGCGGCACCGAGTAACCGCGGTAATCGCCGTCGGCGCCCCCGCGCCAGACCTTCACTTCGATGGCACTCATGTCCGTGGATCGCCATGATAGAGGCGAACCGTGTGCCTGGCTTCGGCGAAGAAGAGCCACCGCTCGGCCAGCAAGCCGATGATACCGCAGGCGGCCGCTGCGAGCCCGAGTTGCCAGCGGGCCGGTCCGGTTAACAACCAGATCAGGGGCAGACCGAAGCCGAGCGCGAGCGCGGCTCCGCGCAGCAGCGTGGCATGGCGCCGCGCAAGAACGAAACCGAACTCTTCCGTGAGGAAGGTGCCGTGCGAATGCCCGACGTCGAGGAGCCGCGCCCGCGCGACCGTCATCCCAGGACCGTGCACGCCCTGCTCGACGCCGATCGCGCGCTCGAGCGTAGGGGCGTTCTTCGTGCCCGCCGGGCGCTCGCTCATCGAGTACCAGTACACAAGCTTGGCGGCGAGCGCGGCGACCCCGAGGACCAACGCCAGCACGAATAGGGAGCGCGCCGGCGTCCCATACGCGGAGACCGTCGCGCCGAGCAGAAGCGCGCCCGACCAGTGTCCCAGCAGCAGGTAGTTGACCGGCGTCCACGGCGTGCGCCATTGCCGTATCGGCTTCAGGCTCGCGTAAATCATCGCGGTCGAGAAAAGCACCGCCCAGGCGAGAAGACAGGTGGCGAGCGAAAAGAATCCGCGCCAGCCGCCGATCGTCCGCGCGACGAGGAGGCCGATGAAGATCGCCGCCACTGGAAAAAGCGCCGCCGCGAACACCGCCTCGCGCGACAGCCACGAAGTGCGGAAACGAGCGAAGGAGCGCCAAGCGTTCTTCGGATTCGCAAGATGAAGCACGGAGGACGCGAGGCCGAGAGCGACCAGCACCAGCCCGAGCAGCGCGCCGCGCCACTCGACCTGCGCGGTCAGGGTTCCCTGGGCGAAGAGATCGGCGAGCGCGATGAGCGCCAGCAGGCCCAGGCCCGCGCCCGAGCTGACGGTGAACAAAACGATGCTTAACGCCGGCTTCAACGGCGGATGACGGGACTCGCCAGGCTCGCGAGCCCGCGGTCGAGAAGCGCGCGCTGGTCCTCTTCGCTCAGCACCGGTTTCGGCTGCCTCGGCGGAAGATAGCGATTGACGGGCTTATACCCAAGCTCGGGCAGCAGGGCGAAGCCGCCGCGTTCGGCGGTCACGCGCGAGACTTCGGACTCCGGATCATCGAGATCGCCGAACATCCGCGCGTGCGTCGGGCAGGCAAGCACGCACGCGGGCTGCCGATCCTCGGGCGCGAGCATCTCGTCGTAGATGCGATCCACACACAGGGTGCACTTCTTCATCGTGCCCGTCGCTTCATCGAGCTCGCGCGCCCCGTACGGACAGGCCCAGGCACAGAGGTTGCAGCCCATGCACTTGTCCTGGTCGACGAGCACGATGCCGTCCTCGCGCTTGTACGAGGCCCCGGTCGGGCAGACGCTGACGCAATCGGCGTCCTCGCAGTGCAGACAGGACATCGGAAAGTTGATCGTCTTCGTCGCCGGATACTCGCCCACCTCGTAATGACGAACGCGGTTGAACCACACGCCGGAGGGCTCGGCACCGAAGGGCTCGTAGTCCGAAAGCGATCCGCTCACCTTGGACGATGCGTTCCACTCCTTGCACGCGGTCGCGCAGGCGTGGCAGCCCACGCAGGTGTCGAGATCGATGACAAGCCCGAGCTTCATAGATCAAAAAGGGGCTAATAGGCGTGATAACGCCAGATGCGGGGACGGCGGCCGCGATCGCCGGGGAGCGCCTTCGCCGCTTCGAACACCGGCCAGATGCCCGTTTCGCCCGGCGCGCACTTGGTCACCTTGACGCGCAGATCGAACCAAGCCGCCTGTCCCGTGACGGGGTCCGAATTGCTGTAGCGGTGCGAGTCGGAGTCGCCCGGCGGCAGCAGCTCGGAGATGAGATGGTTGAGAAGGAAACCGGCCGTCGCTTCCGAAGCGTCGGGTGCGAGTCCCCACGCGCCGGGCTGCTTTCCTACTGCGTTCCACGTCCACACCGTATGCGCCTCGACCCCTTCCATCGTCTTCAGCTGACAGCGCAGCCTGCCGCTGTGCGACTCGACCCACACCCAGTCGTAATCCGCGAGCCCGAGCTCGCGCGCGATGCCGCGATTCATGTACAGGAAGTTCTCGGACAGGATCTGCCGCAGCCATGCGTTCTGCGAGTCCCACGAGTGGTACATCATCATCGGCCGCTGCGTGATCGCATGGAAGGGATATTCGTCGCCTATGCTGCGCGCGGCGGTGCCGTTCTCCGAGCGAAACGGGCGCGTACCTTCGAGCGGCGGATACCAGAACGGCAGCGGATCGAAATAATTCGCCAGCCGCTCGCAATCGGCGAGCGAATCCGGCTGCGGTCCGTCGTAGAGCTTCTGGCCCGCAAGCCGGAACTTCTGCAGCGGCTCGGAGTAGAGCTGCAGCACGACCTGCACCGGCGGCGTGCCGAACAGCGCGTGCTTCTCCGCGAACTCGAGATAATCCTTGTTCGCGTAGCGGTAGTAGCGCATGTTCTCCGGCCACGGATGGGCGAAGAAGCACTGGTGCTCAATGTAGCGCTCCCATTGCTTCGGATTGGGTTCGCCGCGCAGCGATTTCTCGCCATCCCGGCCTCGCCAGCCGGCGAGAAAGCCGATGCCCGGCAACTTCTCGTAGTTGACGATGAAATCCTTGTAGTCCTTGAACTTGCGCGAGCCGTCGGCGTTGACGAAGGCGGGAAACTGAAGCCGCGACGCAAGCTCCACCAGCACCTCCTGCCATGCGCGCACGTCGCGATCGAGCTTCACCACCGGCTGGCGAATCGCATCGGCCGCGGCGTCCGGCTCGGAGATCGGCCGGTCGAGGAGCGAGATCGTGTCGTAGCGCTCGAGATAGGTCGTGTCGGGAAGCACGAGATCGGCGAACGCCACCGTCTCCGACTGGAACGCATCGACCACGACGACGAATGGGATCAGATACTCGCCGCCGGCGTCCTTGCGGGCGAGCATCTCGCGCACCTCGGTCGTGTTCATGGTCGAGTTCCACGCCACGTTGGCCATGAACAGGAGAAGCGTATCGATCGGATACGGATCGCGATTCACGGCGTTGGTGATCACCATGTGCATCAAGCCGTGCGCGGCGAGCGGCGACTCCCACGAATACGCGTGATCGATGCGCAGGGGCTTGCCCTCAGCGTCGATGACCAGCTCCTCCGGCCGCGTCGGGTAGCCGTAGGTGGGGCGCGTGAGAGGGGTATTCGGCGCGAAGATTACGGCGGGATCGTTCTCGGGGAGCGTGCGGATCGGGATGCGGCGCGGATACGGGGTGCGCGCGCGGAAATTGCCGGGACCGTCGAGCGCACCGAGCAACATCTGCAGCAGGTGCAGCGCGCGGCAGGTGTGGAAGCCGTTGGAGTGCGCCGAGATGCCGCGCATGGCGTGGAACGCCACCGGCCGTCCCACCACCTTGTTCTGCCTGCGGCCGTGCATGTCGGTCCAGCGGACGGGCAGCTCGATCGCTTCGCGAAATGCGACCTGTGCCATCTCCAGCGCGATGCGGTGGATCGTCTCGGCCGGGACGCCGCATTCGGCGGCGACGGTCTCCGGCGCGTAGCGATCGTCGAGGTAGCGCTCGGTCATGAGCGAGAAGACGGTCTTCGCGCGGCGGCCGTCGGGCAGATCGACGGTGGCAAGCAGAGCAGGAGCGATCTCCGGCAGCAATCCGTTGACGCTGCAGTGCGCGCGCGCATCCCAGATCAGCGGATTCCCCGCGTCGTCGCGCGCAAAGAGACCATCGCCCGGCATGCCCGGTGTCTGCGCGACGAGCCACGGCGCATTGGTGTACTTGATCAGGAACTCCCAGTCCACGAGGCCGCGCTTGAGCAGCACGTGCGCGAGCGCGAGCGCGAAAAGCCCGTCGGTGCCCGGGCGGATCGGGATCCATTCATCGGCGATCGCCGAATACCCCGTGCGGATCGGGTTGACCGACACGAACTTCGCGGCGCCGCGCGTCTTGAGCTTGCCCAGCCCGATCTTGATCGGGTTGGAATCGTGATCCTCGGCCACGCCGAACATCAGGAAGTAACGCGTGTTTTCCCAGTCCGGCTCGCCGAACTCCCAGAAC
>DATJWL010000048.1:0-2772 GCA_035501215.1 Casimicrobiaceae bacterium
CGGCGATGCGTCGCTTGCGCGACGCCTTCAGAAGCTCGGGACGCGCCCGTTCCTCCGGGGTCATCGAATTGATGATGCCCTCAAGCCGCCGGATGCTGCGATCGTCGACCTGGCTGGCTTGCGAGCTCTGGACGGCTTGAGCAAGCTCGGCAGGCAGCTTGTCGAGCAGACCCTCCATGCCGCCCAGCTTGCGCATCTCGCCGATCTGGGCCTTGAAGTCGTCGAGGTCGAACCCTTTGCCGGCCTTGATCTTCCGGGCGAGCTTCTCCGCCTGGTCACGGTCGACCTGCCGGTGCGCATCCTCGATCAGCGTGAGCACGTCGCCCATGCCCAGGATGCGTGCAGCCATCCGATCGGGATGGAAGACTTCGAGACCGTCGGGCTTCTCCGAGACGCCGACCAGCTTGATCGGCGCGCCGGTGATCTCGCGCACCGACAGCGCCACTCCCCCGCGTGCGTCGCCGTCGAGCTTGGTCAGCACGATGCCGGTCAGCGGCAGAGCAGCGGCGAATGCCCGCGCGGTGTTCACCGCATCCTGTCCCTGCATCGAATCGACGACGAAGAGCGTTTCCACGGGGTTGAGCGCCGCGTGCAATTGGGCGATCTCGCGCATCATCGGCTCGTCGATGGCGAGCCGGCCCGCCGTGTCGACGATCAGCGCGTCGTGGTAATGCGTGCGCGCCCACGCGAGCGCGGCCCCTGCGATCGCCACGGGGTCGGCGCCGGGCGGCGCGGGGAAATATTCCACGCCGATTTGTTCGGCGAGCGTTGCGAGCTGCGCCATCGCCGCCGGCCTGTACACGTCGCAACTCGCGAGCAGCACCTTCTTGCGCTGATCTTCGCGCAGGCGCCGCGCAAGCTTCGCTGCCGACGTCGTCTTGCCGGATCCCTGCAACCCCGCGAGCAGGATCACCGCGGGCGGCGCCGTCGCAAGGTCGAGCGCTACGGCGGACTGGCCCATCAAGGACGTCAACTCGCGCTGAACAACGGCGACCAGCGCCTGGCCGGGCGTGAGCGATCCGACGACTTCCTGTCCGAGTGCCTTTTCGCGCACTGCGGTGATGAAGCGCTTGACGACCGGCAGCGCGACATCCGCTTCGAGGAGCGCGAGGCGAACCTCCCGCAGCGCGTCGTCGATGTTGCCCTCGGTAAGACGCGCCTCGCCGCGCAGCGTCTTCATCAAGCGGCCAAGTCGCTGGGTAAGTAAGTCGAGCATCGAGGAAGGCGCCGCTCCGGGATCGATCGCGGCGCTGGTGTAAACTGCGCGGTTGAGCACGATGATTTTACTCTACTTGCTCGTGCCGGCCGCTTACCTGGTCGCGGCATTGCCCGAATGGCGGCGCCTGGCGGAACCTGCCGCGCCGCAGCCGCCCGGGTTCGGCGCACTGTCGCGGTGGATGCCCGCCATTGCGTTGATCGGTCACGCCGCGCTCCTGACAGGTACGGTGTTCACGCGCGCGGGCCTCGATCTCAGCCTGGTCAACGCCACCTCGGCCGTCGCCGGGCTCGCGGCACTCGTCGCATGGGGCGTCGGGCTCGGCGGTGCACTGCCGGGCGTTTCGGCCGTGACCCTTCCCGTCGCCGCGGTTGCGGCGCCGCTGCCGGGCCTCCTCCCGAATCCGCATCCTTCCTCGTTTGCCGATGAGCCGCTCGCGGCGTTGCACATTGCGGTGGCGCTTATCGCCTATGCGCTCTTCATCGTCGCCGCGTTGCAGGCTCTGGTGCTGCTCGGTCTCGAGCGCAGACTGCACCGCGGACTTCCCGATCCGCGCGCCGGCGCTCTGCCGCTGCTCACGCTCGAGCGCTTCCTCTTCCGTCTCCTGGACGTCGGCTTTGCGCTGCTGACCATCACCATGGCAAGCGGCGCGATCTTCTCCGAAGAGGTGTTCGGGAAGCCCTTCCGATTCACGCACAAGATCGTGTTCTCTGTGCTCGCCTGGCTCGTCTTCGCCGTGCTTCTCATCGGCCGGCACCGTTACGGCTGGCGCGGCCGCAGTGCGCTCGTCTGGGTGCTCGCCGGAACGGTATTGCTCGTCCTCGCCTATCTTGGCAGCAAGTTCGTCCTCGAAGTCATTCTCGGACGCTAGAGCGTGAGTACAGGATGAACGAGTTTTCGCTCAACACCCTCCTGACCGCGCTCGCTGTCCTCCTTTTGATCTCGGGCTTCTTCTCGATCGCCGAGACTGCGATGATGGCCGTGAACCGGTATCGGTTGCGCCATCGCGCCAAGCAGGGCGCGCGCGGCGCCAAGCTGGCGCTTTCGCTTCTCGCGCAGACCGACAAGCTGCTCGGCGTCATCCTGCTCGGAAACACGCTGGTAGCCGCCGCGGCAGCAACGCTTACCGCGGTCATCACCAAGCGCCTCTTCGGAGAAGGTGAAGTGGCGCTGGCGCTCGGAACGGTCGCGATCACGCTGGCCTTGCTGGTCTTCTCCGAAATAACGCCGAAGGTCGTCGGGGCGGCGTACGCCGATCACATCGCACCGCCGCTCTCCTACGCGCTCGCGCCGCTGCTGCGCCTTGCCTACCCGGCGGTGTGGCTGGTGAATCTCGTCGTGCGCGGCCTGCTGAAGCTGCTCTGGCTCAATCCGGAGTCCGACCCCCACGCCAAGCTGTCCCAGGAAGAGTTGCGCAGCCTCGTGCTCGAGGCGCACTACTTTCGCGGCAAGCATCGCGCGATGCTCGCCAACCTGTTCGATCTCGAGACGGTCAGCGTCGACGACGTGATGACTCCGCGCAGCCAGATCGAGGCAATCGATCTGGCCGCCAAGCC
>DATJWL010000049.1:0-13525 GCA_035501215.1 Casimicrobiaceae bacterium
GCTGCTGCGACGCATGGACGGATTAGCGCGTGACCGACGAGCTCCGCGGCAATCGGACGATAAGGCCGGATGACGACCGAACCACGGCGCCGAAAGCGGACATCGACGGCCGGACGCGCGCGTCGCGTGCTCGTCCTCGACGACGACGACGCCTCGCGAACGATCGCGAAGTACGTACTCGAACAGGCCGGGCATGTCTGCGAAGTGGTCACGAACGTGCGCGCTGCGCTGGCCGCGATCATCACGTTCACCCCGGACGTCGTGCTCTACGAATGGGACCTGCGCGGTAGCCACGCGGGGCATCGGGCTCGCGGCGCGGCTGAGGGACGTGTCGACGCGGTTCGGTCGTGCGTTGCGCATAATCGCGGTCTCCGCGCTCGACGAGCCATCCGCTTTTCGCGAGCGCGAAGGCGTCGACGACTACTTCACCAGGCCACTGGACCTCAGCGCGCTCGCGCGGCTCATCCGTAGGACCTAGCTGACACCCAAGAAGCTCTCCCAGTCCGTCCACCCCGGCATGCGATCGATCGTGAGCGGGATGTCTTTCGGAATCCGCCCCGCGTGCCACGCTCGCATGAACTCGGTCTTCGTGCGGACGCCGAGCTTGCGCACGAACGCTTGCGCCTCGCGCATCGGGCGCCGCTGAAGACGTCCGGGATGAACGTGGCCCGTGCCAAATTCGCCCCAGCTCACCCAGCCCTTGCCCGCGTAAACGAGATCGGGTGCACCGGGGATGTCGGGCGGGCGCTTGCCGGCTGCGCACCACGCGCGCCACTGCTTGGAGTCGACGAGTCCCTGCTTACCGACGTAGTCGCGCGCCGCCTGATAGGAGCGGAACTCGCGCTGATATGGAGCGAGGTTGCCGGTGCCGAAGAACTCGCCCCAGCTCACCCAGCCGCGGTTCTTGTACGTGCGTTGAGGGTTCGTGGGTACGTCGATCGGACGCGGCGACGATCGATGGATCTCGCCACGGCAGTACGCCTGCCACTCGGGCTCGTTGCGGATCCCGAGCGCGCGCACGAATGCGCGCGCCTGTGTGTAGGTCCGGTACTTGATCTTCGACGCGTGGAGGCGGCCGGTGCCGAGCCAGTCGCCGAAGCCGTTCCACCCTTTGTCGGCGTAGACGCGATCGGGGGCCGACGGAATGTCGCGTGGCAACGAACGCCGGTTGCCGATCCTCTTGCGGCAGAACGCGTACCACTCCTTCGCGTTCTCGAGCGCGAGCGCCCGCGCGTACGCGCGAGCCTTCTCGAAAGGCCGATAGTCGATCAGATGTCGCGCCGGGTTGTCGGTGCCGAGGAAGTCTCCCCAAGCCGTCCAGCCCTTTTCGGCATACGCGGCGTACGGAGCGATCGGGATGTCCGCCGGCAACTCGCCCTTGTCCGGCATGCGACCACGCGCGAACGCATACCACTCTTTCTGCGAGGCGAGCTGTAGTCGACGCGCGAAGGCTCGCGCTTGTTCGAACGGCCGCCACTGCGCGATGCGCGCGGTGGGTTCCTCCACGGCGGCGATCAGGCGGTCAGCGAGCTTGGCGGCGGAGCCGGCGGAGGAGTAGCCGAGCCGCGTGCACAGCCGCCTCAGATCGGTGACGTTGACGCCGTCCGCGAGCCCGCGCCGCAGGACGGGCAGAGGGAGCGCGGCGGCGGCATCGATCAGATGATGGCGGTACGTGTTCGCGCGGACGTCCGCGTCGACGGCGCGCGCGAGTGCGTAGACCATCGGCCGAGACATCTCCTCGAGCAGCTGGCGCACGCGCGCGTCGCGGAGATCGCGATCCATCTCGCCCGATCGATCACCGGCGGCGGCGCGAGGTCAAGGGCATGTTCCTGATGTCAGAATCCTCGTGTGCGAGCGGGAGTTCTGACAATTGGTTCCTTGTTATGGGAACAGCATCGGTGGCGAAAGGGCGTTGTCGATTTCGACGGAGCCATCGATGCTCCATTCCCGATCCGGTACGGTCGTCGGTCCGAAAAGCGGGACAACGGATACACGATGGTGATCGCAAAGTCCGCGCCCGCGGGGCTCGCGAAGATCGTTCCCGTCTTGCACGAGATCAACGGCAACGATGATCTCCGAGCGCTAGCCGAGGAGGTGGCCCTCGCGGAGGGCATCGCGCGCCCCAAAGGTGCACGTAGCCTCGCGTGCTCATGGGGCTGTGTGGCTGTACTTCCCCACGCGGATCATCCAGACGTAGCACAAGACTGGCGGGGGTTCGCCATCGACGCGACCAGTGCGATCGCCAGTTACTCAGGGCTTGAGGCGCCAATCGATCCCGCTGGGATTCTCGACTCGGTCTTGTGGGTCCCTAGCTTCGATCCGTTCGATCTGATTCTCGCGACCGTGACCAAGCCTGAAGCAGCGACCGCATCGATCGATGAGATTGCCGCCGCGATGGGAGCGCCACCGACGGGCAACAGAGGCTACGCCTACTTTCAGGGAAACCGGCGCGCCGGCATCGCGACATTCCAAGATGCCGAGATCCTGGCAGCGCTTGCGGCCCGAGGGTTCATGCCATGACGACGAGAACCGGCTTGCTCCGGTGTCCACTCCCGCAAAGGATCCAGCCGCTTCGGACATAATCCGCGCTGGCTCGCGGTTCCGACGACGGCGGAGTCTGATAGGCTGCGTTTCGATCGTGTGGGGTGGTGGCCCTCTGGGACGCCGAAGCTCCGGATACGCCCGTCAGACCGGCCCGCAATGATGGGAGCAAAGCAGGAGCGGAGAGCATTGGATGGCAGCCAAGCGCGCGAAAGAAGAAAAGCTCGACAGCGGGCTCGCCGGCCCGCCGAGCTCTCATCCGCCTGGCGTGTTCTACGCGGCGGCCGTGCTCGGTCTGCGTGCGCTCGACGCTCGCGAGCGCGTACCGCGTCGGTTTGGTGCCGACGCCGAGGCGCGTTGGATGCAGTTCGCAGGCGCGCTCGGCGTCGGCGATCGGATCGATATCTTGCTCCGCGACGCCGCCGGGACTTGGGGGGCCGCGTTCTCGCCGGCCGAGTGCTTTGGCTTTGCGGGCCTCGCGGATGATGAACCGTTCGGCCCGCAATGGCCCGGCATCGACGACGCCGCGGCGAAAAGTCTGCTCGCTGAGCCTGACGCGCCCGCGACGCTCGATCACGTTGCGTACACGCTCGGCGTGAAGGGACCGTCCGTCCCAGTGCCCGCACTCACTCCTGCAACCAAACTCGTCATCGCGGGCGGTGCTGCGATCGCCGCCGTCGCGAAGGCATTCGCAGACAACGCCGCACTGTCGTGGACCGATCAGGTCGTCGTCGTCGCAGAGAATGCTGCGTGGCGCCAGCTCGCCGGCCTCGCCGCTGTACTGCTCGGCGCGCGCGGTCGAACCGTGCTGGTTCAGCCGGCCACCGACGCCCCGCGCGCGCTTCGTGCCGCCGGCGTTGCACATATCGATGCCGCGGTCCTCTCTCCGGATGCTGAGCCGAATGCGGCGGAGTTCGCCAGGAGCATAGGGAACTAGCGTGCCGCTTCCCGAATCACGCATCCGTCGCGGGCGCCCGACGCCTTACCCGTGGGAGCGCCAGGCGCTGGACCTCGTCTACCAGCACTCGTCGATGACGGACACCGATCCGTTGCAGGCGTGGGAGCTGCACGAATTGTACGATCCGTCGTCCGGCCGGTTGTACGAGCTGGATTTGCTGTTCCTCTCGCGCCAGGGTTTGTTCCTCGTCGAGAGCAAGAGTCACCCGGGCGCGCTTACGGGCGACATCGTCGACTGGACGTTCACGGAAGCCGCCCGACGCCGCACGATCGAGTGCCCCTATCAGACGACGAATCTCAAGGCGAAGGTGCTCGCCGATCGGCTCGAACGAGAGCTGCGGGGCGACCGTCCGTACGTCCACGCGGCGGTATTCCTGTCGAACGTCTCCGACGTCCAGCTCGATGGCGGACGCCCGCCGTGGCTCCTGCTCAAGGAGGACGTTGGAAGCAAGCTCATTAACGGACTAGAAGGACGCGACGCACGACGCATTGTCAATCGCCCGATGATGAGAGAGATCCTTCAGGCCGCGCATCGCATCGGCCTGCGCCCGAGCACGACCGCGCGCGTGGTCGGCGGGTACCAGCTCGCCCAGCTACTCGACGACGGCGAAGGGTACCAGGAGCATCTCGCGAAAAACGCCGCCGTCGAGCGCGATCAGGCGCGGGTTCGTAGCTATCTCGTCCCAGCGGCCACATCCGCCGAGCGCCGCGCGCAGCTGCAGCGCGCCGCGCGTCGCGAAGCACACACGCTGTCTCAGATCGGCCAGCACCCCGGCATCCTGGCCTACCGCTCGTTCGTCGACGATGCACCACTGGGCCCAGCTGTCCTGTTCGAAGCGTTCGAGGATTCGCTTCCGCTTCACGCATTCATCCGGCAGGAACTCAACCTCACGTTCGACGAACGCCTGGGCATTCTCCAGCAGATCGTCGAGGCCGTCGCGCACTGCCACCGCTCCGGTGTGCTGCATCGCAACCTCTCGCCGGCGTCCGTGCTCGTTCGTCGTGCCGCGGATGGCCGCATTCAAGTCCGCCTGCACCGCTTCCAGACGGCAGCGTGGATCGAGCACTCCAGCGTCGGCACGCGGCATTTTCACGAGCTCGCGCAGGTGGTCGATCGGCTCTACCAAGCACCCGAGGTTCTCGCTGACCCCGACAAGGCGTCGTACGACAGCGACGTGTTCTCGGTCGGCTGCCTCGCGTGGCTCGTGCTCACTGGACAGCACCCGGCGGCAACCGTCGCGGAGCGTGAGGAGCGCATCAAAGGCACCGTCGACGGAGAAGGCGGTTTGCGTCCGTCGTCCGTCCGCGGCGATCTCGCCGTTCTGGACGAAGCCATCGCCGCGGCAACCCAACCGAACCGACACGCTCGTGCAGACGAGATCGCGGATTGGTTTTCGGGATGGGTGCTCGACGCGCTGACACGCCCGAGCCCCGATCCCAACGCGAGCATCGATCCGCGCAACGCTCAGAAGGGCGACGCGCTTCCCGGCCAGTTCCGCGTCGAGCGGCGCCTGGGTTCGGGCGGCACCGCGTTGGTGCTACACGTCCGCCGCGAGGGCCGTGACTTCGCGCTCAAGGTTCCGCACGATGCCGGCTGTGGCGAGCGGCTGCTCTGCGAAGCGAAGACGCTCGGCGAGCTGCGGCACGAACATATCGTCGCGCTGCGAGACGTGGTCACTCTCGGCGGCTTGCCATGCCTCTTGCTCGAATTTGCGGGCGAGAAAAGCCTCGGTGACGTCCTGCGCGAGCAAGGCACACTCCCCCTGGAGTTTGCGCGCCGCTACGGCGACGACCTGCTGTCGGCGGTCCAGTACCTCGAAGAAGCCGGTGTTACTCATCGAGACATCAAGCCGACCAACGTCGGATTCACGAGTCAGTCCAAGAAGCAGAGCCACCTGCTGCTGTTGGACTTCTCACTGTCGTCCGCCGACGCGACCGCGATCACGGCGGGCACGGCTGAGTGGCGCGATCCTTGGCTGTACCTGCGTGGCGCATGGGACGCCGATGCCGATCGCTACGCCGCTGCTGCGGTCCTTTACCACGCGCTCACCGGCGCCAAGCCAGCGTTGCCAGAGGGCGACGCCACCGCCGATATTCTCGTCGAAGCCGAACGTTTCGATGCTGCGGTACGCGACCGCCTTGCGGCGTTCTTCCGCAAGGCGTTCGCGCGCGATCCGAAGGTGCGCTTCCCGAGCGCGGAGGTGATGCGCCAGGAATGGACGAGCGCGCTGTCCGCGCCGGCCGAGCACGACGATGGCGCGTCCGCACTTTCGATCGAGCAAGTACGGCCGGAGACTCCCGTCGATGCGCTGCCGCTGTCAGCACGCTCACGCAACGCGCTCGACCGCGCCGGCGTAGCGACCGTCGCGGAGCTCCTCCTGCTTCCCCGCAATCAGCTGTCGGTCGTTCGCGGCGTCGGAACGCTCGTGGCCCGCGAGATCGTGACGCTCGCCGATGCACTGCGTTCACGGTTCGAGATCGAGAACCGCCCGGTGTTGCTCGCGGGCTTCGCACGCCCCAAGCTTGCGCTCGATGATCTTGACCCCGAGTCCGGTATCGATGCGGGCACCGCCGACCGACTGATCGACGCCGGCATCAAGACCACGGTCGATGCAGCGCTCGCTCCCGCTGCGCGCGTCGAGAAGTTGCTCGGCAAGCCACGAGCCGAGGCGTTGCGCGAAAGGCTCGCCGCGCTTGCCGCTGCGGAGCCGCGCCCGGGCTCGCTCGCCGATTGGTCGCGCGAGCTAATCGGCCGCGCGAGTCAGAGCGAGATGAACAAGCGGCTGCGCGTTCTCACCGGGCTCGATCCGTTGCCCGACGGTCGGCCGGACACCGGGCTTCCCGCGGCGCGTCCGGTACCCGAGGTGGCCGCTTCCTTCGGCATCGACAACCCGCAAATGTATTCGAGCCTGAACAGCCTGCGGAACAAGCGCTGGCCGACCAGTCCGACGACGCCGCTCCTGACGGAGGCGCTGGGCGAGCTGCTCGACGCGCGCGGCCCTGCGGTTCCGTTTCTCGACCTCGCCACCGTACTCGCCGCGGCACGTACCGAAAGCGCTGCCACCGAGGAAGATGTGCGGACGGCAGGCGCGCTCGTGCGCGTGGCGCTGGAGCTGCGGCCCAACCCACCGGTGGTATGGCGCCGCATCGGCGATACCCCGTGGGTCGCACGCGATCCCGAAGTGCTCGAGACGCTCGCGACGCTCGCACAAGCCGCAGCCGTCCTCGCGACCACGGAGCCGCTTCCATCGTCAGAGCTGGTCCGGAGCAAGCTAGCAGAGATCGTGGAAGGTACTCCACTCGCGACGCTGCCCGCCGACCAGCGGCTGGCGCTCGCGGCGCGGGCGAGCGAGACTGCGGCGGCATCGGCGCGGCTCGAGCTGTACCCCCGCGGGATGGACGCGCCGCGGGCGCTAGCGCTGAGCCTCGCTGCGCTCTCGGGCGAAGGGCTGTCGGCGGAGGTTGTTCGCAAGCGGATCGCGGCTCGTTACCCCGAGGCGAAGCCTTTGCCCGAAGGGACTGATCTCCACAAGCTGCTCGCGTCGCACGGGCTCATCTTCGACCCCAACCTCGGCTCGGCCGGTGAATACCGTCGACCTGGCCAGCACGCAACGACCTCGATGACGGTAGCAATGCCGACGCGCAAGCCCACGGCGGCTCCCGGCGCGGGGCTGGGTCCGCAGCGGCGCAGTCCCGAGGCGCAGCGCGCAGCGGCGTTTCAGGATCAGCTCGATCGAGGCGTAGCCGCCGGCCGCTTTCGCGTCGTTCAGGTTCGCGCCGACCTCGCTCAGCCCGCCACCGACGCGCTCGCCGTTGCCCTGCACACGTCGCCGGTGTCGATCGATCTAGCGTTGACCGCGGCGATCCGCCGGACCGCCGCAGAGCTCGGCGTTGAGTGGACGAATATCGAAACGGCCGATCGCCAAGGGCCAGGTGGACCTGACTGGCCGTTGTTGATCGAGTTGGTCCGTCAGGCGACCGAACGTGTCGTCGATGACCTCTTGCGGCGTCGTGATCCGACGATCGTGCTCGCTTGGCCTGGCGCGCTTGCGCGGTACGGGCTTGCAGGTGCGCTCGCGCGCATCGTCGAAGGCGCCGAGCGCGGCGACGCACCCGCGATCTTGCTCGTCGTGCCGTCGCACGCCGATGGAGTCGCCCCCAGCATCAATGGCAAGCTGCCGGTACCCGCGCCGCTGCCGAGCCAGCGACTCGTCATGCCCGATGCGTGGCTGGCGAATGCCCATAGAGCCGAGGGATCGCCGTGACGGGTTCGCCGACGATGTGCCAGTGGTGCGGTGAAGGACCAGATGGGAAGAAGAACCACGGCGTCTGTCTTCCCAAGCGCCTTCAACCGGCCCTCAAGGCTTTGGAGAAGGATCTACTCGCGCGTGCGAAGACCGAGCGCGTCGATAGTGGCCTCAAGGCAGCCTGGGAGGACGAGCAGAAGGACAGCCAGACGGGCCTCGGGTTCGAGCCGTGGCGGCGCGAACGCGTCACGCAGCTTGCGGTTGCGTGGATCCTGTCCATCGTATTCGTGCGCACTCTCGAAGATCGCGGCTACATCGATCCACGTGTCGCGGGCGCGACCAGTGATGCGCTGCGTGCAGCGGAGGATCGTGAGGATCTGTTCAAGCAGGTCGCGCCGTTCCTCGGCCCGCGCGAGTACCTCTTGGCGGTGTTCCGCGAGTTGAGCAAGTTGCCCGGCGCACGCGACGTGTTTGACGCGAAACACAACCCGATCTGGCGCCTGTCGCCGTCGAGCGAGGGCGCCCAAGCGCTGCTCGACTTCTTCCGTAGGCGCGACGCGGCCGGTGTGTCCGCGCTGGTGTTTGCCCGCGAAGACACGCGTTTCCTCGGCGACCTGTACCAGCACCTATCGGAGGCAGTGCGCAAGCGCTACGCGCTGCTCCAGACCCCGGAGTTCGTCGAGGAGTTCATCCTCGACCATACGCTCGATCCCGCCATTGCGGAGTTCGGGCTCAAAGACGTGACGCTCATAGACCCAACCTGCGGCTCGGGGCACTTCCTGCTCGGTGCGTTCCGGCGTCTGCTCGGGCGCTGGCAGAAGGACGCGCCGAAAGAGCACGTCGCCGACCTCGCGCGGCGCGCGCTCGATCAGATCTACGGCGTCGATATCAACCCGTACGCGGTAGCCATCGCGCGCTTTCGGCTCGTGCTCGCGCTCCTCGACGCGGTGGGCATCAGGCGACTCGAACGTGCGCCGGACATCACGCCCAACGTGGTGGTTGCCGATAGTCTTCTGCATCGCTTCGAACAACGCGTGATTAGCGTGGGCCAGACCTCAATGGACGACGATCTGCGTTGGGGCGATCGGCTATTTCGGCTTGAGAACCGCGCCGACGTCGAGCGCGTACTCACCAAGCGCTTTCACGCGGTCGTCGGCAATCCTCCGTACGTCAGAGAGAACGACACGGCGAAGCGGCGCCGATACCTCGACATGTACGAGAGCGCAGTAGGTAAGTACACGTTGTCGGCACCGTTCACGGAGCGCTTCTTCGAGCTCGCGACGGACGCTGGGTTTGTCGGGCTCATCAACGCCAACGCCTTCACCAAGCGGGACTTTGGTCAGACACTCATCGCGAAGGTACTTCCGCGTCTACACGTGACGAAGGTGATCGATACTTCGGGTGCATATTTACCGGGCCACGGGACACCGACGCTCATCTTGTTCGCCCGGCGTCGTCCGAGACCGGAAGGCACATTGGTTACTTCGGTGCTCGGCAAACGCGGCGAGAGCACGCAGCCCCCAGACGCCAGCCGTGCGCCCGTGTGGACGGAGATCGTGGGTCACCTGGATCAGGTCGGCTTTGAAGGACGTTTCATTTCGGTCGAACAGATGACCGAGGGCGAGATTGGCCGCCATCCATGGGTGCTGGTCGGTGGTGGCGCTCGGCAACTGAAGCAGCGGTTGGAGGCGGCGGCGTCTTCAACCCTTGCTCGACGAATCCACGATGTTGGGGTCTCGATCAACGTAGGGCACGACGACGTTTACTTGCGCCCGAGGAAATGGACGACTCCTTTTCCCGTGTCGCGCATCTCGATTGCTGTCGGAGAGGAAGTTCGCGACTGGGAGATCGATGCGCATCTCGACCTCATCAGGCCGTTCTCATGGCCGGAGATGGCCGTCGAGGCGTCGCCGAGGGTGCTCGAACTGCTGTGGCCCTGGAGACGCCTGCTTCAGGCACGAGTGCTCTCTGGAACTACTACGGTCGAAGAAGTTGGAAACCGGAAATGGTTTGACGTTCAGCGCTTGGCTCGCGCGAAACATCGTTGGCCGCTCTCGATCGCCTTCGCGTTCGTAGCGACTCACAACCACTTCGTCCTCGATCGAGGGGATCGCATCTTCAAGAGAACCGCACCGGTTATCAAGCTGCGAGCCGACGCCTCGCTAGCTCAGCATCAGGCTCTTCTCGGATACCTCAACTCGTCCACCGTGGCGGCCTGGTGTCGGCTCGTGATGTTTCCGAAGGGCGGTGACCAGGTTGGCGACGGAGCCCGTCTATCTAAGACTCCGTGGCAGGATCGGCTTGAGTACGCATCGAAACTTCTCAAGCACCTTCCAGTTCCGAAGGAGGAGTTACTTCACCGCAAGCTGCTCGATCTGGTTGTCGCGGCCGAAGAGACCGTGAGGCACATGGCCGAGCAGGCGCCAGAGATGGTCGTCGTGTCGACGCTTGCATTGACGCCCAAGCTCACCGCGCTCCGCGACGCGCGCGCCAAGTGCGTCGCCGAGCGCACCCGTCTGCGCGCAATCCTCGTCTCGCTGCAAGAGGAGATGGACTGGCGTGTCTACAGCCTCTTCGGCCTACCGAGCGTCGAAGCGCCCTCTATCGAGATGGTGCGCGTGCCCGTGGAGCCGAATCACCGCCCGTTTGAGGTTCGTCTTGCGCGCGAGGTCGCGACCGACACTTCGGCTGGTGAGTGGTTCCGCGTCCACAAGCGCGACGCTCCGAAGGATGTTGGTGGTCCGCTTGCAGAACTCTATCGCCAGCGGTTGCGACTTCTTGACGACGCCGAACATGGAAAGCAGCTTTGCTTGCTCGAGGCGCCCGAGGCTAAGCGTCGCTGGTCGCCACTCGACGATGCCAAAGTGTTCACCGATGCTGTACGGACTTGGCTAGTCGAACGCATCGAGACGCTGTTCCGCGAGAAGTCCACGCCCGAACTGCGTACCGCGCGACAGCTCGCACTCGAACTCGGCCGCGATCCGGCCGTCGCTGCCGCCCACGAGCTGCTTACCGAAGAGAGCGGACTCGATCTCGTGACGCTGATCTCCGAGCTCGTCGACCGCGAGGGCGTTCCCTTCCTCGCCGGCTACCGCTACGCCGAGACCGGCATGGAGAAGCGCGCGACTTGGGAAGAGACGTGGCGACTCCAGCGGCTCGAGGACGACCGCAAGCTTGCGCCCGAGCTGACTCGCCTCGGCATCAAGGCCATCCCGGTTCCTGACAAGTACGGCCCAAAGGACTACCTGCGCCACTTCTGGAGTCTGCGCGGCAAGCTCGACGTACCGAAGGAGCGCTTCATTGGCGTTCCCGGCGGCAACACCGACGAAGATTCCACGCCCCTCGTCGGTTGGGCGGGCTGGAATCATTTGCAAACCGCGCAAGCTCTCTCGGGTCTCTACCAGCGTCGCAAGACCGAGGATGGTTGGCAGAAGGATCGCCTCCACCCAATCCTCGCGGGCATCGACGAGCGTGTGCCGTGGTTGCTCCAGTGGCACAACGATATCGATCCGACCTATGGCACCAAGCTCGGCGACTTTTTTCGCGACTTCGTTGCCGGAGAAGCTCGCGCACTCGGCGTCGCTGTGAGCGAGCTGCGCACGTGGACACCACCCAGTGTCGTCAAGCGCGTGGCCATCGACCCGGCCGAGGTGCTCGCCGCACTTCAAGTTTGGAAGCCTGACATCGAGGAATATCAAGCCGACGACGAGGACGACGACGAAGTCGAGCTGCCCGAAGGGCCGACCGAAGTCGAGCTCGCGACCGAGGTGGGTGTCACCAAAGCGCTCATCGCGAAGGCACTCAAGAAGCTCATTACCGACGGCGTCGTCGAGAAGCTCTCCGGGCGCCCCGCTCGGTATGTGGCCACCGGAGACCAAGCATGACACTCATCCACGATCTGCTCGCGCTTCCGGCGGCCGTTCGAAAAGGCGACTTCGTCCAGGATCTCACCGGTGGAATCTCGCACCCCGATCGCACGGTCAGCGACTATGCGATCACCCCGAAGATCCTCCAGACGTTCGAGCAAGCACTCTCGATCATCGGCAGCGCGCTACGCGACAACCGGAGCCAGGCCGCGTACCTGCACGGCTCTTTCGGTGCGGGCAAGAGCCACTTCATGGCGGTGCTCGATCTCATGCTCGCGGACCATCCGGCGCCGTGGAGCCGAGGCGAGCTGCACGCATTGCGCGGGAAGAACGAGTGGATCGGCAAGAAGAAGCTGCTCCAGCTCCCCATCCACATGCTCGGCGCACAGGACATGGAGTCGAAGATCCTCGGCGCCTATGTCACATGGCTCGCGAAGAATCATCCCGATGCGCCAACGCCGGCCGTGTATGCGGACCAGGGCTTATTCGACGACGCGCGGCGTCTGCGCAGCGCGCTCAGCGATGAAGCGTTCTTCGCCAAGCTGAACGGTGGCGTTCTGCAAGCCGCGAGTGGATGGGGCAAGCTCGCGCAGAAGCGCGCGTGGGACGCGCCTACGTTCGATGCCGCCGTGTCGTCGCAGTACATCGGTGAGGCCGACCGCGATGCGCAGAGCCCGCGCGCAAAGCTCTTCAGCGACCTCGTGCGCACGTTCTTCACGTCGTGGACCTCACAGCAAGGTCGCTTCGTCGATCTCGACACCGGTCTCGGCGTCATCAGCCGTCACGCCAAGGTGCTCGGCTTCGACGCGATCGTGCTCTACCTGGACGAGCTTGTTCTGTGGCTCGCGGGCAATTCGAGCGATCTGCCGTTCGTCGGCCGCGAAGTGCAGAAGATGGTGAAACTCAAGGAGGCGCAAGACGCCGATCGCGCCATCCCGATCGTGAGCTTCATCGCACGTCAGCGCGACCTCTCCCAGTTTCTCGGCGAGCAAGCGCAAGGGGCCGTGCGCAACGAGCTGTCGCGCAACCTGTCGCACCACGACGGCCGGTTCGAGACCGTGACACTTGCCGACTCGAACCTGCCTGCGATCGTCGCGCACCGCGTGGTCAAGGCGAAAGACGAGTCGTCGGCGCAGAGGCTCGCTGATGACTTCGCGAAGACCTGGCGCGCCGCGGGGCAGGCGCAGAGCGTCCTCATCGGCAGCGAAGGCGACGAGGCCGACTTCAGGAAGGTCTATCCATTCTCGCCGGCACTGATCGAAGCGCTGGTGGCGCTGTCCGACTGCTTGCAGCGCGAACGCACGGCGATCCGCATCCTGATGGAGCTGCTCGTCAACCACCTGCCGGACCTCGAGACCGGCCGCGTGGTGCCGGTCGGTGATGCCTTCGATGCGCTCGCCGAGAGCGAGGATCCGATCGATGACCCGGTTATGAAGGCGCGCTTCGACCGCGCCCGCGACCTGTACCGCGAAAGCTTCCTGCCGATCATCCGGCGCCAGCACAACACCGATAGCTCGGCTGCGTGCCAGCGACTGCGTGAAGACCACGACCGCCGACTCGGGTGCAGCGGCTGCCCGCAGCGCGCCTGCCGCAACGACAACCGGCTGGCCAAAACGCTGCTGATGGCTGCGCTGGTTCCCGAGGCCAAGCCGTTCAAAGGGCTGACGGTGAAACGTCTCGCGTACCTGAACCACGGCACCATCGCGTCACCTATCCCCGGCGCGGAGATGCAGGTCGTCGCACAGCGGTTACGGGATTGGGCATTTCAGATCGGCGCGCTGCGCCTCGGCGAGCAGGCCGATCCGGAGGTGAGCGTTCATCTAGCTGGCGTGGATCTTCAGCCGATCCTCGCCGCGGCGGCCGATGCTGACCTCCAAGGCGCGCGCAAGAACACGATGCGCCGCCTGCTGTTTC